>CAZSSY010000054.1:0-21976 GCA_964609565.1 uncultured Natronomonas sp.
AATACAGCCTGGTTCTCACCAACTCGCGCCTCGTTCCACCGTGTCGCGATTACAGCCATCAACATCACTGGAACTGCGAACCATCCTCACACAAGAATTACCATAACTAATCTGGATTCTTGGTCACATTGCCAGAAGATGACATATTCCCAGCCCCTATGGCCAGTGACTTATAGAGAAAAAGCCGGGTCTGATACTCCGATACTGATGTGACCGCCTGCTTCGATACCCCCGACGCCTCACTCACCCGTTTTATCCGTGTTCTCAGCGTCTGTAGTAATGATATCCTCGCCACACACCCATGCAATCGGGCTCTCAATATCAGCGGCGAGCAGGGGTGTATCAGTATCAACGTCCATTTCGTCGTCTGTGTCTGCCGTTGTCGGGCTGACACCGACTTGGGAGAACACGATATGGTGATTCGGTGGCCGTGACCAATGCGTGAAAACCCAGATCACAGCGCCAACTGCCCACACGCCGAGCGTACATACCGCAAAGAGGCCTTTCACCGTCCAGACAACAATCGACTGTATATGGAGTAATCCCCCGACGATTGTCCCGACAAATACGCCCCCGATGCCGAGCCAAAGGAGTGAGTGCGACGCAGGCTGGAGAACAACGATAATCGCGGTTAAAACACCCGGGAACGTGACTGCTGCTGCCCGGAAACTTGATTGGAACAACGGGGTATCGGAACGGGGCCGGGCGATGACGCGCGCCACGGCGAGTGCTGTTACTCCCACGATGCTTGCCGCTACAATCGCTGATGGGTCACCAGCAAATACTGGCCCGGAAAGATCGTCAACACTCGTTGTGGGTGCGACGGGCTCACGGGCGAGCATCCACACGAAGTAGAATGCAGTCAACCAGGTGAGGCCAACGACATCGATCAGATATTCATTCGTCAGTTCACTGAGGCCAATCCGGAGGATTCGATGCGCCAACGCCAGCGCGAAGAATAAGGCATACGCTGTAAACAACAGCGTCATCCAATCACCGCTGGCAATCGGGTCAGCACGGATACCAGCGACGGTTGACCCCATATAGACTGCCAACCAGAGATACGAAACGAGGACAAAAACAGCGAGTGTCACTCGACCAGGAGCATAAATGAGTCCCCGGAGGACGTCATGGCCAGTAAGGCCTGCCTCCTGCGTATCCGTCGTGGGGTCGGTCTCGGCTGGCGACCCATTCATCACAGCCCACCCTATCTCCTATCTACAAAAAGACATTCGGGTCATATCGAACGGTAAAGCAGTTTCCTGACGACAATCACACCGTCATTTCCACCACTGCATTGCACGACATCCGCGTTATACACGCACGCACCAGAGAAACTATGGATCTAACTACCAGTCATTGCTCACATAGGACGCTTCATCGCATCACAACTCAGAGAGATCTATCGTGATGCTTCGGGATCACCCCGGTTCCGTCATTCGGGTGCATTAAACCTTTCCTCCGTATTATCCCCCAATTCGGCCATCATTACGAATGACAAATCTCTCTCCGCTTTTAGGGGATATTAGGGAGAACTGACGGGTAACGTCCGTAGTGGTCCGCCGACAGGATACAGCGTTTCCTGTCAGCAGGAGCCCGCCGGGCGTGGCAACCAAGTATGTTCGAGACAGAAACCGAACCGCAGGATCGCGGTCAGGTGGGGATCGGTACCCTCATCGTGTTCATCGCGTTGGTCCTCGTAGCGGCCATTGCGGCAGGCGTGCTGATCAACACCGCCGGGTTCCTGCAAACCCAAGCAGAAGCAACAGGCGAAGAGAGTACACAACAAGTATCCGACCGGGTCGTCATCGAATCCACGAACGGTGAAGACACAGATAGTACTGGAAACATCGATACCGTTAACCTGACGGTGTCGCTCGCACCCGGCGCTGATTTCGTGTCATTAAATGAGTCGACTTTCGAAGTGTTACCCGAGGAAGGCGACGCAGCAGTCCTCACTATTGACCATGATAACGTCTCAACGTCAGGCATCTCCGGTTCTGATGATTACGTGTTGGCCAATAATGAAGATCGGATCGAGATAACAATCGATGCAGACGGACACGACGAGTTGTCCGCATTCGAGAAGGGTGAGTCAGTCGACTTGACCGTCTCGACGGCCGCTGGTGGGCAAACTGTTGAGACGCTTATGGTACCGAAATACTTCGATGACGGTGACACCGTCCGATTGTGAGGTGTAGTACTATGAAAGAATACATATTCAACACAGACGACGACCGCGGCCAGGTTGGTATTGGTACCCTCATCGTGTTCATCGCGTTGGTCCTCGTAGCGGCCATTGCGGCAGGCGTGCTGATCAACACCGCCGGGTTCCTGCAAACCCAAGCAGAAGCAACAGGCGAAGAGAGTACACAACAAGTATCCGATAATCTCGACATTGAAAGCGTCCTCGGTAACGCATCGAGCGGCCAAGTCGATGACATCGAGGTAGTCGTCTCTCAGTCACCCGGAGCAGACGACATCAACCTCAGCGAGATGACAATTGACTACCTCGGCCCAGATGGTGCCGCTACACTCACTCACGACAACAGCGGCGATGTCGCTAGCGGTAACTATAACCTTTCGGTGGTGACCGCTGAAGCTGAAGGAGATAACATCTTGAGTGATAACGCAGACCGCTACAAGGTCACCTTAGAGTTGAATGGCACCGATGAAGGAGCCGTCGAAGACTCGTTACAGTCGAGTGAAGACGCGGAGCTCCTCATTACGACTCCGCAAGGTTCACAGCGGACGATCATAGTCAGCGTCCCTGACTCCCTCACGCACGACGGAGACTACCGGCTGTAACCAGAGTCGTCCACGTCCGACTTTCACATTTCTCGCTACATAGCGAGCATCGGACCCCACAGCTCAGCAGGAAGAACCGACCCGTGAACAAGCGTACTGCAACCACACGCCAGATACATACGAGACAGACACGACGATGGGATTCAGCGTGAGCGGTTCTATGGCGATTATCTTCATCGGTGTCCTCGTAGCCTTTGGCGTGATGTTCCCGGCGATCGTCGACAGTAACTACCGCGTAAGTGACGCTCAATCAACCCAATCTGAACGGATCTTAGAGCAGCAAAACACCGATATCCGGATTACCAACACAACCTATGACGCCACCAGCGGGGAGCTGACGATTGACGTGGTAAACGATGGAACAATCGCGTTGACAGTGAATGAAACCGATGTCATCGTTGATGGTACCTACCAGTCCGTGCCGGCGACGACGGTCTATCAAGGCCCAGCGAAACAGGATGGAGATACGGATACTGATGTGTGGCTCGCTGGTGAGCTTCTCGAAATCACGATCGACTCCGGCGAAGAACCCGGCCGGGTCAAGATTGTCACGGAGACGGGGATTGCTGATGCCTCGGAGGACATCGTGACATGAGCGGTGTATCTGTCTCACATCTCGTGTTATTCATTGCGAGTCTGGTTGTTGCTGCAGGGGTGGCGGGGACGCTCGTCACAGAAGTTGATCGCGTCAGCCAATCGGTCACCGAGCACAGCGACGAAGTCAGCGATTCTATCGCGACAGATATCGAGATCATTAGTGATACAGGGAGCAACGCGATTTACAGTGATACGGACGGCAACATCACGATTCTAGTGAAGAACACCGGATCGACCGATTTACAGGCTGCTGGTCGTCAAGTAGACGTGCTTGTAGACGGGGTCTTTATCTCGCCGGAAAACATTACTGTTGAGCGCGCCGACGGTTCGAATGACGCAGGATGGCCGCAAGGATCGGTGGTCCGGATCCACATCGATCACGCGATCGACACCGATCAGGACCACCGGGTTGCCGTGAGTGTACTCGGCAACGAGGCGATCCTTCCATTCCGGCCGTGAAACGGGGCGTCACCGACTATGAGTGATCAAGACAACTCCGATGCTGATGCCGATGCCGATGCTGATGGGGATGACCCTAGTCATGTCGATCCGGATATTCCCTCCGAGCGGAAAACCGGGTCTGAGGGCGGGAAAGTACTGACTCCTGAAGAACTCGATATCTCCGATAGTCAATATGTCGAGGAATTGGATGACGAAGGCCGATACGTTGTCTCACCAGGCGGCGGCGCACCTACCCCACCACAATCACGATCTGAGACGGCTGCTGATGATACTGATCCGAACTCGTCACCAGTGGATGACGAGCACGAAGCCGACACCCAGGCGGCATCACGTCGGGCTGAGAACGCACCGCGTAGTCCAGAAGTGGCGCGGTCCGTCCTGGCGGAGGAACTTGCTCGGGCAGATGCCCGGTATGGCATCGATATTGTCGCTCGATTTGACGGAGAGTCGGTTCGCCATCGGGCAGTTTCGAACGACGTGGTGGCGACATTTGAAGGGCTCGTCCTGTGGTATGCACGACATATCACGGACGATACGCCGGTTGATGAAGTGGTTGCGATTCTGCTTCGCGAAGCAGACTTCGGGAGTGAACCGCTGCCCAATCTGGCCGAGTTACTCACCGACTATGAGTTGACACCGGATGATTCGATCGCTGATTTGGTCGCCGCAATCCAGGAGGAATCGCGACATGACACCTAACGATCGAGGACAGGACCTCAGAGTCGACGGATTCGATAATCTGGATTGGCGAGGTGGGTCGCGCACATGAGTCCCGATACAGATGGCCATGGAGAGACGGAGTCGGCAGTCCTGATAGCTGCGTCCACTGCGTTTCTCCGGGACCTCCTCCGGGCGAGTTTGACCCCTACGTTCTCCATTATCGGGACGGCAGAAAACGGCGTTGAAGCCGTCGATATGTACAATACCCATACGCCGGATGTGGTGATACTCGATGTCGATCTCCCGATGCAGGATGGCATCCAGACGACAGCCGAAATCACGCAAGAGGACTCACAGACACCGGTCGTTATTTGTCTCGGCGCAGAGAGCCATTCGGTGATACAACGAGCTCGTCAGGCAGGCGCTGCAGGCGTCATCACGCCCCCATTCCAACAACAGGCACTCCAAAACGAAATTCGCACTCACCTCAGCAGCTAAACAACACCGCACCCAGAATTCCTCTCGCTCTACAATCGACGGCATGCCTTCTCGTATGACTTGGTTCCGAGAGTGACCTGTGCCTGTTGGCTTGCGCTGGTGGTCACTGATCGATCAACGAGACATCCGGCCGTCGGTGGCCCGGAGGAGTATTACAGGTCTTCGAGCGCTGAGTAGAACACAAAGCCGAGTGCCAGGTGTTGGGCCATCGCCGCTTCGACAAGCGACCGGGCAGCATCATCGTCTTGGATGCGGTACTCCTTTGTACGAACGAGTTCATGCATTTCGAGGATTTCGTCCTCTTCCAGTTCATGGAGGCGTGGATAGACCGTTCCTGGACTCAATCGAGCATCAAATAGTCGGGAGAGATCTTCCATCAACCCCTTTCCATGGGTTTCTTCGTTGCGGAGTGCCACAAGGACGAGTAACAGTTCGTCCAATGCGTTTTTCACCAGTTCCTCATTGAACCGGAACGTACCGCCCGGGAAGAGCTGGTCAGTAACGGTGGTTACGACTTCTTCGGTTTGGTGTGTAGGTTCCGTCTCGGTCTCTTGGGTCATGGGTTCGGCGTCCGTGAACTCACGATAGAGCTGTTCCACGGACGTGCCCCCGGTTGGTTCCGTACTCATAGGTACTTCAAGGTCTCTGCGACCATACCCGTAGTTATTCGTGTATACCCATAATGGGCACTCAGTCTTTTCATGCTGTGAAAAACACTAGCGACGACACCAGTACACCCAGGGAACAGCCAAATCCATCCATCAGAACCACCACCTCATCCCCTCTCACGCCACCCTAACACTGCGGGTCAAGGACACCGTAGTTCAACGACGCCATACCACCTCCGTCACTTCTCTGTCAACCCGCTGGCCGATGAGGCGATCCCTTCACCTCTGGTTCGGCCAGATAACTCTATCGGAGCTGGCCGTCTACTGGTGTTGGAACGTACGCGCTAGCTGTCTGCGGGAGTAATCGTGACAGGGAACGACCTGACACCGTAGATGAAGGGGCTTGCGACCGGGGTATTGCTCGCATCAACGGGGTCAAGATGGCTGTATCGGTCCAACATAGTTTCCAGGGCAACACGCGCTTCCAGCCGTGCGAGTGGGGCACCGAGACAGACATGGATCCCCCGCCCAAACGCCACATGTGGATTGGGTGTCCGATCAAGGTCGAATACATCTGGTGTATCAAACTGTGCTGGATCTCGGTTTGCAGCACCAAGCCAGACTGAGAGACGGTCATCTCGTTCGAGGTGCACGCCGGCAAGCGTTGTCGATGTGGTTGCACGCCGGACCGTCCGTTGCACCGGTGACCGAAACCGGAGTGTTTCTTCTATTGCATCATCGACCCGGGCTGGGTCATCCCGGACGATGTCCAGTACATCGGCGTTCGTCAAACACCAGATGGTGTTGGTGATGAGATTTGTCGTTGTCACGTTGCCGGCGACAAGCAGCAACCGGAACAAGCCCAGCAGTTCCATGTCGGTCAACTCCGTCTCCAACAGCACCTTCGAAATGAGATTATCGCCCGGGTCTTCCCGACGCCGCCTACAGACGTCAGCAAAGTACTCCGCAAGTGCCATCGCTGCCTCCGACCGCCGCGTCTCTAATTCTGTGTAATCCCCATCAGTCAGTTGCGGGCCGGCGATCACCGCATCTGACCATTCTTTAAACTGGCTGCGATCATCCGGTGGAACGCCCAATAATTCTGCTATTGTATGAATCGGGAGCGGCCATGCCAGATCATTCACAATATCAATCTGGCCACTATCTGATTCAGCGGTCTCCAAGAGATCGACGGTCGTCTCCCGAATCTGTTCTGTGAGCGAGCGGATCGCTCCCGGTCGAAAGTATTCTTCAACTGGCTCTCGGAGCTTGGTATGCTGCGGTGGATCGGCATTCAACATTGACGGCAGCCCCATACCTTCGGTCTCTGGGACAGTGACTGACGAGTAGGTGTCCGCATCTTGGAGGACAGCAACGACCGTCTCGTAATCGACCACATCCCAACACGCCCGATTTTCATCGTACTGGACACCACCCTCCTCTCGCATGTCCCGGTACCAGTCGAAAGGTTCGAGTTTGGCCGCCGGTGTGTCGAGGGCACTCGGCCACTCCATCGGTGCCGGTTCAGTCATCCTATTGCGTCCCTCATCGGGCAGCTACAAGCGTTTATCGCTCACCTGACTCGATATCGTTCCCACCTGGCGGTGAACATTTGATTGGTCCTCTCGCGAGAACACCGATGACGGTATCGCGTTGTATGGACATCGATCACTCTGTGCGAATACTGGATTTGGGTGACAGGCGGGGGTGTCTCTGGGAGACATATACGGCGGTTATCGCCACGTATAGGTGTCGGAATCGCGGGAAAGCTATCCGTAAGACAATCGCTAGACAATGTCCGACATAGCGATGGTGTATTAGCTGGCTTGGGACGCTGCTGAAACCGGGCCGCATATCCACGGCAGTCAGTACTTGGTGGTATCCGTAGTGTATGGGGTATGGAATTTGGGATTTTCTACGAACATCAACTCCCGCGTCCCTGGGCGGAGACTGATGAGCATCAACTGTATCGGGAGGCCCTCGAACAGGTCGAACTTGCGGATCGTCTCGGTATCGATTATGTGTGGGAAGTAGAGCACCATTTCCTTGAGGAATATTCTCATTCGTCGGCTCCAGAAGTGTTCCTTGCAGCCGCGGCCCAGCGAACCAACGAGATTCGTCTCGGGCATGGGATTAAGCTGATGCCGCCGGCGTACAACCATCCGGCGCGAGTCGCCGAACAAATTGCGACCTTGGATCTGGTGTCGGACGGCCGAGTCGAGTTCGGGACAGGCGAATCAGCTTCACGGGTTGAGCTAGATGGCTTTGGTGTGTCTCGCGAGGAGAAGTATGGGATGTGGCGGGAGTGTACTCGGGAGGCTGTCGAGATGATGGTGACTGAACCGTATCCGGGTCATGACGGTGAGTACTTTGAGATGCCGCCACGGAACGTGATTCCGAAGCCCGTCCAGGACCCGCATCCACCCCTCTGGATGGCGTGTTCGACGCGAGAAATGATTAAAGAAGCTGCTCGTCGGGGTGTTGGCGCGCTGTGTTTTGCATTCACAGACCCCAACGAGGCAGACGCGTGGACAGATATCTATTATGAAACGTTCAAAGACGAGTGTGTCCCCATTGGGCGTCAGGTGAACCCAAATGTCGCGATGGTCACCGGGTTTTCGTGTCACGAGGACCATGATGTCGCCGTTGCACGGGGCGCAGAAGGCTTTGCATTCTTCCAGTATGGTCTCGCGCATTATTATGCCATGGGGGGCCACGAGCCAGGGAAGACTGATTTGTGGGGACAGTTCACGGCGGCTGGTGGCGCGGATGCATTCGCTGACAGTGTCGTCGACAGCGCGATTGGAACTCCTGATGCGTTACGAGAGCATTTCCGTGGCTTCGCTGACGCGGGCGTCGACCAAGTGATTCTCGTCCAACAGGGCGGAAATAATCGCCATGAACATATCTGTGACTCCTTGGAGTTATTCGCTGACTCGGTCATGCCGGAATTCCACGCTGGAGAACCCGAGCGGAAAGCCAACAAGCAGGCTAGGTTAGAGCCATATATCGAGGAGGCGATGGCGCGGCGCGATGACCCATCGACGATTGCGGACGATGATATCCCGCGTGTCATCCCGTATGACCGAAATATTAGTGACTTCACTGATTGACGGGGCGCCGGTTGAGGGGTGGATCACTGTCCGTTGAGGTCGACGATGAGTGTTTCGTCGTCTCGATGATAGGTCGTTTCAAATCCGTCCGTCCGGTCATGTACCCGGTCGTGGCACCACTCGACCGTGTCGACGGAGGCGTGATGGACTGCGTAATCGCGGATCTCGATGGGATGGAGTTTGAGTTCGGTTGGTCGGCCACTATCGGTGACGATGAGTTCATAGAGGAAACTTCGGTCGTTGCGGAGGGTATCGTCGACGGTATAATCGTCGATAAAATCACCCATATCGTAACAAATCGGGCGGTGTTCATGGACTTCAATAGCCTGGAAGACATGAGCACTATGGCCATGGATGACATCCACGCCACGGTCGATGAGCCATCGACCGAATTCTCGGAAGGACTCCGGGGGTTCCTCAACCATATTCGGCCCCCAATGGAGTGAGGCAACCAGTAAATCTGGATTGTGCTCTGCGGCGAGCGAAAGTGCTTTCTGGACTTTCTCGATTGTGTGCTCGTCGTGGCTGTCTATCTCAATGTGGGCGGTTCCGGGGGAGTGTGGTCCAGCAGCGTATTCTGGCGTGTTATCCGTCAGAGAGACAACGGCCACATCGAGGGCGTTGATGGAGACGACAGCCGGCTGGAGAGCCTCTTCGCTAGTGCGTCCGGCACCACTATAGGCGATGTTTGCCTGGTCGAGGTGCTGGATGGTATCGACGAGGGCTGGTTTTTCGTAATCGAGGATATGATTGTTCGCCAGCGAACAGACATCGACCGTGGCTGTGGTGAGTGCCGGGATAGCCCACTCGGGGTCGGCACGAAAGTGAAATGGTCGATAGGTTTCTCGCCAGGGCTGGCCGCGGGTTGAGAGGCAGCATTCAAGATTAATGATGAGGCCATCGAGCCCGCGGAGTTGGGGGAGGACATCGTCCCAGATGGCGTCGACCGGTCGGTGGTATTGCTGTTTGTCCACATTTCGACCCAGCATGACGTCGCCAGTGAATCCAATGCGGGTCGACATACGACAGGAGTAGGCTCCGGATGCAGAAATATCTCCCTTGTCGCTCCAACTCGTTGTCCGAAAAATGATCACGTAGTTCTACGAGAAACCTGGCGGTGTCACGGCCGGCGTGTAAGCCATCCTGAGTGGTTGGCTTGAGTACTGGTGTTGTCGCGCGCGGGTAAGGAGGGCGTAGTGTGACGCCTTCCCATGGTAGGGTTCGGTAGGGATGCAGTCGTCTCTGCTCTCTTTCATGACTGGTGGGGTTAGCCTGCGTCGGCCAGGTATGTTTAGGCATAGGTGGTGGCGTGGCTGATGGGGTCATCTCTCTTCGGTCAGTGAGGATATGGCTCGCGGGGTTCGATGGCTGGAGTGTCGGTGAGAACGAGCAGCGGCGTTGACGTGGTGGTCTTAGACGTCGTCCATCGTGGTGACTGAGCAGTCGTGCCCAGTGTCGCGCGTATGTGTTTCTGCGCGGGATTCAGCGGCAATACGGGATGGATGGAAGCCCAACTGACCGCAACTGTCGCAGGTGATTTGGTACATGCGGCACCTGTTCATAACGATACAGCATTAATAATAATTATGTTGTTATAGCGACGTAACGGTTGGTTATTTCATCGGGCCCCAGGTACTTTTCCCCAGCCGACTCACAGACGCTGTATGGAGGGACTCGTCCCCGCAGCAGGGCGAGGCACGCGACTTCGACCATTGACCGCTGATCGGCCGAAAGCCCTCGTCGAGGTTGCGAACACCCCTCTGTTGACTCACGTGCTTGACGCGCTGGAGCCATACGTCGATACCTATGTGGTTGTCATCGGATACCGTGGCGATCAAATCAAAGCCCAGTATGGAAACCAGTTTAATGATATCCCTATACAGTACGTTCAGCAATCACCGCCTGCAGGCCTGGCAGATGCCGTACGCCGTGCTGAACCAGCTCTCACAGCGTCATTTCTCCAGCTGAATGGTGACAACATCGTCCGGGGGAATCTCACCGACGTTATCGCCACCCACCACAGGACGGACGCCGACGCAACGTTACTCGTTGATGAGGTTCCACTGCCTCGGGCGCAACGAGGCGGGGTCCTCGAGGTGACTGGTGGCGAAATAACGGGTATTGTCGAAAAGCCCGAAGACCCGCCGTCACGGATTGCTACAACCGGTTGTTTTGCGTTTTCTCCTGGGATTTTTGACGCGTGTTGGAATATCGAGCGTGCAGAGTCCGGCGAATTTGAACTCACTGACGCCATTCAGTGGCTCATCGATCACGACGCCTCAGTCGAGTCTATCCGGCTTGATGGTTGGCGGGTGAATATCAATACGCCGCGCGATATTGCCCGGGCGAAGGATCGATTATGACCGATGCGGACCGTCTGTATCGGGAGCTCGCGGCGACTGCAGAGCTCCCGCTTCGGCGGCGAGCTCGCCGTATTCTGGGTGAAGCTGAGGCTGTTGCGGCAGATCTCCGGGACTGCGACCGCGATGTTCAACGTGACCGTGCCGCTATCGTCGTTGAGCTACTTGATGAGATTGAACAAACGGGGCATTCGACGGCGGACGCCCACATTGCCAGGGCTAAACACATCGCGGAGGCCCTCTCCGAAGCATAATCAGCCGATGGGATCGTGTCCGGATTCGGTCAGCGTGGCAGTGGACTCCGTCTGATCGGAAACGTTTGTTCGTGCGTCGTGGCGTGTTGGTGGCATTGTTTGTCGATACTGGTCGGGCCCGGTGGCGATTGCGACCCAGCCACATGTCTTGCATTCATACAGGCCTTGTCCGTTGAGGAGGGGGCTGTTACACGCCGGGCAGTCTCCTGTTTGTCTTGGTGTTCGAATATTCGTGTTGACCGGCGTGGCATCATCAGTGAGGGCGTCAATTGCATCTTCGACGGTGTATGTGGTGTTCCCCGTTCGGTGGGGGAAGACTTCCATCAGGCGACCATCGATCGAGACCGAGAGACAGAGGGCCGGGGGTCGTAGGACTTCATGCGATTCATCGGTAATTGTGGAGGTCCGAGTTTCCAAGGTAAAGGCTGGGTTGAGGCGGACAGACCATTGGGTTGCCCAGCGTTCGAATGTCCGATATAATTCTATGACTTCAAGGTCTGCGGTCATCGGTGAGATGATGATTTCACTCGGCCATGCTTGGACTGTCACTTCGTTCACGGGTCCTTCCGAGGTCAGTGCCTGAATTGTCTCAACGCGGGACTCCACGGGGTCTGAAATGGCGTCGGCCCTGACGTAACAATCCAGAGTGACATATGATTGTCTCGAGGGGTGGGTGGGGCTCATTGGTGTCATCCTCCCCAGGTGGGGAATCAACCAACGACCGCAGAATACTTAATGGTTTATCATGAGTTTTATCGAGGGGGTGTTGCGCCGACATCCAGCCCCTACCCTACTTTGCCCTACTCTTCATCCGGACTCACTTGGCGTGAGTACATCCAGCGTCTGCCGACGATCGTCCTGCACCATTTCTCCGAAAAACCCGATTCGTACCCCGTCAACCCCATCAATCTCCTCAAATCGAGCGACCCGTTCACGTACTGTTTGTGGTGTGCCGACGGCAACCAGATCATCAAGCATTTCATCACTTACGGCCGCCACCGCGTCCTGCCGATCGCCACCCGTCCAGGCCCGACGAATCTCCTCTGTTTCAGCTTCGAATCCCTGCTTCGCGATAGACTCACGATAATACGGGCCGTAGGCAGCAATCATAAACGCAATTTGTCGCGCCGCTATTCCACGCGCCCGTTGGGCGTCCGACAACGCACACGACCGAACCGTTACAGCCACGCGGAGTGATGACGCGTCTCGACCACCAAGATCGGCGCCGCGCTGCAGGTCTGTAAGCCGCTCTTGGAGGGCAGCCGGTGTAAACAGTTGGGGGACCCAGCCATCCGCGAATCGACCGGCGAGTTCGACAGCCTTCGGGCCCAATGCGGCAACATCGATCGGGACCTCCGCTGGCGAGGGGCCACGCAGTTGGAGCCCACCACCAGCGAAAAAATCGCCATCGTAGTCAATCTGCTCGCCACTCGTGACTTGGTTGATGATGTCGATGGTTTCGCGTAACCGACGTAGCGGGCGATCGAACTCGGCCAGATGCCACCGTTCAGTGAGGGCCGGCGATGACGCTCCGAGCCCCATGCGATATCTGCCGCCGCTGAGTTCCTGGAGGGTGACGCCTGTTTGTCCCAGGATTGCTGGTGACCGACCGTATGGCGAGAACACATCATTCGAGAGTCCAATCCTGTCAGTTCGTTCCGCTAACATTCCCAACAACGTGACGCCGTCCCGGCCGGTGACCTCTGGCAGCGAAATCCGGTCAAACCCTTTAGCTTCAGCAAATTCAGCTAATTCAGTGATATCTGTAATGGAGTCCATTTCACCGGGGACGACCACATCGCGCTGTGTCATATCTCCCGGTGCGCTCTCCAAAGGGTTAAGCCTACGTCGTCGGCAAGCGGGATTTTTCACCCTTCGCGTCATGACCTCACTGTATGACCTGGCTGGTGTACGGTGCCTACGGATATACGGGGGAACTCATTACTAAAGAGGCTGTTTCGCGTGATCTCGATCCAATCGTTGCCGGTCGAAATTCAGTCAAATCGCAACATCTAGGCGACACGCTCGGCTGTGAGCATCGGAGTTTCTCTCTCACAGAGACAGTTGATCATCTTGATGATGTAGATCTCGTTTTGAATTGTGCCGGACCATTTGTGGACACATATGAGTCACTCGTGTCGGCGTGTCTGGAAACGGAGACCCATTATTTGGATATCACGGGTGAACTCGAGGTGTTCGAGGCACTTGCCGAACGGGACCGTGAAGCGGAACAAGCCGGGATCTGCCTGCTCCCTGGTGTTGGATTTGACGTGGTTCCGACAGACTGTCTGGCTGGTCATCTCCATGATCGACTGCCAGAAGCCACCCAGCTACGGTTGGGGTTTGATGCCTCTGGAACGTTCTCTGGGGGAACCCTTGCCTCGATGGTTGAGCATGCTGGGAAGGGGGGTCGGATTCGGCGGAACGGGGAGATACAGCGCGTCCCGGCGGCACATGAAACGCGTGAGATTGACTTCGGTCGGGGGCCACGAACGGCTGTCACGATCCCGTGGGGTGATGTCTCGACCGCGTATTATACGACGGGCATCGAGAACATTGAGGTGTATACATCACTGCCGCGGCTTGCGGCCAATGGTCTTCGATTTGGTCGGGTAGCTCTCCAGGTTTTTGAAGTTGAGCCGGTGAAGCGAACACTCCAGTCGGTGATTCGTTCAACTGTCTCGGGACCGAGCGCCGAGGACCGCGAGCAGGGATCGTGTTATGTGTGGGGTGAAGCGAGCGATGGTGACTCCCAGGTCACTTCTCGGTTGCAAACCCCGGAAACATACGCATTAACAGTGGATGCCGCAACGACTGCTGTTGAACGGGTGCTATCGGGTGACTTTGTTGGCTTTGAAACGCCCGCTGCTGCGTTCACACCGGAATTTGTCCTCGATCTCGACGGGATTGAAGGCTTTCATGACGAGCCCCATGGCTGAGGGTTCCTGACGTTTATTACGCGTTGAGCCATTCACTGTCGATGGTTATTTGTTATCAAATGACATAGTGGCTGGCATGGGCACAAAAAACGTCCTCATCGGGAGAACAGAATCGATGCGGTCGACATGGGGCGCCGGCGCCACTGCGGGACTCATCGCCGGCCTCGGTATGGGTCTCATCCTCCACCTCGGCGCAAACGTCATGAGCTTCATCGGTGCCCTCTACGGCTGGCCAACCGTCACAGGCGGCTGGATCGTCCACCTCCTCAACAGCATCCTCATCGCCCTCGGCTTCACCTTCCTCGTCTCCCGAGCAGCAATCAGCGAACGCATCCGCTCTGTCGGCATGTACATCGTCAGTGGCATCATCTACGCCAGTGCCGTCGGCCTTGTCACCGCGGGCGTGATGCTGCCAGCCACCATGCACCTCCGCGGCACACAAACTGTCCCCGACCCCATCTTCCCCCTCCCAGCAGCCATTGGCACCGCCTTAGTTATCATCTCCGTCGCCGTCGCCCACCTCCTCTACGGCATCCTCCTCGGCGCCACCTACGGCCTCATCAACATCGATACACCCCCGACCGACACCACTCACCCAACGTAACCCCCCCTCCACTCACTCCCAACCGAGCCATCGAACACCACATTCACAGCACCCCCACAATCTCACGATTTAAGGGACCGGGCCTGCCTCCAGAAAGCATGCCACCACCTCGCCCCCCGGGCCGGGACCCCGACCGCCGCCGAATCAAAGAGGCGGTGTATACCGCCCCTGCTGTCGAAGTTGCCACAGCGACCACTAATCGTCCCCAAACCTTCCCATTGAGTCCATTCTACGACCCGGAATCAGGCGACGTCGTCGTGAGTTCACCCCCAGCATTCGCCGGGAAAATCACTACAATTTACGACAATCCTCGACTCTCAATGCTGTTCTATACGCCCGACGACTCATTCCTGCTGTACGGCCGGGGCACAATCGAAGACGACGACCTCGAAGAAAATGCAACGTACATCCAATCGCTCATCAACCACGAGCCGCACTCTCCGAAACGCGAATCGGTCACCACAACGGCGACGATCCTCGAATCCCGACTCGGCCGCTTTCTCTATGGCTGGTATGCATTACGCGTCATCGTGAAAGTCACGCCGATTGCGATCGAACCGCTCACCAGCACATGTGGGTCGCTCCCATCCTGGCCCGCAGAAAACATCGACACCGATGAGGCCAATGCATATGACAGACTCGCATTCACCATTGTCGACTCAGACGGCTGGCCAACAACCCGTTCAGTTTCAGATATCCAGATCAACGGCGCCACCGCCGCACTCGATGTGCCATTCGATGTTGCACCTGGTCAACCAGGATGTCTCCTCTGTCATTGGCATACCCCAGCACTCGATAAATTAGGGCAACGCCTTATCCGAGGCCGATGTCGCCCCGCCGACAGTCACGTCATCTTCGAACCGGCAAGCTCGTTTACCATGCGGAATAAAACACTGATTGACCGCATCCGGTTTGTCATCGAAGGAAAACGACGCACACGCACGTATTTCGCTGACTGATCCGATATCCGGTGGCTTCGATTGGTTCCCCGAAGCTACTCATCAATGCTCTCGGAGTGCTCCATATGTTCGCGTGAAAGCTCTACGTACCGATCGCCAGCATAGGCCCACGGCGAGTTCTCTACTTCCTTGATTTTCTCGGCTGGTGTCCCTGCATACAGCGTTTTGGCTTCGATCTCGGTATCTTCGGTGACGAGGCTGTTGGCACCGACCATCGCGCGTTCGCCGATCACGGATCGATCAAGCACTGTTGCGTGCATGCCAACCAATGCCCGTTCTTCCAGTGTGGCATTATGGACGATTGCGGTGTGGCCGACTGTCGCATACGACCCGATGGCAGCCCCTTCGTGAATGACCGCGTTATCTTGAATATTCGCGCCCTCACGGAGTGTGATCGGGCCGTGGTCACCGCGTATCGTCACATTCGGCCAGACACTCGCGTTAGCTTCAATTGTCACGTCACCAATAACGACGGCTGCTGGATCGACGTACGCGCTTTCGGCCACATCCGGCTTTGTTCCCTGGTAACTCCGTAACATAGCTACGTCAACAGGAGGGACTGAGTTAAACGTGACACTTCTGGCAGCCAGAGACACGAGACATCTCATGGGACTCCTATTCAGTTCATAGCCGAGTTGGTGTGTCGAGACTGGTCGTCATCGTTGTTTATCTCCGGAGATGGCTGTGCTGTCGTGCTCTGAAACGGAGAGTTCCAATCATCGAATACGTTCGAATTGTGTGTTATGTGGCATGGCGGCTGGGTGGATTGGTCGAATGGTGATGATGCAAGGACAGCTTTAAATAGGTGTAGTGCACTTGACCAACTTGCAATGACATCGCAAGAGGATACGTCGGCTTCGCCGGCGGATCGAGTTCTTCCAGGGCACGTTAGATAGTACTTCAGAGATCGATACAGCACGAATTTTCGATACCACTCTCCGCGACGGCGAGCAATCACCGCGAACATCCTTCAGTTACGAGGATAAACGAGAAATCGCCGCTATTCTCGACGACATGGGCACCCATGTGATTGAGGCAGGGTTCCCGGTGAATTCGGATGCCGAGTTCGAAGCCGTCCGAGATATTGCCGAGGCAACCACCACGACAGTCTGTGGACTGGCGCGTGTCGTCGATGAAGACATCACGGCCGCGTTAGATTCCGGTGCTGAACTTGTCCATGTCTTCGCCTCCACGAGTGACGTCCAACTGCAGGATTCGATGCACGCCACGCGACAGGAAGCGCTCAATCGGTCCGTTGAAGCCGTCGAGCGCGTCAAAGATGCCGGCGTGACCTGCATGTATTCTCCGATGGATGCGACGCGGACCGATGAATCGTTCTTGATCGACATCATCGAAGCTGTCTCCGACGTCGGGACGGACTGGATTAACATCCCAGATACCTGTGGTGTCGCCACGCCACGACGGTTCTACGATATGGCCGAAACCGTGTGTGCACATACTGACGCCAGCGTTGATGTCCATACACACGATGACTTCGGGTTAGCAGCCGCGAATGCTCTCTCAGGGTATGAAGCGGGCGCCGCACAGGCACAAGTCTCGGTGAACGGGATTGGGGAACGCGCCGGGAATGCCGCCTATGAGGAAGTCGTGATGGCGTTGGAATCGTTGTACAACGTTGATACGGGGATTAAGACGGCACGGATCACTGAATTAGCCCGAGTCGTCGAAGAGAAGAGCGACATCACGGTGCCAGCGAACAAACCAGTCGTTGGTGACAACGCCTTCTCCCATGAATCCGGGATTCATGCCGCAGGCGTCATTGAAAACACCGACACATTCGAACCTGGCGTGATGACGCCGGAAATGGTCGGTGCGAGCCGCGAACTCGTTCTCGGGAAACACACCGGGACGCATTCCGTCCGCCAGCGGCTGGAGGAAGCCGGCTACGACCCCACCGAGGCCGAGGTCCGAGAGGTCACTCGACTGGTGAAAGACACCGGCGCTCAGAAAGAACAAGTCACCTTCGAGCGCCTCAAAGAATTTGCCCGTGAAGTCGGTGTCAAACGCGAGGAGGTCCGCGCGTAGGGATGACGTCCATCGCTGACATACGCCGAGTCGAGCAACAGGTATCCACCAGTCCCGTCGAACAGGCGGCTGCCCGTCCCTCGACACGGAACGTTTATAAACAATCACTGTCCAAGTATCGTAGTGATGCGGCACCCATCCGCTGGTATAGATCCGTTCGCGGTACTCGCCAGCGGTGCCCTCGGTATTGTAGGGGCACGTTAGCCCCTGCTACTCCATTCTTCACCCCGATCGTTCGCAACGCATCATGGACCAGTAACAAACAGAGAACAATGTACAGTACAACCCACGATCAACGGTACGGCACAGGAGGTGCGGCACCATGAGTGACGCACCACAACAAACACAGACTCCCAAGGAGGCAGAGACACCCGATACGGGGCCAGACGAAATAGAGAACGGTGCCGATGCCGTCGTACGGGCATTGGAAAATGCGGGCGTTGAACACCTTTTTGGCGTCCAAGGTGGCGCGATCATGCCCGTCTATGATGCCCTGTATCACTCGGAGATGACGCATATCACCATGGCGCACGAACAGGGCGCCGCCCATGCCGCTGATGCATACGGGATCGTCAGCGGCGATCCTGGGATCTGTATGGCGACATCAGGTCCTGGCGCGACGAACCTGGTCACGGGCCTGGCTGATTCGAATATGGATTCCGATCCCGTCGTTGCCCTCACCGGGCAAGTCCCCACTAATTTCGTGGGGAGTGACGCCTTCCAAGAGACAGACACGGTTGGCGTTACGGGTCCGATCACCAAGGCAAATTTCTTTGCGGCAGACCCGGAGTCCGTTGGCGATGACGTTGGTGCAGCGTTCGCCCTCGCGAAGCGTGGCCGGCAAGGCCCGACACTCGTGGACCTTCCAAAAGATGTCACGAAAGGTGAGACGACCACGGATCCTGGCGCCCCCGAGTCACCAGAGACCTTCGACCCGCCAGAGACCGCCGATCCCGATGCAGTTACGACCGCGGCAGACGTTCTTGCCAGCGCTGAACGACCGGTGATTCTCTCCGGCGGCGGCGTAATTAAAGCTGAAGCCAGCGACAACGTCCGCGAGTTCGCGATGGAACACGATATCCCTGTGATCACGACAATGCCAGGGATCGGGTCGTTCCCCGAAGATCACGAGTTGGCCCTCGAGATGGCTGGCATGCACGGGACCGGATACGCCAATATGGCTATTACCATGACCGACTGCATGCTTGCTATCGGAACCCGGTTCGACGACCGATTAACCGGTGGTGTCGAGACGTTTGCCCCTGATGCCGAGATTATCCACATCGATATCGACCCGGCAGAAATCTCGAAGAACGTCCAAGCCGATTATCCCGTGATCGGTGATGCCGCTGCTGTCATGGACCAACTGGCAACAGCGATGCCGCATTCACCGCCTGCCGACCAATGGCGGGACCAATGTCAACAATGGAAAGCCGAGTATCCGCTGGATTATGCCGCTCCGGAGGATGAACCGGTGAAACCGCAGTACGTCGTCGAAGCATTCGATGACGCCACGGATGCCGACACAATCGTGACAACCGGCGTCGGTCAACATCAAATGTGGGCGTGTCAGTACTGGACATACACCGAACCCCGGACGTGGGTGTCCTCTCATGGCCTCGGTGCGATGGGCTATGGAGTCCCGGCCACGATCGGTGCCAAGCTGGCAGCGCCGGACCGAGATGTCGTCTGCTTTGACGGCGATGGCTCGTTCCTCATGACGTGCCAAGGACTGTCGGTTGCAGTCCGGGAAAACCTCGATATCACCATCGTGGTGCTCAACAATGCCGCGATCGGGATGGTTCGACAATGGCAAGATGCCTTCTTCGGTGAACGCCACATGGCCTCCCAGTATCCCTGGGTCCCGGAATTTGACACGCTCGCTGAGGCGTTCGGCGCGCGAGGCTTCCGGATCGACACTTACGAGGAGGTGACGTCGGTCGTCGAAGACGCATTAGCGTACGACGGCCCGAGTATCGTTGACGCCCATATCGATCCCGACGAGAACGTCTATCCGATGGTGCCAAGTGGCGGAGACAACGGCTTATTCGCCCTCTCGGAGGACCAGTTATGAGTCGAAATCAGGACATCTCTCGGAATGGCTTAGAAGGCCCGGCTCCCGAGGAACGGACGCGACCTGTCGGCCGCCGGAATGCCCAAGGCATCCGAGTTGATCCAGACGTGGAAGCTGAACCCACGCCGCGCCGAACTATCATCTCGGCGTATGTCAAAGACAAACCCGGGGTGCTCGCCCGGGTGTCCGGCCTGTTCCATCGTCGACAATTCAACATCGAGTCGTTGACCGTCGGCCCCACCCAAAACCAGGGGTATTCTCGAATCACACTCGTCGTCGAAGAACCCGACCCCGGCATCGATCAAATTAAAAAACAGTTGAACAAGGTCCTTCCGGTCGTCCACGTCCGCGAGCTTGATGCAGACCCGGTGGCGCGTGAACTTGTCATCGTGAAAGTTGAGGGTGATGAACCGGACAAAGTACAGGCAATCACCGAGATGTACGATGGAACGACACTTGATGCAGGCCCGCGGACAATTACGGTCCAGATTACGGGCGAGGAAGACAAAATTGACGATGCCATTGACGCCTACGAACAGTTCGGTATCCGCGAAATCGCGCGGACCGGGCAGGCGGCGTTGGCACGAGGCGAAGAAGAAACAGCCCGCGTAGACGAATTACATACCTGATGAATACGACCATGACTGACGACGCGACTATCTACTACGATGAGGACGTGGACAGCACCGTGTTAGACGACCAAACCGTTGCGGTACTCGGGTACGGCAGCCAAGGCCACGCCCACGCTCAAAACCTCGCTGATTCCGGCGTGGACGTAGTCGTTGGCCTCCGGGAACGCTCTACTTCCCGAGATGTGGCCACCGCCGACGGTCTTGCGGTGGCCACCCCGCGAGAGGCGGCCGAACAAGCAGACATTGTCAGCATGCTTGTTCCAGACACCGTTCAACCGACCGTCTACCAACAAATCAAAGATGGGCTCACGCCCGGCGATACGCTCCAGTTCGCACACGGTTTCAACATCCATTACGGCCAGATCGAACCGAGTGAGAACGTTGACGTAACAATGGTCGCACCTAAATCACCCGGGCACCTCGTGCGCCGCAACTACGAGAACGATGAAGGCACCCCCGGTCTCCTCGCTGTCTATCAAGATGCCACTGGCAGCGCTCACGACACCGGGTTAGCCTATGCGAAAGCAATCGGGTGCACGCGGGCGGGCGTTGTTGAAACTACGTTCCGGGAAGAAACCGAAACCGATCTGTTTGGCGAACAAGCCGTTCTCTGCGGCGGCGTCACGAGCCTCGTCAAACACGGCTATGAAACGCTCGTTGATGCAGGCTATAGCCGCGAAATGGCGTATTTTGAGTGTCTCAATGAACTCAAACTGATCGTCGATCTCATGTACGAAGGCGGGCTCGGCGAAATGTGGGATTCGGTCTCCGACACCGCTGAATATGGGGGATTATCCCGGGGTGACGAGGTCGTTGATGCCCACGCCAGAGAAAACATGGACGCGATCCTGGAGGCCGTCCAGGATGGCTCATTCGCTCGGGAATGGATCAATGAAAA
Source organism: uncultured Natronomonas sp. (assembly GCA_964609565.1). Lineage (GTDB taxonomy): Archaea > Halobacteriota > Halobacteria > Halobacteriales > Haloarculaceae > Natronomonas. The sequence continues at coordinate 21,513 of CAZSSY010000054.1, forward strand.
TCAAGCTGGCCGCCCCAGCTACAAACAATTACGCCAAGCGGAGAAAAACCACGACATCGAAGATGTCGGTGCAGAGTTACGGTCGCTGTTCGCCTGGGGAGACGCTCAATGACCGCCCGACCCATACCGGGTCGACGACCCCACGCCAACCCGCCCACACCTCGCGGATGTGGCCCCACAGGAACCCCCACTCACAGCCACCCACGGATGTCGGCTCGTGCTTCCCGGACCCCCTCTGCTATGATGCCGTACCACTCGGGACTTGACAGTCAACGTCCGTCGTGGGTGGGCGCCAGCGGCTCCGTCACCCCTGCCTTCTCTCGAGGGACCACCTATGAGTGAACGAACGCTGTACGATAAGGTCTGGGACCGTCACAGAGTGACGACGCTGCCCAATGGGCAAGATCAACTGTTCGTCGGCCTCCACCTCATCCACGAGGTGACGAGCCCGCAGGCGTTCGGGA
>CAZSSY010000055.1:0-10596 GCA_964609565.1 uncultured Natronomonas sp.
CGGACCATGATCTGCCAGGGGGCGGCGGTTGTTTCGCCGAGCCACCACATCCAGTCTTCTGGCCGATAGATCGGGGCAAGATAGTAGAAGAGCCCGTCGATTGGTTCGGCGAATCCGCCTTGGGAGCCGGATTGGTAGTCGCCGAGCCACAGTGGCATGCCTCCCCATTGGGCGTTCAGGATGCGGCCGAGGAACTGGATGTTGGCTTGGAGGGCGCGGACGAGGATCATGGGAAGGACGCTGGCGTAGATGAGTTTGACGGGGAAGCGGCCGCGGGCGCCTTTGACGCGGGCGTGACTGAGTGGGATTTCGACGCGGACTGATTCGGCGTATACGACGATGCTGAAGATGAGGATGGTGGTGATGAGCGCGAGGAGTTCGCCGGGCCCGAGGAAGAGATCGAAGAGCCCGGAGCGGGTGAGGGGGGAATCGATTGTTTGTTCGCCGATGATGATGCCGTACCATCGAGGGAGGAACCCGACGTAGCCGGCGCCAAGGCCACTCCAGGCGATGAACCCGCCGATGAGTCGTTGGCTCACGCCGGCGATAATGAACAAGCCGATCCCGGAGCCGACGCCCCATTTGGAGATGACTTCGTCCATATAGAGGATGAGGAGGCCACCGACGAAGATCTGGATGAACATGATCCAGCCGAGCGCGGAGAGACTGATCCCAAGGCTATTAGCGATATTGGGGCTGGGTTGGAGGAAGCCCGCGAACACCATCGGGAGGGCGGTGAGTGCCGTCATGATGATGACGAGTGTTTTCTGGAGGCCCTGGTAGAGTGCTTGATCACGGGGGTTGTTGGCGGTATCGAGTCCGAGTAAGTCGGCGCCACCGAGGAGTTGCAGGACGATGGAGGCCGTCACGATCGGGCCGATGCCGACTTGGAGCAGGGAGCCTTGTTCGCCGGCGAGGATGGTGCGGAACTGGCCGAAGATGTCTTCGTTTTGGCCGAGGCCGTAGATGCCGACGTTGGTGAGGAAGAAGTACAGCACGAGGATGCCGGCCGTCCAACCGAGTTTGCGGCGGAATGGAACGTGGCCGGTTGGGCGGCGGACCGCCGGCAGGCGGGTGAGAACCGGTTCGGCTGTCTCCTTCCAACTCATTTACGCTTCCTCGTTGGGTTGGTCCGTTGTATCTTTTCCGGCTTGTTGTTCGGCGGCGAGTGCTTCGCCGCGCTCGGAGAGAATGGCGTCACCGCCAGTGTCATCTAATTGCTCGCGGGCTTGCTCAGAGAAGGCGTCGGCTGTCACGTCCAGGGTGGTATGGAGTTGGCCGGCCGCCAGGAGTTTCACGGCGTCGACGGAATCCGCGTTGTCGACGAGATCGCGGGCGTCGACGGCGTAGCCGTCATCTGTTTGTTCGGCGAGTCCGTCGTCGGCGAGAATCGCGATGTTCTCGTCGATTTCACGGAGATTGACTGTCTCGACGCTGCGTTTGGCTTTCTCCGGTCGGTCGAAGCCATGTTTGCCGAGGGGCTCGTATTGATGGAATTCATGTTTGTCACGGCCGGCCCGGCCGCGGCCGCCCCGGTGGCCAGCGCCACGCCGGTTTTTCTGGCTGCCACCACCGTGCGTGCGAGAGCCACGTTGGCGTCGTTTCTTATCAGTCATTATCGCATCGCCTCCAGGAGGTCGTCGATCGTGTCGGTTGGGTGGTGGCCGAGTTGTCCGCCTTCTTTTGTCGGGTGTTTAATCCCGTCGTGGCCACGACGCGGTGGATGCAATCGAAGGGTAGGGGATAGCCCCTGATCCTGGAGGGTCGTTTCGTCGTCGCTTAATGCGGCGGCGAGGGCGTCGATGTCATCGTAGTCGGTGTTGTCGCCGACCCAGGCATCGTCGATGTCTGCCGCTCCGTCTGTTGGTTCGGCGCGCCGTGTGAGGAGAAGCGAGACTGTGTCGTCGGAGGGCTCGCCGTGCGCGACCCAATCGTTGACCTTCGTCACCATCCCGCGATATGTGTCGGTATCCGGGATGAACGTCGCATGATTGACGCGGTGGAGGTTCAGCATCGCCAATGTGTCACGGACATCATGGCTTTGATTGACTTCCCCGCGGAGCTGGACGACGGCCCTCATTCTCTGGCCTCCTGTTGGATGCGTTGGGCATGCGCTGGCGTCCGGGATTCCGACGCGTTCTTGAGCGCGATATAGGTCGCCTTCGCCAGATTGATCGTCGTTCTCGTGTTCCCATGGCATTTCGTCCATGCATCTTCGACACCGGCAAGCTCGAGGACGTGGCGGACGGTCGGTGCCGCTGCAAGCCCAAGCCCCCGGGGTGCCGGTTCCAACTCAACTTCAACGGAGCCGGCTTTCCCAGTCGTCCGCCGCATCAGTGAGTTCCGCCCGCCAGGCCGGTCTTCCCACGAGCCCGAGCCCAACGGGACATCGATAATATTCAGCTTCGCGATATCGATGGCTTTCTGGATGGCACCGCCGACCTGGTCATCGCGGCCCTGGGCGTACCCGACGAACCCATCACGGTTCCCCACGACGACCACACACCGGAATTTCACGCGGCGGCCGGAGTCAGTCATCCGCTGCACCATATTAATATCCAATACTTCATCCTCCAGGCCGGGGAGGAGTTGATCGATGATCTCCGGTTCTTTCAACGGCAGCCCCGTTTCGAGGGCCTCCTGCATCGAGGTGATCTCTTCGTCGGCGACCTGTTGCCCGAGGCGGGTGCGTGGTTCCCAGCCGTTACTCATAGGGCATCCTCCAGGCGTTCGCGGACCTCATCAAAGTGCTCAGGGAGATCCTCCGCATCGAAATCGCCAGTATAGAGGCCGTCTTGGTCGGCTGCATACTCGGCAATATGGGTGCCGCGAGTGCGGTCCCAATCGGCGAAGACATCCTCGTTGTGCGGGATGTCAACGCCGGCGTCGATCGCGCCTTCTTGGACCGCGAACACTTTGTTCCCGGGTGTCGCCGTATTGAGCCCGATATCGAGGACGGCCTCCTCGATGCCAGCGTCCACGGCTCGGTGCCCGGCTATCAGCCCGGTCAGATAGGCCGCAGGGAGATTCCCCGTCGGCGCCTCCCAGCCATACTCGGCAAGGTCGGCGGAGGAGGCACTCACGATCGTCTCATCGCCCTGCGGACCGGTTACGATCAGCTGCGCCCTGGTATGGGTGTTGCTCTTGCGTGCAACCAAGCGTGGTTTCCCTGATTTCAACAGGCGCAACCTCTGGTGGTAGTTCGTTCGCGCCTCGCGGCGACGGCGCATCGGTACTTTATAACGTGGTCCTGTTGCCATTCAATTCTCACCTAAGTTATCGTTAATATAGCGCTGTAAGTCCGCAACACTGTCGAATTCACCGCCACTGGCCATATCGTACAGTGCCCGGTACTCATCACGCGTGATATCGCCTGCATCTCGGAGCTCGCGGAGTTCCTGTCGCTGGGCGCGGATTCGGCTCTGCCAGTCCGCCTTCTGGTCCTCTCGAGCACCCGCCGTGCCCTTCCGAGAGCCGTGGCCCTTCCGGTGGCCATACGCGCGTTTTGCTGCGCGTTCGCGGGCCCGACCGCGCGAATTCCCAGATGACTCCTCTGCGGCGATCACTCCGTCCGCGATGAGATCTCGAACATCGTCACGCGTGATCGCGTCAGCAATTTCACCTTGGGATTCCGGATCGAACCAAACGCGTTTCTCACCGACGCCGAGGACATCGGCAGCCAACCGTTTCTGTGCTTTCAAATCAGTCATCCGAGCCATCCACCTCCACTTCCACTTCAACATACGTGGGATTGAGGACGCGGATGCCCTCATCCTCGGCAACTTCCTCAATACGTTCTCGTTTCCGGCCGCCAACGGTCGACCCGATCCGGACGGCCTCTGTGTCACCGTCGACACCCTCAAGGTCAGCGACGTTCTCGACGCGGACCTCCTCGAAGCCACTGGGGTGTTTGCCGCGAACGGTGGTCGGGGTCCTGAACCCAGCTTCAACCGTCGATCCCTTGCCTTTGATCCCGCGACGCTGTTTGGATAGCCCGCCGCGCGGTTTCCGCCACGATGATGGCGTCCGTTTTTTCTTGTGATAATCTTGGCGGTTGAACTGGGGTTTCTGTTCACTGCGTCGTTGCGTGAGGAGGCGTTCTTCTTCTGCCGACAGGTCAGGGGTTTTCTCAACTAAGCCGCGTGGTTGGAGCTCCATCTCGACTTCCGCAGCGGCGGCATCCTCGGGTTCCTCTTCTTCAACGTCAGCCTCGGTTTCCTCAGCAACTTCCAGGCCACCAACATCGGCTTTCATCCTCGCTGCCAGGGCGTTCCCAATTCCCTCGACGTCTGCCAACTCTTCCTGCGACCGTTCTTGGACATCGGCAACCGTCTCGATGCCAGCCGCCCGTAAGGCGTCAGCCTTCGACTCACCAACCCCACTGATCTCTGTCAGACCCTCAGCGTCGACAGCGTCAGCAGTACGTTCAGCCTTCCCGCCGGTCGCTGTCGCGTCTTCTTCATCTGCTGGTTGGTCAGTGTCTGCTGCGTCGGTTGGCTGCGTGTCCGGCGATTGTTCTTCGTCTCCGGCCTCGGTCGTGGCTGCATCGCCGTCAGCTGCAGACGTCTCGTCTGTATCTCCCGCAGCCGCTGGCTCTGCAGTGGCATCGTCGGCTGGCGAGGAGTCGTCTGGTTCTGATTCTGGTTCTGATTCGGTCGTGTCGTCGGGGACATCGCCGACATCGTCTTTGATTCGGGCAGCTAGTGCGTCGCTTATCCCGTTTGTCGCGGTGAGGTCCTCTTGGGCTGCCTCGCGGATGTCATCGATGGTGTCGAAGCCGGCGTCTCGGAGCGCCTCCGCTTTGGCAGCCCCGATCCCGTTGATATCAGTAAGGTCGGTATAGTCGTTTGTATCGCTCATTAGACTTCACCTCGATCTGGCGTCTGGGTGATGTAGACACCGTCTTGGAACACGCGCGTGTCCTTGTCGGTGACACGTGTGAGTTGTTCGATGTCAGCGGCTGTCTGGCCGACATCCTCAATACTCGGCCCGCTGAGCGTCACCTCTTCGCCATTGACATCGACCTCGGTGTCACCCCGGATCGGGGTGCGTCGCGGTGCCTTTTCACCGAGGAAATTCGTGATGACAATCTCATCATTCTCAACGGCGACTTGCATTGGGAAGTGCGAATAGAAGACCTCCATGGTGTATTCCCAGCCGTCAGTCACGCCGTAAAGCATGTTGGTGATGTGGCTTTCGAAGGTGCCGACCGTCGCCCGGGCTTTGGCATTCTCGGTGTCTGTCTCGATGACGATAGTGTCGTCCGTCAGCGAGACGGTGACATCTGGATACCAGAGGCGTCGCGTGACGGTCCCGTTCGGGCCGTCAACGGTCAGCTCTAGGTGGTCTTTCGTCGCTTCGACCTCGTCCGGGATGGTGATTTCTGTTCGCATTGGTCTAGTAGACGTAGGCGATCACCTGGCCACCGATGCCGTCGTCGCGTGCATCGTAGTGGCTCATGATGCCGTGGCTGGTCGTCACGATGAGTGTCCCATAGTCACGCGCAGGGAGGAACCGTTTCTCCCATTTCTCGAACTCGTCGGCCCCCGCAGAATACCGGGGTTTGACCGCGCCACACTCGTTGATCGCGCCTTTCAATTCAACCTCAAACGTCCCGGCTTTCCCGTCTTCGATAAACTGGAAGCCATCGATGTACCCGCGGTCGTAGAAGACCTCGAGGACGGACCCGATTTCGTTCGAGGCGGGTCGAACCGTCTGTTCTAAGTGGCCGACGCTCTCGGCGTTATCGAGTCCCGACAGCGCGCTGGCCAGTGGATCGTTATCTGCCATGGTTAGCTATACTTTTTGAACCCCATGCGGCGGGCAACTTCACGGAAACACTGTCGGCACAGCCAGATATCGTACTTGCCGACAAGGCCCTGTTCACGCCCGCAGCGTTGGCATGATTCGAGCTGACCGGTTCGTTTCGCGGCCTGCTCGCCCGTTTCTTCGTCTGGTTCCTGGCCAGATTCACTCATTCTGCCACCTCCATATCCGCGTCCTCAGCCGCAGCAACATCCACATCAAAGCTGGATTCGAGGAATGCGATCGCGTCGGCCGCGTCCAATCGATGTCGGGTGGGGATTGACCGTGAGACTTTATCGCGCTTCCGGACACGATAGCCTGGCCTGACGAGATTAACGGTGACATCAAGGCCGAAGATCCCCACCTCAGGATTGTATTCTTGACTGGGGAAATCGGTGTGTTCGGCGATACCGAAACTAAAGTTCCCGGTTTCGTCGAATTGGGATGCTGTGATGTCGGCCAAGGGTAACGCGGTCTCGAGGAACGACTCGGCGGCATCACCGCGGAGGGTGACTTTTGCCCCGATGGGGTCACCGGCTCGGACGTTGAAATCTTGAATTGTTTGTTGAGCCGTGGTCCGAACCGGGTGTTGGTCGGTGATTTCGGTGAGGATATCCTCTGCATCCGCGAGCGGTTCACCGCCTTGGCCGACAGCGATATGCGCGACGACTTTCTCCACCGTCGGCGCCCGCATCTCGTGGAAGTCACCGATCTCCGCGTTGGCGTCTGATTCGGAACTCATGCATCCTCACCCCCGGTATCCGTCTCAGCCTCACTCGAGTGAGTTGCGTCCCCGGCCCCGCCGGACGTGAAGTTCTCGTCGATGACAACGACGTACTCTTCGATCGTTTCGAAGTCGTCGCCCTTCGACGCCGTAATAAGGACGTTGTTGGCTGACGACCCGGGTGTGATCTGGATTTCGTCGATGGTCCCGATCCGGCCGGCATGCCGGCCGCGGACGGCCGTGACGAGTGCACCCTCTTCGTAGGTGAAGTGGGCGATGATGTCATCACCTTCGTTCGAGACGACGATGGAGTCGTTTGTCCTGAATTCAGTGTCGTCATCGACGAGGAGAGTTGTCCCATCGTGGAGTGTTAATTGAGTGTCGCCGCCGGAGACCTGTGATTTCTCGGTGATTTTTCCGAGTTTCGATTCAGCGGCATCAGCCGCGATAGATGTCAGGGAGAGGCGGCCGCCCTCATCGGGGAACACCCGATAATACTCCTCCCGTTCGCGGAAGGCTAAGATGTCAAACATCCCGATGGGGAGGCGTTCATCTGAGACAGCCGTCCCATTCACGAGGACACTATCCTGTTCCAAGGCGTATCGAGCTTCTTTCGTTGAATCCACGTATCCGAGGACATCACGGAGGATGATGAGCAGTGGGACGCCGTCCTCACCGTGTGGCCCAGCTGCAGCCTTCGTGGTGTAGGTTTCTTCTTTCCGTTCGACCGGCCAGGATTTCGGGACAGCCAGTCGTTTCTGATGGTTACTCATTCTGAGTTGCCCTCCAGTCGGTCCGTCCGGATGTCATCAGAGAGATCGAGGTCTGTGACCTGGACGTTGCTGGCATCAAGCGGCCGTGGCACTTCCTCGCCATCCGCTGTCTCAAGGATGATATCCTCTACATGGATGGCCGTTGCTCTGAGATCAACAGTGAGGACTTCACCGGATTCCCCGGCGAAATCACCGCGTTGGATCTCGACGGTATCTCCGGCGTTGACCCGGACGCTCCGTTGGTCATATTCATCCCGGAGGTCTGGAGCCAGCGGCGAGCGGACTTGCCGGTGTTTGTCGTGCAACGCGGCGTTCTCCTGTCGATTTCGTTGTTTGGATGGTTGTCGTGTCATGGCTATACGATGATTGTTGCCGTGCTAGCGATACTGCCGAATCGTTCGGCAACCTCCCGAGCAATCGGTCCTTTGAGTTCCGTACCGCGGGGGTCTTCGTTCTCGTCGATGATGACGGCGGCATTATCTTCGAATTTGACGCGGGTTCCGTCGGGTCGACGCACCGGCTTGCGTTGCCGGATGACGACCGCTTCAAGGACTTGTCGCCGCATCTCCGGGGTTCCTTTGGTGACGGAAACAGTGATCTTGTCGCCAAGCCCGGCCTTCGGGTGCCGGTTGAGTGTCCCGGAATATCCGGTGATGGAGACGACTTTCAGTTCACGAGCACCCGTGTTATCGGCGCACGTGAGGAGTGAGCCCTTCTCCAGGCCAGGCGTCACATCAGCATTCAATGCCTCCATTATTCGTCACCTCCCTCGTCCGCTGTGTCAGGACTGTCATCGTACCTGGTGGCACCGTCGCCGGCAGCTCCTGCCGTGCTTGCATCGACCTCGACGACGACGTGGCTTTTCGTTTTTGAGAGCGGTCGGGTCTCGGCGATCTTCACGTTGGCACCCACTGCGATGGGTTCGAGGACGCCCGGGACGTGTGCCGAAATCCGGGATCGTCGCTTCATATATCGGTCGTACTTGGGGACTTTCACGTCGTATTCTCGTTCGACGACAACGGTTCGGTCCATCTCATTCGAGACGACAGTGCCTTCGATGATCTGTCCGCGGACCGGCAGTTCCCCATAGAAAGGACACGTCTCGTAGTCATACTCGTCCGGATTCTCAGGTTCCGGCGGTTGTGGGACATCTAAGCCTATTGCCATACTGAACCTCCCTTCATCTCGGTCCGGCGGGCCGGCCGAGCAACCAGCCGGTTGCCATCCACGAGGACATCGGCGTCCTCTAGATGGAATCGGAATGTCGTCTCGGTTTTTGGGATTTGTTTCCCGCCGGTATCGGTCGAAACCTGTAGCGTGTGCATGGTTTCATCGACGACGCGGCCAGTCAATCCGACCAAATCCTGATTCGGGGCAGCTTCGATTGAAACTGCGAGTCCGGCGAGTTCGTGGCGAATGAGTGTTTCAGGTGTCATTCGTCGAGATCACCCTCCTCTCGCCGCACGGTCTTGATGCGGGCGATAGTCCGCTTGAGTTCGCCGATGCGACCTGGATTCTCGGGCGCACCGCCCGCCGCTAAGACGGCTTTTTCGTTGAGGAGTTCCGTCTCGAGTTGCTCAAGTTCAACCTCTCGTTCGGCGGGCGTCATATCGCGGATTTCATCGACATGGAGAATCGCCATCGTCACTCACCATCCTCCTCGTCGGTGTCATCGTCGTCCGTTCCGTCAGCGTCGGATGACTCTGCTGTGGCCGTTTCGTCGCTATCGGAATCCTCGTCTGTGTCGGCGTCGGGTGCGGCATCCGCGTCATCCGGGTCTGCTTCGGGTACGTCGTCCGGGGGTTCGGTTTCGCGTTCCATCTCTTCGACGAGTTCTTCGGCTTCGTCGGCGATGTCTTCGTCAAGTGCCTCTGCATCTTCGAGGTCATCGATGTCTTCGTCGGCTTCCGGGGCGGCTGTTTCTGCCACGCCTGACTTTGTCTGGCCGGCGTCGGCGTCAACCGTCTCGTCTTCGATAGCCTCCTCGACGACTTCTTCTTCGAGGTCTGCAGCCGGTGTCTCGGCCGACGGGGATTCACTGTCAGGTGGTGAGTCGGCGCTTGCTGTCGATGCGGAATCATCTGGCGTCTCTGGCTCCTCAAGGAGTTCGTCGACGTCACCGTCGGGCGTCTCGACGAAATCTTCGACTTCGATATCCTCGTAGACTTCGAAGTTATCGGGGAGTTCAGCGTCCGGTGGAATGATTTTCACTTGGACGCCGATGGTTCCGAGTTTCATCACGGCGGTTCCGACGCCGCTATCGACGATGGTTTCGGCCGGTTCGCCGTTGTGTTTGATGTATCCCCGGTTGAACTTCTCGACGCGTGAGCGGGCACCGGTGACTTTCCCGCTGAGCACGATTTCGGCACCGAGTGCGCCGGCGTCCATGATGCGGTCAATTGTCGTATGACCGGCCTTCCGGAAATACCAGCCGCGTTCGAGCGCGTTGGCCAATCGGTCGGCGACAATTTGTGCATTCAAATCGGGTTCTTCGACCTCTTGGACGTCGATCTGAGGGTCGTCAAGGTCGAAGCGTTCTTCGAGGGCGGTCGTGATTTTCCGGATGTTTTTCCCGCCTTTCCCGATCACCATCCCTGGTTTCTCTGCTTTGAGCACGATTTGCGTGCCCATCGGGGTCTTGGCGACCTCCATGCCGCCGTAGCCGGCTCGCCCAAGTTCCTCTGAGAAGAACTCATCAATCTGGGTTCGCTGGAGGCCGTTTTCGATGAACTGGTGTTCGTCAGCCATCAGTCCTCACCCTCCGCTTCAAGAATAAGTTCGACATCGACCTGTGGTGTATTCCACGGGGAGGCACGCCCGAATGCGCGTGGTTTCCGCCCCGGCGATTCACCGACTTTATGCGCGGCAATATGGCGGATGGTCATCGTTTCGCCATCGAAGCCTTGGTGGTCGGCGTTGTTGATCCCGTTCTCGAGGAGGTCGAGGAATTCAGCCGCGGTTTTCTCTGGGTACCGGCCTGCATCCCAGCCGTCGATATCGTTCCGATGGCCCACACCGCTGTTGTGAGATTTGAAGGGGACGGATTGGTCGCCGTCGATGACAGCCTCGAGATACGTGACGGCGTCACCGGCCGTTCGCCCTTTGAGTTCACGGGCGATTTCTTTGCTGTGCTTGTGGCTCATGTGACGCTCCCGAAGCATGGCTTTCGCCGTGGTGTCCGGATCCGCGTCGACGCTGTAACTGATACCCATGGTTGTATTATTTGAGTGGGACAAACTTCGAGGAGCGTGTGGCCCCGATACCAGCCTGTCCGTGTTCGACGGACTGTCGTGT
>CAZSSY010000055.1:10696-21668 GCA_964609565.1 uncultured Natronomonas sp.
TCGAGGAGCGTGTGGCCCCGATACCAGCCTGTCCGTGTTCGACGGACTGTCGTGTGAGCTGGAATTCGCCCAGGTAGTGCCCGAGCATCTCCGGTTCCACTTCAACACGCTCGAAGCTTTGGCCGTTGTGGACAGCGAATGTGAGCCCGATGAACGCCGGGAGAATCGGCATATCCCGGAGATGTGTTCGAAGTGGGTTGTTCGCAGTCTCTTCGGGGTCGGCTTCGTGGGCGTCATCCACCAGTTTTTGCTGTTCAACTGAGAGGCCCCGGTTGATGGTTCGCCGCTGCCGTGCGGGAAGCAATTCCGCGACATCGTCCAGCTCCATGTCCTCCAACTCGTCGATCGTATAGCCACGATAGGTGAATTCGCCTTCGTGACCGATTTGGTAATCCGAACTCATTCGTTACCTCCTTTCCCGCCGCGACCGGTCCGTTTTGAGGCGATGTCACCGACTTTTCGGCCGGGTGGCGCGTTCCGAGAGATGCTTTTTGGTTTCCCAGGGTGTTGGCGGCCGCCGCCACCGAAGGGGTGGTCGACAGCGTTCATCGCGACGCCACGGACGCGTGGATATTTCGTGCCGCGTGCAGCCAGTTTATGATGTTTATTTCCAGCTTTAACGAACGGTTTCTCGGTCCGGCCGCCGCCGGCGACGACACCGATCGTTGCGCGGCATTCTGGCGACAACCGACGCATCTCGCCGCTTGGGAGTTGCACGACTGCGGCGTTGCGGTCGTGGGTGAGGAGGAGTGCCGAGACGCCGGAGGCGCGGGCAAACTTCCCGCCATCACCTGGTTGCCGTTCGACGTTACAGACCGGGACACCTTCCGGGATTTCTGCCAACGGGAGGGTGTTCCCGGGAACGATTTCCGCGGAGACACCGATCTGGATGGTGTCGCCAACCGCAATGCCTTCTGGCGCGAGGATTAAGCGCCGGTCACCATCGTCAAACTGGACATCGGCAACCGGTGCGGACCGCGCGGGATCGTGTTCAATGTCAACAACTTCACCGGTGATAAGATCCGTATCCTCGACCGTTCGGTAGGAGAGATCGGCTTTGTAGCGATGCGATGGGGCTCGATACGTGGAGGATCCGCGGCCACGCCGTTGTCCGGCGATGCGGCGTCCCATCGTTAGAACACCCCGATCCTGGAGGCGACTTCTTGGGCGTCGTCCTCCGCAGCGAGTTTGACGGTTGCTTTCTTGTCACCGTTCATTGTGACCTGCGTATTCACTGAATCAACCGCCACATCGAACTGGGATTCGACGGCGGCTGCGATGTCGTCTTTCGTCGCTTCAGCGATACAGACGAACTGGAGTTTATTCTCGAAATCCATCGCGTTCATCGCTTTCTCAGTGACGAGTGGATGCTTGAGTGTCATCGATCTGCGACCTCCTCGATGGCGCTTTCCGTCCACACAGTCAGCCGGCCGGGGTGAGTGCCGGGCGCGAGATCTTCAGCGTTTACTTCCGTCGCCGTCGCAACATCGGTACCGGCGAGGTTTCGAGCGGCAAGCGATGGAGTTTCGCTGGTGACGACAAGGACAGATGACGGTTGTGTATACTTGCGGCCCCGGCTTGTTCCGCGGCCTGCTCGAATCGTCCGGCCATCATCCGCGCGTTCAATATCGGGATAAACCCCGAGTGCGTGGAAGACATCGACGGCCGCGCTGGTTTTCGTCAGATCTTCAAAGTCATCGGTAACAACCAGCGGGAATGGGCCATCGACGTCAAACGCATGTCCACGGTCGGCGACCAACGCTTCGTCGGCTGTCGCCGCAATCGCGCTCCGTGTGGCGAGCTTGCGTTCTTTCGTGTTTATTTCACGGCCGCGATCAGACTGGACTTTCGGCGGATGGGCTTTGCGGCCGGAGACCGCCTGCGGAACTTCGCGCGCACGCCCGTTCTGCCGTGGGACGTGGGCCATACCGCGGCCACTTCCGAACGACTCCGCGGGAGTGCGAAGACCCGCATACTCATCGGTCCCGGTATCCTGCTGTCGATTCGCTTGTGCAGCGAGGACAGCGCGTTTGATGAGATCGGGCCGAAGCGGTGTCTCAAAGAGTTCTGGCAGCTCGATCTCACCTGCGTCGTCGCCGTCCATATCACGTAGTGTTGCCTGCATAGTTACCCTTGATTGGAAACGGTTGAGACATATCTGACCTCAGGATCGAGGCGTGGTTGATCAGCGGGCCGGACTGCCGGCCGGAACCGTACTAGCCGCTTGTTCGGTCCGGGGACGGAGCCTTTTACCAACGTGTATTGCCCGTCGACTTCGCCATAATTGACGAATCCGCCGTCCGGGGTGATTTCGTCATCACCGATATCGATGAGGCGTTTGTTTAACTCCGTCCGCTGATGGTATCCGGTCTGGCCCTGCTGGGGGACCGTCGACCGGACGCGTGATGGATTCCACGGGCCAAGGTTTCCAATGCGTCGTCGCCAGCCTTGGCGGCCGTGTTTCCCTTTGCGTTTCTGGACACCCCATCGCTTCACGGGGCCCTGCGTGCCTTTGCCTTTCGTGATGCCAGCAACGTCGGTATACTCACCGGCGCGGAAGACATCGGTCATCGTATGTTCCCCGCCGTCGGTCACCAGGTCGAACGCAAAGTCAACGCGGTCAGTGAGTGCGCCGCCACCGACGCGCGTTTCCATCACGTCGGGACGGTGTTTCGGGACGCTCGAGAGACCCCGCGGGACCGTATGCGTGATCACACGGACGTCAGCAAGCGATCCATCATCGAGAGCCTCGCGGATCTCAGCTTCGGCGTCCTCGTCTTGTTCATCCGGGATGGAGAGTGCCTGGCCAAGGTCGTCGTGGACGTCCTCGGTCCAGACCTCCGTTAAAGGCCGCTGTCCATACGGCGTATCTTCGTATCCACGGACAGCGACTGCGCGCATCGGAGGGGTCTCAACGACAGTAACTGGCACGGTCTCCTCTTGGCCCTCGCGAGGCGAGTTGGGCTCGTCATTAATCGCGATGACGTGACTCATCCCGGCTTTATAGCCGGCGAATCCCTGGAGCCCAGGCTGGCCGTCGTCGTCCGGCCACGTGTTGAAACGTGGAACCTCGCTGGCCGCACGACCGCGGGGGCTGAAACCCATCGAGCCTTTTCGTGGTCTGGTTGGTTGTGGCATGCATCTCACTCCAATGTGAGGAGCGCGAGGGTGGCGAACAGTGCTTCTTCCGTCCGCACGACCTCGCTTCCTTGGTTCGGAACCGTATTCAGCCAGAGGTCGAACCCCGCCGTGGGGGTGTGGGTATCCGCCTCTGTGGCCGGGTCACAGTCGAGGATTGTCGGCAATCCCCGCTCTGGGGCGCCGAAGGCGACTGTCAAACCGGCGGTCGTCCGCTCGACCAGCTGGCCGAGTCGGTTGACCGTCAACACCTCGCCATGCCGGGATGCAGCGATACGGACGCCGGCATCCGGGCGGGTGAGAGCGTCGTCAATGGTCGCACGTTCAACGGAGAACCCCGGAAGGGGCTCGTCCACGAGTTTCGCGCGAACCGGCTGTCGCGAAGAGACCCTGATGGTGACGCGCTCTCCCTCCGCAACCTCCATCGATGAAGGCACCGGAAGAGAGATCGGGTGTTGCAGTCCGCAATTGACCCGAACGCGCCCGTCAGGTCCGACCTCGGTCACGATTCCCTGTCTTAACGACCCCGAACCATCTGATCCGGAGCCGGTCTGTGCGCGGGCGCGAAGCGGCGGGATGATGCCCGCGTACTCCAGTTCGTCCCGCCTGTCCCATACCTCCTTTCGCAGGTAGGGGGGTGTGGCGGCGTACGACAGTACGGTGCTGACGAACCCGTCGCCGAATCGGCCATCAGCTCCCCCGTGATCGGGGAAGACAACGACCCTGTCGACCCGGAAGATAACCATCGCGCGTGCGACGTATCCGAGTTTGCGAGTTGCCTCGCGTTTGTCCTCGGCTTCCCGGGTCAGCGACGACGGCACGAGCACGCTGCGTGTCATGCCGTAACGCTTCCGCGTCCCGTCACTAGACTGTGACGGTCTTACCGAATCCAACCTTAAAAGTATCGCGATATGCGGCTGGTCTGCGGGCCGTTCACAGGCCGCTCAACCCACCGATACAGACAAAGCCAGCGAATGGTGGCCGACTGGGTCGTCCGCAACGCTTTTAATCGTTTCAATGGTACAACCGGATGCGTGAATGCGTCGGTAGTGTAGTGGTATCACGTGACCTTGCCATGGTCACAACCCGAGTTCAAATCTCGGCCGACGCATCCCGTTCGCCTTAACACATGAAACTACCCGTAGAATCTTCTGAACACGTATCACGTCCCATGTTGATCCGATAAATGAGGCTCGTTTCTCCAATGTTGGTATTCTTCTTCCTACCGTTGTAGGAGTGCTCGACTGTTGAAACGGGGTGAATGGCTTTAACGGGGCCGCCATCATGTACTGGTGTGTTTTCGGGAAGATGATGCATCGACGGTATTTCCTCGCGGTGGGCTGTACGGGCGTGGCGGGCGTGCTTGCGGGATGTACAGGCGACGGTTCGCTCGATGACATCGAGTCGAATATTGAGGAGACGATTGGGTATCTGGAGGATGCAGAGCCGAAGTTGGAGACGGCTGGCAATCAGATACACGACGATGATTGGACCGGGTGTTTCGGGACGCTCGACGATGTTCGTGACGACCTTGATAGAGCCCAACAATCCAGCAGTGACGGACTTGAATTAGCGGAAGCTGAAGGTCACTCCGACCATATGACTGTCCTCGAACGGCTCGAGGAGTACACTGCAATATTCATCGATATTGTCGATGAAATGGAGGAGTTATGTACTGCAGGGCAGGAAGGTGATGGTGACGAAGTCGAACAGCGGTGGGAAACTATCCAAGCGCTCGATGATGACCGTCACGAGAAGCAAGGCGAAGTTGACGATGCGATAAGCCAAATATAGGTTGTCGCTACGGCGTCGCTTGGATACTGGACATATTTTCGATTACGGTCCCGGAAAACAGCCAGCTTATAGATTCTAGGGAGATCCGCGGGTGGCTTTTCCCTGGCAGTCCCCGAGGATGAAGAGTGCCTGTTCATCGATATTGGAGCCGGCGGCGGGTTCTCACCGTATCCGGAACTGGGATTGCGATGAGTCTGGCGGCGTGTACTGAGGAGGAGGATGACTCACCGGCGCAAGAGGGTGGAACGCCGACGTCAGAGAATCCGCCGCAGGCGCCTGAAGGTGACTCCGAACGGGAGACGGGGAATCAAACTGAAGGTGCCGCCGACGCGCGTGATGAATCAACACCCGATGAAGAATCAAAGCGAGCGGAAGCACACCCTGACCGGGTTGGAGGATACCAAACCCATGCGGCTTGCAGTGTTACGTGGGGAGGCCGGTGGTTGGATGGGTCCGGTGGGATCGTGGTTTGCATTTCAGCGTGTGAAACGGGTCGTGGTATCAAGTATCGTGGCGTCCCTTGCGACCTCATGCGGCAAACCAGGCGGGTGCTCGATATTGGTCCGGTGACGATTGAGGTGCCGGCTGTCACTGGGATTCGGCTGTGGGGTGACAGTCAATTTGCTGCCTGGACCGCGGCAGATCTCATCACGGTTCGGCTCGGTCGCTATAGTCTCTCGCTCAATGACAGGGGATTCCTTGTTATCCGGAAATACGAACGGGTTGAGCGGTGAGTGCTGCAGGGCGGCACGTTGAGAGCGATGTTATGGGGTGGCGGTGGTGGGTGTGTGGTGGAGCCAGGTGAGTATGGCATCGCCGACCGCGTCTGGTTGTTCGTGGTGCATGAAGTGTCCGGCGTTGGGGATTTTCCTGATGGTGCCGTCCGGAAGGAGGTGCTGGGCGTCATCGAACAGGGCTGGACCGATACAGCCGTCTTCCGTTCCGTAGAGGACGAGGGTTGGTGTCTCGACTGGTGGCGTGTCACTGAGGGTGGGTTGGTCGCCGTTGAGTCGAGCTCGGAGTGATGGGCGGACGGTCTGTCGATAGTACGCGATGGCGTGCTTGTGGGTGTTTTCGGCGCGGAATGTTTCTTTGACGGCGTGGATGCGAGTACCGGGATACTCCCATGAAGGACTCCACTGCTGCCACAGAAATTCGATCAGGGCGAAATTCCGACACGTGAGTGCACGATGGGGGAGTCGGGGCAGTTGGAAAAACCAGATATACCAGCTCCGGAGGAGTTGACGGGGGTATGCCGTGAGGAGGGCGTCGAAGCCGGGTGGGACGGCGAGTGTCACCATCCGTGTGAAGACATCAGCGTTGCGACGGTCGGCGGCATATCCGGCGATTGCGCCCCAATCATGACCGACGAGGACCGGGTCGTGGCAGTCGAATTTGTCAACAAGCGCACGGGTTAACGCGATGGCGTCTTGCCCGAGCGCGTGCGGTGAATAATCGCCGTTGGGTGCCGGGCCGGTTGGGGAATACCCCCGCATATAGGGTGCGATTGCGGTGAAGTCGGCTTCTGCAAGCGGGGCCATGATCGGGAGCATCGACCCGGCATCGTCCGGGAAGCCGTGAAGACACAGGGCGAGTCGCTCACCGGTGCCTGATCGGAGACATTCGAAGGACATACCGTTGGCTTCCACAGTGTGTCGGCGGATTCGTTGACCGGTCGTCCCGGAATTCATATGGTGGCCGTGACGCGCGAGACTAATATTGATTAACGTTCATCCGGCCTCGAGTCGTCGGTGAACGGTGGGGGTTCCTGTCGCTGTGGAGTGTGGCCATGCACGTGCAACACGGCGTTATTTCTGGCTGGCAGTCGTTCGTGTGGGTATGAGTGTGATTGCCTTGTTGAGTGTTGCGCCGGTGATCGAAGGGAGTATGGCTGAGGAGGTTGCGGCGGCCGTTGCAGCGCTCGATGAGTTTGATGTGGCGTATGAAACAAACCCGATGGGGACGGTGATTGAGGCAGATGATATTGACACGTTGTTTGCGGCGGTCGCCGCTGCACATTCGGCGGTTGATGCGGATCGGGTGAGCACGGTGTTGAAGATCGATGATAAGCGGGCGAGTGACCAATCGGCCGCGGAGAAGGTGGCGGCCGTCGAGGAGGCTCTCGGTCGTGAGGCTCGGCGAGACATGGCGTAACGCCAGTTCTTGAACAAGGTGTTACCAGGTGGTTGGGTCGGGGTTTGGCGGGGCAAGGAAAAGGCATATCCCCCGTCCGGCATACCTTCGAGCATGAGCACGCCCCCTGGCGAGTATTACACCGAAGAACGGTGGAATAACTGGCTTGACCGGCTTCGTGAGGAGGAGATTGATCCGGAGAATGAGGATTCAGCGCGGTTGCTTTTGAACTTGCAGGATGATGCAGCGATTGCGATTGCGAAGATTGTGACTGAGTTTGAGGAGGGGGAGCTTGATGAGGATGCCACGTTGGATGAACTCGCCACGGTTCGGGATATTGTGCTCTCTGAAGTTGAGTTTGAGGATGATGAGAAATTGATGTTGATCGATGGGGTCCAGACCTCGCTTGTCTGTGTGTTTTATGCGGCTGAAGAGTATGTGGCTGGGGGGCCGCCGGAGGAGGGGTCGATTGAGGAGTTTATTCGGGCTGCCGCGGATGCCGAGGCGGAGGAGGATTTGGATGCGGCGTTAGCGTATTGTGCCCAGGCTGGGACGCTGTTATTTGATGGGGAGGAGTTGGATATTGAGGTGGCCGAGGATATCGAGTATGGACTTGTCGCGGAGTGGGTGAATGGTCTTGATTCGTTGGGGACGGCGCTGGCGGATCCTGAGGTCGTTGAAGAAGACGAGTGACAGCATCGATGGAGACGGGCGGTGGTTCCCGCGGTGCTGATATGGCGTTTTCTCGCTAGCGTGGGGGTGTGCTCCCTAGCTGGTAGGGCGGGGTCGGGGTTGTGGGTGTTCTGAGGTGGCGCTGATATCACCCCCGTTTTCGACAGTTGTCGAAGTAGAGGTCGACACTCACTTATACCAATCCGTCAAGGGTTTGTCCATGAGCACACCGCCCGTCGGCATCGACGCAATCGAGATCCATACCGGAAAACTCAAACTCGACCTTGCGGAAACATTCGCGCCAAAAATGGGCGACGACCCCGGGAAATACACCAAAGGCCTCGGCCTCTACGCCAGCTCATTCCCGGATACCTACGAAGACATCGTCACGATGGGCGCGAACGCCGCCCATCGACTCATGGAACGGAAAAACCTCACACCAACTGACATCGGCCGGATCGATGTCGCCACTGAAAGCGCCTTCGACCACTCAAAACCCGTCTCCACGTATATCGCCGGCTGTCTCGAACAGGTCTTTGATGGCGACTTCCATCACGCAAACAAAGGCGAACGAAAGTTCGCCTGCGTCGCCGGCACACAGAGCATCGATGACGCATATAATTGGATTCGTGCAGGACGGCACCGCGGACGGGCTGCCCTCGTCATCGCCACTGATACAGCACTCTATGCCCGTGATGATCCCGGTGAAGCTACACAAGGCGCGGGCGCGGTCGTGATGCTCATCGATGAAGACCCCGATCTCGTAGAACTGTCAACCGAACAGGGCTATGGGTCAGCCGATGAAACTGACTTTTTGAAGCCCCAACAACAGTTCCCGAGTGTCGACGGCAAACGCTCCGTGAAAGTCTATCTGGCCCGAATGCGAGAGGCATTGATTGACTACGAATCCGTTGGCGGCACGATCCATCCGGAGGATTTCCGGCTCGGCCCATTCCATACCCCATTCCCGGGGATGGTTCGGAAAGCAGCCGTCCTGGCGTACCGCCATATAACCCGAAACACGGAAATTGAAGATGCACTCGGCGAACAGATTGGCCGCCAACCCCGCCCGGAAGCCTTCGAGGGCGAGGACGCGTATCTGGACGCGCTCGCGGAATACACTGATGCGCTCAAAGATACCGATCAGTATCGCGACTGGTATGACGAAACGATTGAACCAACGCTGACGATTTCCAGAGAAGTCGGGAATTGGTACACCGGCTCGGTTCACCTCGCGCGGATCAGCGGCTTGAAAGCGCTGGCTGAAGCCGGTAAGGACGCCACCGGCCAACACTTACTGGTCGGGTCATACGGCTCGGGCGCCCAAGCGGAAATCCACGTTGAAACAGTCCAACCGAACTGGCATGAGGAAATCACGGCGCTGGATATCGATGCACAACTCAGATCGCGGTATGATCTTTCATTCTCCGAGTATGAAGATGTCCACGACGCCCACAACTTCGATGAAGAAACCGGCGTCGAGGAATTCACGACACCTGACGCTGAGTTCGTGTTTGAAGGCTGGGGTCGGATGGGTGAACGGCAGTACCAATATGTATCATAACGCATTCGGGTAGAGGACTGTGATGCATCGCTGTGGGAGGTATCGAATGAGGGTTCGGCCGACTGGTGAGGTTCGTTAATCGGCGTTTGGGGTGGGTCGGGTTTCGACGAGGTTGAGCACGTCGTCGAAGAAGCTGAGAGTGTCGTGTGGCCCTGGATTGGCTTCGGGATGGTATTGGCGGGTGAGGACGGCAAGGTCGTCGTTTTCAAGGCCTTCGGGAGTGTCGTCGTTGACGTTGATCTGGGTGACGTTGAGGTCGCCTGGGTCCGAGACGGTGTATCCGTGGTTTTGGGTGGTCATGACGACTTGGCCGGATCGGAGGTCTTGGACGGGTTGGTTGACGCCTCGGTGGCCGAATTCCATTTTTGTCGTGGCGCCGCCGAGGGCGTTGGCGATGACTTGTTGACCGAGGCAGATGCCGGCCATGGGGAGGTCGCCGACGAATTCCTCGACGAGGGTTGCGGCGGCGTCGAAGTTTTCTGGGTCGCCGGGGCCGTTGGAGATGAAGAGGACGTCGGGGTTGCGGGCAGTGACATCGGCTGGGGTGGCGTCATGGGGGAGGAGTTCGATGACGGCGTCGCGTTCGATGAGGGAGTCGATGATGGATTGTTTTGCGCCGCAATCGATGAGGGCAATGGTGGGGCCGTCGCCGGTGGGGTTGTGGGTGGTGGGGGTGTCGATGGAGACGTGCGCGCCGATGTTGACGTGGTCGCTCATGGATTTGCAGGCGGCGAGTTCGTCGCGGGCGGCGTCGGGGGTGGCAGTGGGACCGGCGGCGATGCCGCATTGCATGGCGCCGCGTTCGCGGATGCCGGTGACGAGGTCGCGGGTGTCGAGGTGGTCGATGGCGGGGACGTCTTCGGCGTGGAGCCATTCGACGATCTCTTCGGTGAGTTCGCGGGCGACGACGCCGCGGGGGTGGATGCGGTCGGATTCGAAGCGGTCGGGGCGGACGCCGTAGTTGCCGATGAGGGGATATGAGAAGGTGAGGATTTGTTCCTCGTAGCTGGGGTCGGTGAGTGATTCTTCATACCCCGTGTAGGCGGTCGTGAAGACAAGTTCACCGCGTGTCTGGCCGGGGACGCGGGTGCGTGCTTCGACGAGGGTGCCGTCTTCCAGCGCCACGTAGGCGTCCGTCATTACGAGATGCGTATGGTACATCCCCAAATAACACTTGTGTTCGAAGGTTCGTTACGAAATTCGTAATGGGTAAGTGGGTGGGGTGGGAAGCCCCTAATCTCAATGGACGACCTCGACCGGCAGATACTCGCCATCCTCCGCCGGGACTCTCGAACGCCCTACACGGAAATCGCCGAACGCGTCGGGACATCTGAGGGGACCGTCCGAAACCGCGTCGAACGCCTCATTGAGGATGACGTCATCGAACGGTTTACCATTGCGACGCGGACCGGGAACGTCAAAGCGATGATAGAGGTTGGTGTTGCCGTCGATGTCGATACGAATGTGATTTCCGAACGGATGGCCGAGTGGACCGAGGTTGATTTTGTCTGGCAGGTCTCGGGTGAAGACGACATTGTTGTCGTGGTCGATACGACGGATACAGGGACACTGAACGATTTGATTACGCGGGCCCGGGAACTGGACGAGGTCCTCTCGAGAAAAACGCGGTTGATCCTCGATGAAAAACTGGGATGACCTTGTTGGTGTGAG
>CAZSSY010000056.1:0-17078 GCA_964609565.1 uncultured Natronomonas sp.
CCGACCAACTCCAACAGTTCCTCGATCAAGAGGAACAACAACTCCGCGAAATGGTCGACAAACTCGTCGAGGTCGGCGCCGATGTCGTCTTCTGCCAGAAAGGCATCGACGACATGGCACAACACTATCTCGCCCAAGAAGGCATCATCGCGGTCCGACGTGCCAAGAAATCCGACATGAAGGCGTTGTCCCGCGCAACCGGAGCCCGCCTCGTTTCAAACATCGACGATATCACCGACGACGACCTCGGATTTGCCGGATCAGTCGCCCAAAAAGACATTGCCGGTGACGAAAAAATCTTCGTCGAAGACGTCGACGAAGCACGAGCTGTCACACTTATCCTCCGCGGCGGGACCGAACACGTCGTCGACGAAGTCGAACGCGCAGTCCAAGACAGCCTCGGTGTCGTCCGCACCACCCTCCAGGAAGAACAGGTCCTCCCAGGTGGCGGCGCACCAGAGATCGCCCTCGCTCTTGGCTTGCGGGACTTCGCCGATTCTGTCGGCGGCCGCGAACAACTCGCCGTCGAAGCCTTCGCAGATGCCGTTGACGTCATTCCACGCACCCTCGCCGAGAACGCAGGACTGGACCCAATCGACTCACTCGTAGAACTCCGAAGCCAACATGCTGACGGCGACGAGGCAGCAGGCCTCGATGCCTACACCGGCGATGTCATCGACATGGAAGGTGAAGGCGTCGTCGAACCCCTCCGCGTCAAAACTCAAGCTATCGAATCCGCAACCGAAGCCGCCGTCATGATTCTCCGCATCGACGATGTTATCGCAGCCGGTGATCTCGCCGGCGGCGGAACAGACGATGACGACGATGAAGACATGCCCGGCGCCGGCGGCCCCGGTGGCGGCATGGGCGGTATGGGCGGCGGCATGGGCGGTATGGGCGGCGGCATGGGCGGCATGATGTAACTCATCCTGGCCACCATCCTCCAGACATCGACCCGAGACGCCCACCTCGCCTACCTACCTCTAACCCTGCCGCACTCCCCACACTCCTTGCGGAAAATCAGGACCGTGGTGATCAC
The DNA here is from genome assembly GCA_964609565.1 of uncultured Natronomonas sp. Taxonomy (GTDB): domain Archaea; phylum Halobacteriota; class Halobacteria; order Halobacteriales; family Haloarculaceae; genus Natronomonas. The sequence continues at coordinate 1,040 of CAZSSY010000056.1, forward strand.
CGACTCTCTTTGAGCATATCTCGCAGTGTCACAGTCGGTTGAGAAGCGACCGTCGTCCTCGTTCCAATGCTACTCCGGCTCCGAGGAGAATTAGGCCAGCAATCACGAGAGCAATAGAGCCAGAGAGCGCATCGATAATGGTCGCCTCCACGAATGAGAGTGTCTGCAACAGCCCCCAAACGGTGGCGAGATCGATGAACACTCTCGCCTGCCGTTGATAGCCATAATACCCCGTTACAAATAACCCGGCCAGTGACGCGAGATGGAGCACACCGAACGCGAGCAATTCCGGGACGGGGTCTGCGGCAGCCAGACCAGCTACCGTTGCTAGCGTGAGTGCGATGAGGGCCACCCCGGACCAGGTTGCCGCTGAGAATCGACGGGCATATCCTAACCATACCGTTGCAGCCACTGCTCCACCGCCTGCACCCGCCAAAACCGCCGTCGGCCCAATATCGAAGAACATGAATTGCCCTTCGAGAAGTGTCAACACGAGGAGCGCCCCGCCTGTCGCGACCACACCACCGACACGGTATGTCCATGCCACCGCCGCTCCCTGCGGTCGGTGCCCGAGACCGAATAAGGCTATGCCGAGCAATCCAACTGCTGGTGCGGGATCTACCGGCTCTGAGAGATTGACCACCAGTCCGATAATTAGCACAATTCCCAAGGCTGTCCCCACGCGCGATCCGAGTGCATGCCCGGTCGGCAATGCAAACACCGTCCACACGAAAAGTCGCCACTCCGTCGCCATACCGAGCATATAGAGGTCATTGAAAAGGAAGATGGACGGTCCGACGAGGACAGCTCCCAACACACAAAGCGCATGGCCAATCCGTGCGACATCGCGCTGATATGCGATGATACCACCAGCATATGCCAGCGCCGGACCACCAACGAGCACGACTGTTCGAGCCGCACGTGGTAACTCCTCCCAGTTCGTCGCCAAAAATAACAGCATCCCAGCGAGTATCAGCGCAGATCCAACGATCGATAATGCCATCACTATCCGAGATCGACGGATGACTCCTGTTTCATACCGTGCCAGGATCGCCTCAGCTTGCGCTTCAGTAATTATTCCGTCTTTCACCCACTCATCAACTTCGTCTTGGAGGGCATCCGGATCCATGCCGGTCTCCGACTCCCGCCGGATACATAAAGCACACCGTCTCTAACCCGAAAGCCGTCCATCGAGCAAGAACGCGGTCCCGCCACTCGATTTCCAGCCGCTCATTCGACGATCATGGATTGTGTTGTTCTGGAAAGAGGATTCGTTACGGGACCAGCAATGCCCGCTGTATAGCAGTGATGTCTCACTCTGTGTGGCCGTCCACTATGGCAGCGGGCACACTGACTCGGAGACCATGACTGACTTGATACCAGGCTACCAGGGTTCGTCTTTTAGACCGAACACATATGCGATAGCATTCGTTCCGACGTGAAGCAGCGGCGTTAGAACGATCACCGCCACAATAACAGGGACGGTGAACGTTGCAAGGAACCAGGATGTGGCCACCACAGCCGTCAAAAGCAACGCAACGATGACAAAGTCAAGCTGATCGACAACAGGAAATGATGCTCCGCGTTCACGGCCAGTGCGGCGTTTCCCGAATGAGGCAAGGATATCACCAAACATGGCCCCGGATGCCAACGCGAATGCCGCATGGAGTGGAAACGTCGGAACCTCAACGCCGATCATCCAAGTCACACCACCCTGTACTTGGTTGAGGACGAGTGCAAGCAGGATACCAGCCACAGTCCCAACTGCCGTCCCTCGCCAGGTTTTCCCATCACCGAGTATCCGTTCCCCGTCGGCCAATGTCCGTCCGTGATCAATCGGTGTCCCCCCGCCCGCTACCACAGCCACATTATTTGGGATATATGCTGGCAGCATCGCCCACACCGCGACAACAACGATCTCCACCACCATACCCCGGCGTGGGACGGCGAGGCTATAAGCGCAAGGGATTGAACCCCGGCTGATGCGGATTTCCAGAGGGGTACGCTCTTACTGCCCGCAGGCATATGTACATCCATGCTACCGCCAATTGCTCGGCGGTTCGTCGCCGGTGAGTCGACAGCGGCGGCTTTGGAATACGCCCAACAGTTGAACGACGACGATATTGGGGTTATTCTCAATCTCTTGGGCGAACATTATGACGCACGAAGCGCTGCTGACGAAGACACCGACACATACTGTTCACTAGTCGGTGATTTGGGGCGCACTAATCTCGATGCGTGCATCTCGATCAAGCCCTCGCAATTAGGGCTTGATGTCGGCGTCGAAGTCTTCCGTGACAATTTCACCCGGGTAGTTGATGCCGCTATTGTAAATGATATCTTTATTTGGATCGATATGGAGGACCACACAACGACTGACCCCACGCTGGAGGCGTTCGAGGCGGTAGCTGACCGAACATCACGCGTTGGTGTTTGTCTGCAGGCAAACCTCCGGCGGACACCCGATGACATTCGCCGACTGGCTAATCGGCCTGGGAAACTCCGTCTTGTGAAGGGCGCCTATGACGAGCCTGCAGATATCGCGTACAGAGACAAGTCTCGCGTGAATGTCGCGTATCGAGACACCCTTGAGTTGGCGTTCCAAACCTATGATAACGGAGTGGCCGTTGGCAGTCATGATCCGGCCATGATTGCACTCGCCGCTGACCTCTATGAGACCTATGGAACTAGCTATGAAGTACAGATGCTGATGGGAGTTCGCGAAGATGCACAGCGACAGATCGCGGCTGATGGGATACCGATGTATCAATATGCCCCATTTGGTGACCGGTGGCTGTCGTATTTCTATCGACGGGTCATGGAACGAAAAGAGAACGCACTTTTTGCCCTCCGTGCACTCCTCCGGCGGTAGCTTAGTCGTCGGTCCGCTCGTCAGCGTGCGCTAACGGTGATTCTTCGCTGACGTCAATCTGAATTCCGCGATCTTGGCTTTCACCGAAGCCAGCGCTCAGGATGCGAGTTAAGGCGTCTTCGACGTTCTCTTCCATTTCGGTGTATTGATCTGGCTGGACTTCAACGACGAATCCGGTTGTGATGTTCGGCGCTGTGGGAAGAAAGAGGACGTCGCGGCCATCGTCCGTGGATTTCCCCGTCTTGAAGGCGGTCATCCGCATTCCGTTCCACGTTTCCAGCTTGACGGGTGTTTGTAGATCGTCGGGGCCGCTTACAGCCGTTTCGACGGCCATTTTCGATGCATTATAGACTACTCTAAGGCCTGGCAGACGGTTCATCACGTTATCGAGGAGTTCCTCAAGGAGGTCACCGACGGTTGTCCGCATCAAGTATCCGACAGAGAGGACGAGTAACCCGAATAATACGAGGGTCACTGTTACTCTGACCACTGTCGGTTGTCCATCGAGAATATTTTGAAGGAGCGGTAAATTCGCAATCGCCTGATAGATGAAGGCGATGACGTAGGCAGTAACGAGGAGCGGGACGAGGACGATTAACCCACTGGCGATATCACGCTTCCAGGAGGACGACAGCATTCGTTCATACATTTACCTGCCCTGTAATCAGCGCTTCGACCGATAGATACCCCTTTTCTCGACTTTGACCACCACAAATCCAGGTGCATATCCAGCTGTCGGTGTCCAAATGGGTCCGTATCCGCGGATTATCTGGCAATATCCGATTCGGTGATTCATCGACACGTACCGGTAGGGTTTGGTACGTCTGAGTGACTAGCTCTGTGTATCGTGTCCACCTAGCCATGAATGTGTTTGTGTATGGGACACTCTGTGATCCCGGCCGTACATGTCGTCTCCTCGGCCATGCTACCTATGGGCCGGATGCAGAGCTCCTGGGATTGCAACGGTCGATCGGACGCTACCCAACTTTAGTTCCCGGAGATCGAACCAGCGGCCGCATATTGCGTCTCGAGGCTGGAGACATGGAGACGTTGGATGCCTACGAAGGTGTTGATCACGGGTTGTACGTCCGTATACAACTGCCATCAAAGAACGGTGAACCGGTGTGGACATACATTGGTAATCCAGTTAGGATCGGCGTTGACGCATCATGGCCAGGGGATGGCCCGTTTGACGCAGCCGTTCGCCGGTACATCGAGCGGAACGATGTCTGGATTGAGTTACAGTAGCGTCGTGGTCCCTGATTCTGTCGTGTTGGCGTGTTGCTGACGATGCGTCGTACTGGGTGCGGCGGGGTGCGTTGGGGGTCCGTTCGTCGCCTGTCGGTGTCTTGGCCAGGATGGGAGCCATGTTGTATCCCACCGCGTGAGCAGAGTGTCGTTCAAAAGGAGACGTCTGTTTCCATGCCGTCGGTTGCTTCTTCGAGGCCATCGTCTGTCATATCTGTGGTGAGTTGGACTTTGAGGTCGGCTTCGACGAGTGCGTCTTCGAATTCGCTTCGGAAGCGGTCGCTGACCTGTCGGGCTTCATTTTCAGCTTGGATGACGCGTCGGTATCGGCGGACGGTTGATTCTGCGACATCAAGGGTATCGGCTATGTCGACAACGGGTGTGTCGTCGTCGAGAAGATCTCGGAGGTCGTCAAGGTCGAATGGGGCGTCGGTATCTCGGTCTCGGACGAGGTGTAGTTCGAGTCGGGCGCGGAAGATGTCTCGGCGTGATACGTCAAGTTCGTCGGCGATCGCTGTGTCTGATGCGCCGCTGTAGAATCCTTCGACGACTGTAACGAGGTCGTCGGTGGAGAGTGATGTCTCGAAGGTATAGTGGTCGCGCATGTCTGCAATGATAGTCTTGAGTTGTTCGGTGGATGCTCGGTCGTTTGTTAATGACCCTCGTTCTTGCTCCTGCCGCTCTGTCACGGTCTTTTCGTCCGTGACATCCATGAAAATATCTCGGAGTTCCTCCGTCTTCTCATCCATCGTGGCCGTGGGCATACGGGCGGAGTATATATAAGCCCACGCTTGTTTAAACCGTTCCCACATGTCGTCGACCGACAAAACCAAGGTGGTTGACGAGGACCTCTCGCTATGAGCAATACCACAACCGCAGACGTCGACCTCGTCGGCCAAGAGATGACACAAAACATCGCAAGAGTTGCCCTCTTTGCAGCACTTATCGGGACCTTCGCTTACGTCTCATTTCCCAATCCACTCACCCCCGGAATCCCAGTCACCCTTCAAGTACTCGGCGTCTTCCTAGCCGGAATCTTCCTCGGACCAATATGGGGCACAGCCGCACTCCTCGTGTACCTCAGTGCCGGTATCATGGGCGTCCCTGTCTTCTCAGGCGGGTCGGCCGGATTAGGTGTCATCTTCAGCACCACCGGTGGCTATCTCCTCTCATACCCATTCGCTACGTTCATCGTCGGGATTGTCGTCCACGGCGGCTTGGAACTCCAACCTCTCTCAGAAGTCTCAATACTCCGCCTTGTCGCCGGCATGGTCATTGCCGTCCCCATCATCTACGCCGTCGGCGTCCCTGTCTACTGGTATTACATGAACGTCAGCTGGTCGACCGCGATCATCAACGCCGCATTACTTTTCATCCCGGCTGAACTGGTGAAAATCGCCGCTGCCGTTGGGATCATTCGAAGTGACTTAATCAGAGCGGCATGATCCACACCGTGGACCTCGTCCACCGATTTGGAGACACAACCGTACTGGATCATATCTCGCTCCGAATTGCAGACGGCGAATTTCTGGTCCTCACAGGCGCAAACGGCTCCGGGAAAACCACCTTAGTTAGACACTTCAACGGGCTCCTCCATCCGGACGACGGCGAAGTATTCGTCGATGACCAGCCGGTAGCGACTGATTTGATCGCCGCACGGACAAAGGTCGCGATGGTCTTTCAACATCCCCGCGATTGTTTCGTTGCGGCGACAGTCGGTGCAGACGTCGCATTCGGCCCCGAAAACCTCGGGCTTCCCCGAGAGTCCATCAACGAACGCGTGAGGGACGCACTGACCGCCGTCGGCATGAGTGACCGTCGCGATGACCGACTCGACCAACTCTCCGGCGGAGAACAAGCTCGAGTGGCCATCGCCGGTGCCCTAGCGATGTCGCCAGACCACCTCATCCTCGATGAACCGTTCCCAGGACTCGATTGGCCAGCCCGACAGAATCTACTCGCCCATATCGATGAATTGTCAACTGCTGGAACCAGTATTATCGTCGTCACGCATGACCTCCGTGACCTCATGAATCGAGCCGACCGGATCGTCGCACTTGCCGACGGCCGCATCGCATACAACGATGCGCCGCACGTCGTCAGAGACCACCTCACGGACGTCGATGTTCGACCGTGCTGACATATACCCCTGGGTCGTCGTTCGCCCATACCCTCGATCCCCGATCAAAACTGGCGGTCCAGATCTGCTTTGTGGCAGCTGCATTCGCCTACACAACCCCTCGCGGCCTCATCGCTCTGACCGTACTCACAGCGGGGATATTGACAGCAGCCGAACTATCCCCATGGACGACACTCGTTGACATCCGGTATGTCATCCCCCTTCTCCTCGCCGCGCCACTCGTGGAAGCCATTACACTCGGCTCACCGTGGATTGTCCCGCAAGCTGCATTCGAGCCCACCCTGGCAGCGTACCGCATTCTCCTCATCCTCGTGGTCAGCACAGCCTATGTCCGGACCACACCAGTCCGGCACTCACGCGCCGTCATTCAACGGTATATCCCGGGCCGTCCAGGCCAGTTTCTCGGGATGTGTGTCGGTTTCGTCTTTCGGTTTCTTCCTGTCCTCCAGGCAGATGTTGCGAGGATTCGTGATGCACAACACGCCCGTCTTATCGCCGAACACCCCGTTCATCACCGTATAACTCACCTACTCCTGTCCACCATCGATACAGTCTTTACCCGCGCGGATCGTTTCGCGCTCGCACTTCAGGCCCGGTGTCTTTCTTGGAATCCAACGTTACCACCCCTCCAGTTCTCTCGGTTAGATAGCCTCGCTCTCTTGGTCGCCGCAGCCCTCGCCGCGGCCACACTCTACCCGCTCATGTTCCCCTTGGTCTGACACTCTATTTCCCGACCGGGACTCCATCTCTGCAGGCGGAACAGGCTAATACGTCGGGACTTGACTCCGTGGCAGTTCACCCGTGTAACAAAACTTAAGCGGATACGCACCGCCGGTTTTCCGTATGCTATCGGCGCTTCCCATGCAGGCAGGGAGCGAAGTTGCTCGTGAGACCTATTGGCAGATTGGTCCTGTCCAAAAGGTCGTTTTTTACTTCCTCGCCACACTGACGATCCTCGTTTTTGCAATCGGTACCTATCAACGATTTGCCCGCTATGCTGAGGGCACTGATGATTGGTTTGAACGGCTTGATGACCTCCCGAGCCGGATCGTAACAGCAACCAAGATCGTCGCCTCGAATGAAAAACAGTTCAACCGTGATTTTGTCGGCGGCCTCATGCACGCCTTCATCATGTGGGGATTTTTGACACTATTGATTGCAACGACGATTCTCTTCATCGATATCGACTTCTACCAAGTTATCACCGGGAATTCATACTGGGTGGGTGACTTCTATCTCTCCTACCAACTCGTGACAGACGCACTCGGTCTGCTCTTTGTTGTGGGTCTGAGTATTGCTTTGTGGCGCCGATATATCACTCGAAGCCACCGATTATGGGGGAAACACACCAACTGGGAAGACGCCTTTCTCCTCTGGTCGCTCTTCCTGCTCGGCATCGGCGGATTCCTGCTTGAAGGTCTCCGGATTATCGGTCAAGGCCCAGAATCAGTGAGTTTCGTCGGCACGGCGATGGCCCTTGGCCTTGCAGGCATCGGTATTGACGCGTCACTCGCCGCATTCGTCTACCCGGTTGCCTGGTGGTCACACACACTCCTTGCATTCATCTTCATCGCCGCAGTCCCCTACGCAAAACCGTTTCACATGCTCTCCTCATTCGCCAACGTGGTTACCCGAGATGCGAAAGCCGGCGCTCGACTCCCGGGCATCCCGTCAGATTTAGACGCGACGAACGCCGAATCCATTAATGACTTCAGCTGGAAGGAACTCCTTGATCAAGACGCGTGTACAAAATGCGGTCGATGTACATCAGTCTGCCCCGCCAAAGCATCTGGCCGACCGCTTGACCCCCGTGATGTCATCCTCGATCTAAAAGCATATAGACAATCGCGAGATACCGGCGGGGACCAGAAACCCATTATCGCCGACGGCGACGACAGCGTCATCAACACAGAAACGATGGAATCCTGTATGGCCTGTATGGCCTGTATGGACGCCTGCCCAGTCGAAATTGAGCATCTCAAGAGTTTCACACGATTGAATCGCCAGATGGCCGACCAAGGCGACATCCCACCAACACTCCAAGACGTCTTCCAGAACGTGATGTCGAAAGGCAACACCTTCGGCGATTCCCCGAGTGCCCGCGGCGACTGGACAGACGACCTTGACTTTGACGTCACCGACGCCCGAGAAACCGCCGTCGAATACCTCTGGTACGTCGGAGACTACCCCAGTTACGACCAACGGAACAAACAGGTAGCACGGTCGCTGGCTCGCATCTTCAAACACGCAAATGTCGATGTCGGAATCCTCTATGAAGACGAGGTCTACGACGGGAACGATATACGTCGCATCGGTGAGGAATTCCTCTTCGTCGAACAAGCCGGGACACTCGTCGACTCATTCCAAGACTGTGATTTCGATAAAATCGTGTGTACGGATCCGCATTCCTACAACACATTTTCGAATGAGTATCCGGAGGTCGACTTTGACGAATTTGCAGATGACCCCATGATGGAATTCGCCATCGACGGTAACTGGAACGCCAATGGCGATATCTCCGTGTATCATTGGACTCAAGCCGTCGAGGAGCTCGTGACCAACGGTGCCCTCGGTCTGACCGGAACAGAACTCACCTATACCGTCACGTACCATGATCCCTGTCACCTCGGTCGATTCAACGACGAGTACGAGGCACCCCGGGACCTCATTCGAGCGACCGGCTGTGATCTCTACGAAATGCCTCGAAACCGCGCGAATTCATTCTGTTGTGGCGGTGGCGGTGGCGGCCTCTGGATGGATTTCGATGAAGAAGTCAAGCCGAGTGAAGAACGGCTCCGTGAAGCCGTGGAGGACACCGATGCCGGATCTGCAGTCGAGAAGTTCGTCGTTGCGTGTCCAATGTGTATGACAATGTATGAGGACGGCCGGAAAACCGGTGGATTCGAAGACGATATCGTGATCATCGATATTGCCGAACTTCTTGTTGAAGCGATTTCCGAAACTGACGCGACCATCTCCGACACATCCGCCAGTCCCACCGGGGCAGCATCTGCCGATGACTAGCTTGTGGACTCCAACGGGAAGGGACCGCTGACCGACCCCACTGCCTGTAGCGTACTCTCTCGATGCAGTGAGCGACACACGCCTCGGCACCCTTTCGGTTTGCTTGACGTTGTCCCACCACAGGAGGGACAGACGGGAAGTCACCGCCACACAGCTTTCAAGCCTTACTCCCAACCGCGCCCCGTGCTCGATGTCATTGCGTGTGCCCGTCCCGCTCTGACTTTTTGGCCTTCAACCATGTTTCGATCGTCTCAATACAGGCACCCTCACGGATGATTTCGTTGTCCTCCACATTGACCACCGTACTCTCGATGCCATTCGTCTCGCCATCATCTATGACGACGGCCTGTTCCCGGATCGAAGGCGCTAGCCCATCAGCACGTCTGACGCTTGGGCGACCACTTCGATTAGCGCTCGTGGCTGTAATTGGCCCCGTCCGTCGCACGAGTTCGCGACTGAGTTCGTGATCCGGGACACGAATCCCGACTCGATCCGTCCCGGCGACTAATATATCGGGTACACGGTCCGTTCGTTCGAGAAGCACGGTGACTGGTCCGGGGAGAAATTCCTCCATGAATGCCTGTTCCCGTTCGGAAACCCGCGTGTAATCAATGGCCACCGCCACCTCCGGAAGCGCCATCGAGAGAGGCTTACTTCGTGACCGTCCTTTAGCCTCGAACACACGCCCAACCGCCTCCGGATTGAGTGCATCAGCTCCAAGCCCGTAGACTGTTTCAGTCGGAAACACCACCAGGTCACCGCGACGAATTGCAGCAACCGCATCGGTTAACTTCTCGTGGTCGCCCATCTCACCACCCCCTTCGTGACGTCACTTGTGGCGAGTGCGTTTTCATCTGGACAGATCCTCGATCGCTGCTTCGAGTTCGTCATACGGCGGGAACTCCGGCCATTGAGTCGCCACCCATCTTGCCGTGATCGTCTGGTCTGTGTCGATAAGAAAGACCGCTGGCCGTGGTTCAGCAATGCCGGCCATGCCATCGAGTTCATGACTGATTCCGTAGGCCGCCGCAACATCGTTGTGTGGATCCGAAAATAACTGGCAATCGGTGAGATCCCACTCGTCGATGAATCGAGAATGCTCATAGGGAGATGAAATAGAGAGACCGACCACCTCGATATCGTGCTCGGTCCAGGCCCGTTCATCGATCGTTTGCCAGATATATGTCGCGGGAAAATCCCCGTCCATCGTGTGGAATACCAACACAACCGGGCTTGCATCGGTTAATTCAGCAAGCGACGTGTCTTCCCAATATTCCGCGTTGACGAGCGGTCGGGTAAAGTCCGGTGCCTGCTCGCCTTCGTCCGGGGGATCCGCCGGTCCCAGGTCAACAACATCGAATTCCAGAGTCATACCAAGGTACAATACCTCCGGATCTTTTCAGGTGCTATGAGGACGCCGGGACGGTTCTTCCAAGAGCCGAGTGCCGTGTCGTACTGGAATTGAGATTGGTGTTGCTTCATGAGGTATTGTGGTGATGGCGTGGATAGGAGTGTACGGATTGCTTTGATTCGAACGCTGCCACGGGTGGCGTCTGCGATGTGACTGGTCGAACCCAATTTCCCATCAATCGTCGACTGGAAACCGCGGTTGTAAGGCTCGTCACTGTAGTGTATGGGTGTTCACGTCGTGCTGTCACTGGATACGGTCTGTGTTGGGACGGCCTCGGTCTCGGGCTGTGTGGATCCATAGGTGGATTCTAGATACTGGACAATATTTGCACTCTCACTCATCGTGACGCCTGTTCGTTCGTCAACAATCGCGGGGACAGTGCGGGCGCCGGTTTTTCGCTTCACGATATTGCGACGAGAGTGACGAGCTTCAACGAACCGAGAGTGATACGGGAGATCGAGTTCCGTGAGGACTCGCACCACGCGTTCACAGAAAGGGCATGCTTGTAATCGATATAGCGTGATGTCAGGTGCCTCCTTCATATCGTTGCCAATGGTAGCCGGACGCCTAAGGCTATCGCCGACGGGCAGCCGCGGTGCACACGCTGTCTTGCAGACGGCTTGCCCACACTATTCGGTGGATTGTATTCATGGCAAGTCTTAATCCTGGGCGCACAGAAAAGCGCACGTCCAGATGGGTATGTCCGTGTGGTTTGTTGCCGCTACGTTGCAGATGGCTCCGGAGACTGCCGATTTACCGGTTAGCGATTTGACCATTGCTCTTTTAGGCGGAGCAACCGTGTTGATACTCTTAATCCTATCAGCCTTTTTCTCGTCATCTGAAATCGCGATGTTCTCGTTACCTCCGCATCGTGTCGAGGCCCTTATCGCCGACGGCATCGGGGGCGCGAGAACGCTGAAAGATCTCAAGGATGACCCTCACCGGCTTCTTGTCACAATTCTCGTTGGGAATAACGTGGTTAACATTGCCATGTCGTCGATCGCCACTGGCCTCCTCGCGCTCTATATCCGCCAATCTCTGGCGGTGTTTATTGCAACGTTTGGCATCACAGCACTTGTTTTATTGTTCGGTGAGAGCGCGCCAAAATCATACGCTGTAGAGCACGCCGAATCGTGGGCACTCAGGATCGCCCGCCCGCTGAAAATCGCGGAATTCATCCTCCTGCCGCTAGTCGTCACATTCGATTATCTCACTCGACAAGTCAATCGGCTTACCGGCGGACAGTCCTCAATCGAGTCGACCTATGTGACGAGAGAAGAGATTCGGGATATCATTGAGACGGGAGAACGAGCAGGCGTTCTCGAAGAAGACGAACGGGAGATGCTCCAGCGTATTTTCCGGTTCACCAATACAATTGCCAAAGAGATCATGACGCCGCGACTCGACATGGAAGCTGTCTCGAAGGACGCGACTATCGATGACGCCATCCAAACGTGTGTCCAATCGAGCCATACTCGGCTCCCGGTATACGATGATAGCCTTGACAATGTACTGGGCATTGTCCACCTCTCTGATCTTATTCGCGATTATACATACGGCGAATCCGACGAAGTAGACCTGGAGGATCTCATCGAGGAAACACTGCACGTCCCGGAGTCGAAAAATGTCGATGATTTGTTGGCCGATATGCGGGAAAACCGGATGCATATGGTCATCGTGATCGATGAATTCGGGACAACTGAAGGCCTCGTGACGATGGAAGACATCACCGAGGAAATCGTTGGCGAGATCCTACAGGCCGGTGAGGAAGAGCCAATTGAATTCATCAATGACCAAACAGCGATCGTCAAAGGCGAATTAAACATTGATGAAGTCAACGAAGCGCTTGATATCAATATCCCCGAAGGCGAAGAATTCGAAACCATCGCTGGCTTCATTTTTAACCGAGCGGGACGCTTGGTCGAAGAGGGAGAAACCATCGAATACAACGGGCTGGAGATATACGTCGAACACGTTGAGAACACCCGTATTCTGAAAGCTCGGATTGTTCGAACCGCCGCCTACGATGAACAGCAGGTGCCGGAACACCCAGAGGACGACTCTCCAAGCTGAACAGGCGTGCCTTGGGACTTGTTCCCGAAGTGGTTCACAGACTGGTCATAATCGTATACAGCCCATAACTCACAATGCCAGCGCCAATGAGCGACCCGATCCACGCAAGAATCGTATACCCCATTTTCCCCTCACTCACTCCGCCTGCACCTGCCGCCGCGCCTGCCCCCACCACCGCTGAAACAATTATTTCATTAAAAGAAATTGGAACACCGAGATAGATCGCGATTTGGGCAATCACGAACGACGGGATCAGCGCCGCAATAGAGCGCCGGGGTCCAAGTGACGAGTAATCCTGTGAAATAGCTTTAATCATACGAGGCGCGGCGGTCCACGACCCAATGAGAAGACCGAGTCCCCCACCAAACAAGAGAGCAACGAGCGGAACAGCAAGGCTAGTGGTATCGAACAGAGGTAACAATGGTCCAAGGGCTAATCCCACTTGACTCCCGCCGGCGGAAAAGGCGACAAGCGCACCTAATGCCAACAGGAAGTGCCGTTGTGCAGCCGTTCTATCGGCTCGCATGTCAGCTGCGAGGATGAGGCTCCCGGCCGCTGCAATCACAAGAGTGACCACTACACGACCACCCGTGGTCGCAGAGACAACACCGGCAATGCTTTCGGCGGTTCCCGGCTCGCCCAAGCGTACGAATTCGATATTGGTACAGATCACGACCACAATTCCAGCAAGGCCCGGTATCGCAATGAACTCGGTCACCGCATCATGCCGGAGGAGTTTTGCAGTTCCATAGGCGGCACCTCCGCCAAGGACTGGTGTCAGTATCCATACACCCAGGATTTCGATGTATTTTGCCCAGGCAGGGTCTCCACCCATTGCCAATCCAGCGCCAACGACGGCGCCTGTCACGGTGAATGCTGTCGCGATTGGGTAGCCACTGAAAATGCCGAGGGCAACCAGGCCGGCGGCTACTGTGAGCGCAACGATTGCGGCGATCGGTGAGAGACTCGTTCCCACTATGAGCTGTCGGCCAACGGCTTCTGTGACGTTTGCTCCCTGCAGTGTCGCGCCAAGTAACCCCAGGATACCGACGAAGAAGCCCGCTCGCATCACAGAAATTGCATTTGCGCCGACCGCTGGGGCAAATGGAGTTGACCCGGATGAGCCGGCGCCAATGGCCCAGGCCATAAACAGACTTGCGCCCCCGGCGGCCACGAATGTCACAACCGTCGCCGCATCCATTGGGGAGCGGTATGCTGTCCCGCCCTATAAAGACCCGTCGGACATGATTAGCGAAGCCGAACGTACGGTGGCTCGTCAATCGGTTCGACGGCCCGGCTGTGGCCAGGGGACCCATCTGGCGATTTTTCTACGGCGAGATACTGGATTCCATCGTCAGCCTGCCACGTTCGAAAGACTTGTTCGGCACTCCCGGAAAAGAACGCCGTAAGTTGGTCGCCGGCCACTTTTCGATCCACAGCGAGGACGAGTGAGAGTCCTTCCATCGCTAATACATTGGCACTGGCCCAATAGAAGAGCTGTCTGGCTTGGTCCTCTTCGACAAGGTGAAGCAGTGACGTTATTTCCAGGATAGCTAACACGGGTTGTCCAGCGAGATCATTCACTAACGATCGAATAGCTTCCTGGATACTTCCGACCTCAGCCTGCACAATGACGTTATCCGATGGCAGCGCTGCGCGTGTCATTGTATCCGGCGCTTGACTAATAGGGTCGACAACATACAGGGAATCTGCCTCCATGAGTGTGTGGACATCCCCGATTCGCTCTTCCACATACTCATTCATACGTGAGGTCACAATCCCTGGCGCGGTGATGCAGACGACCGTTGCACCGCGATCAATGACATGGGCACAGACAGATGCCGTGAACGGCCAATGATGGGCATTCCCATCGTGTTCGAAAACAGTGGTACCTCCTCGAGTAAATCCACCGCCGGTGAGCGTATCGAATTCGTCGATGTCGGTCGCCAGCCGAGGCGCACTTCCAGCTCGTTCACGAGCGACGACTTCGGCACCGTCAGCTGTGAGCGCTACTCTGTGCCGTCGCCCATCGTGGGGAGCGGTTCGGTGCTGGCGAACACGACAGAATGACTGGTAATCACCACCGATGGCTTCCTGCCAACATTCAACAACAATAGTGGCATGACGAATCAGTGAGTCATCTGGTTGCGTCCCGGTGATAATACAAGCAGCTCCGGATTCTTCAAGGCGAGCGATGAAATCAACTACTGCTGGCCATCCACCGTAGCGGTCGGCAAGTGCGTCCACTCCGTCTACGACAACTCGGCTGGCAGCATCCCTATCGGGGATTGCAGTGATGTTTGTCCTCGCACCGTTGTCAGCATGCTGGGCGACGAGTTCATCGTCAATCCACTCAACGGCGGCCCGATCGATGTCATCCGGAAGCGGTAGGCCTCGACCCACGCTCGTGGGTGGTTGATCGGCTGTCAGATAGAGGCCGTCGCCGGGTTCATTGAGGAATGCTGTTGCCAGCCGGCTTTTCCCGCTTCCGGATTCACCGAGTAAGAGCAATGTTCCTGATTCTGGGATGCCTCCGCCAAGGAGATCATCGAAGGTCTGATCACCCGTCGATCGCATGGTTCTCTGTTGGCTGCGCGTCTCAAATACCTCGTGGGTGTCTCGAAACTCGTAAGCACGCGGCTGCCTGACAGGGGATGTGGCTGAGTCAGGGAGTTATCGGACGCTTGCTCACGGCGGCTCGGCACAGCTCCGACTTCACGGCTCGGAGTTTCTGAGTCAGGCTGCCCCCGTTGGGAGTGTTGACGACGCCGAAGCCTTCAAATCGAGTGTGGAGACAGACCACCCAGATGCAACGCATCATGTTTTTGCATATCGGGTTCGGGCCGATCCATTCCGAGAATATGCGGCGGATGACGGGGAACCCTCTGGGAGTGCTGGTCGGCCTGCACTTGGTGTGCTGCAAGGGAAGGAATTAGAAAATGTCGCGGTTGTTATCACTCGCTATTTTGGAGGGACTGAACTGGGGGTGGGCGGGTTGGTGCGTGCATATACTCAGGCCACGAAAGATGCTGTTGCTGCGGGACGGGTGATCGAAGAACAACCGCATGAACGGGTTGTCGTCACTGCCTCGTATCCTGATTCTGGTACCGTCCGAAATATCCTTGAAAGCGAAGCGGTTGCTTTTGAAGCTACTTATGAGGAGTCCGTGACATTCACGGTCCACGTTCCGGTTGCTGACGCAGCTTCTCTCCGTGACCGTCTGCGGAGTGCGACGAGTGATCGCGTTGACCTCTCTGACAGCGTCTGACAG
>CAZSSY010000056.1:17178-21333 GCA_964609565.1 uncultured Natronomonas sp.
CCTGCATCCCCAACCCCAGGCACGATATAGCCGTCATCATCAAGCCGCTCATCGATACTCACCGTCAACACATCTGCTTGCGGGAACGCCTCATCCACTCTGACAAGTCCTGGAGGGGCACACACTGCCGACAATACCACTAACCGCTCGGCATGACCCTTTTGTACGACTTCGCCCAATACTTCAACCATCGTACTCCCCGTCGCAAGCATCGGGTCAGCCACGATCACTGTATCATCAGAATGTATTGTTGGTAATTTCACATAATCAACTGTAATAGGGAATTCCCCTGCCTCGTTCATCCCCGCCTCTTCATCACGCCCAGCCGAAATCACTCCCTGTCTGGCGTGAGGAAACGCCTCCACCAAGCCTTCAACAAACGGCGTAGCCGCCCGGAGAACGTTGACAATCACAACATCACCCAGCCCCTTGACGACCTCACCAGTCGTCTCAGCCAACGGAGTTGTAATCGATACATATTCCGTCTCCATCATGCCATCGATAATTTCGAATCCACAGAGCCGTCCCAATTCAACGAGGCCATTCCGGAACGCCACCTGATCCGTCTCGTCCGACCGAAGTTCCGACAACGTGTGTTTCGCAAGCGCATGGGTAATAACGTGAGCGTCACCCCGGTCCTCGATTGGCATATCGAATACCGGGCCCCACCGTGCTTAAATGCAACCAAAGTACAGTTCACAGCCAGACACATCGACAAGATGTAAGGCCGCCGCGGCCATACCAGGGTTCAATGGAAATCGAGGAGAGCGTCTCTGGATTCAAGGTCCGCGGTAGCTGGGGAGACGTCGTCGAGCATGGCGAACGAATCACCCGTGCCCTACTCGATATCGCAGCAGAAAACCAACCAATCGACGATGACGCCCTTGACGAATGGGACGAGTGGCGACCAAAAGCCGACGAACGCCTCGGCGAAGACGTCAATGAGAAGACAGCCGAACAAGCCAGTATCGATGAAGGTGAAGGAGAAAAAGCAGGCAAAGATCCAGATGAAGATATCAAAACAGCCGGTGAAAAACTCGCCGATTCGTACGAAAACCTGGAAGATCCGAGCGAAGCTGTTGATGAATGGCGCGAGTCCATCAACTATGTGGCACGGGCTGCCGATTCAGCCACCCGCCGCGCTCTCCGCAAGGTCGAGGGAAGCGTCTACCGCAATGTGATGACACAAATGTCGCCATACTACTTCGATAACGATCTCGTGAGTGCAAATCTCAACCGAGCCGATACAGACGATTATATCTTCGAGATCAATATCAACGACGATGACCTGAAAATCCGGGTGTCAAATAAACTCGCAGACTACGAAAAGTCAGTCGATCGATGGCACGTCGACACTCCAAAGGATACCGAAATCGCCGAAGCCGTCGAGGGCCACCCACCAATCCCCGAGGAAGAAACAGCCGGCGAATCCGACCCTCGGAAGAACTAACTCGTCTTCAGCAACCAGCAACACAACACCTCCCCCTACGCCTCTCACACCCACCGCCCAATCGAGCGAAAAGCGGGCGTCACCCCCTGACGTTAGCCGTGGGAGTACCTTACTCGAGTTCTATCTTCCTAACAAACTCAAAATCTCTGATCTCGTTTATCAGTTCCCCCGACAACGCCATACCAGTGATAATGTAGAGCTTCGGCTCATCCGTAAACTCCGGGTCTTCCGTAATCGTCTGCCGGATCGAAATTCCAGCATCGGCAATACGACCAGTTACTTTCGCCACAATCCCTGGCTGATCCGCATCCGTCACACGCACCGTGAGAACGGTTAAATCAAGCACAGGCGCCAAATCCATGAGTGACGGGATAGCTGAAATATTCTGAAATATCCGTCGAAGTTCACTGTCTGCAAGAATGGCATCCGTCGTCGCATCAACAACCCGTCGGTCGACATCGATTTCACGAGCCACCCCCGTGTTCGGAATCTCAATGCCACCAGAGACAACCCGTCCATCATCATTGACAGAAAATCCCCGTTCCAACAAAAGCCGAATGACAGCCTGCTGACTAGGGCTGTCCTCAAACTTTTGCATAATCTCGTCGAACATATCCCCGAACTCACAGGCAGGGATGTTGGGCGTTACGCCCTCCTCAATTCATCACGGAACGTCAGAGCAACTCACCTTCATAATGACTAGTCAGCCTCCCAGGAACCAATGACGGGATACTTTTGGCACCTGCCGTTCGAATCACCCTATGGATGTACCATCGCTTTTTGGACACATTCCATTTAATAATCACCTCGGACTTGAAATCACCTCGGCCGAAAACGGGACTGCAGCCGGCCACCTCGAACTTGCCCCAGAGCACTCATCACATCCAGACCAACAAATCGTCCATGGTGGTGTCACGTACAGTCTCGCAGATACTGTTGCGGGGGCAGCTGTGGTGTCACTCAACCATTCAGTCACTCCAACGATCGACATGCGGATTGATTATCTCGCCCCCGCCGTCGGCTCTGCACTCTACGCTGAAGCAGAAGTCCTCCGCAACGGGGAAAACGTCGCAACCGTTGCCGTTGATGTGACAGACGACGATGGTACCAAGATCGCAACTGCCCGTGGCGTGTACAAAACGGGGGGTGGAGACGGATCATCAGCCTGGCAAGCCCCTGACGATTCCACAGACACCTTCACATCTCCCTAGTGCCAGATGACAGCCACGACACCACCCCACACCATTGAACCAGTCCCACTACCCGTCCGTGGAACGGTACGGATTTCGAATCCATCGATTCATTCTCACATGAATACCAGCTATCATCCGGCGTGTCACGCACACAGAAACTGACACCGATTCGAGTCATGGCAGTCAATCGTACCTCCCTCAGGCATAATAGCCGAAAAAGCAGTGGGAGAGATAACGGAACTCGGTCATTCGACCGGATATCGGGACTGTTCTTTGCCTACTCAGGTTTCGGTGGTCTTCGATACTTCATCAAAACGTCTCCAAATATCGGTCCAATTCCCACTCCGAGACGTCGATCAAATATTCTTCAAACTCTTGGGTTTTGGCTTCAATGAATTTCTCTGCGATATGATCCCCTAACGCATCGAGAATAACATCGTCTTGTTTGAGTGCATCAATCGCTTCGCCCAGATTACTCGGGAGGGTGGTGATGCCGTATTCGTGGCGTTTGGCTTCGTCGAATTCGTAGATGTTTTCGCGGACGGGGTCGGGGCAGGGTTGGCTGGTTTGGATGCCGTCGAGGCCGGCGTGGATCATGGCGGCGAAGGCGAGATACGGGTTACACGAGGGGTCTGGCGACCGCAACTCAATCCGTGACGCTGCCGGTGTCCGGGCCGCCGGTTTGCGAACCAGCGCGGAGCGATTGACGTCCGACCAGGCGACGTAGACGGGGGCTTCGTAGCCGGGGACGAGGCGTTTGTAGCTGTTGACGGTGGGGTTGGCGATGGCGGTGATGGCGGGGGCGTGCTCGAGGATGCCGGCGAGGAACGACCGGGCGGTCTCCGAGAGATTAAACTCATCCGCCTCGTCATAAAACGCGTTTTCGCCATCTTCGGTGAACAACGAGAGGTGGGTGTGCATGCCGGAGCCGTTGATTTTGGGGATGGGTTTCGGCATGAACGTCGCATGCAAATCATGTTGGGCAGCAATGGCGCGGACCACGGTTCGAAACGTCGCGACGTTGTCGGCCGTCGTCAAAGCATCATCATATTCAAAATTGATTTCGTGTTGTCCTCTGGCGACTTCGTGGTGGCTGGCTTCGATTTCGAAGCCCATTTCTTCGAGGCCGTAGATGATGTCGCGGCGGACGTCGCTGGCGAGGTCTTTCGGCGCGAGATCGAAGTACCCACCATTGTCAGAAAACTCGGTGGTTGCGCGGCCGTCTTCGTCTTCTTCGAAGAGGAAGAATTCTGGTTCTGGCCCCGCATTGACGGTGTAGCCCATGTCGTGGGCGCGTTGGAGAGCTTGTTTGAGGACATAGCGTGGATCCCCTTCGAACGGTTCACCGGTGGTTGTATTGTAGACATCAGAAATAATGCGGGCGGAAGCTCCTTCTTCACGGTCACGCCACGGCAAGACGGCAAAGGTCTGGGGGTCTGGAATCAGCCGCATATCGGATTCTTGGATGCGGACGAAGCCTTCGATGGAGGAGCCATCGAAGTAGATCCCTTC
>CAZSSY010000057.1:0-20872 GCA_964609565.1 uncultured Natronomonas sp.
AGACGTAAATATCCCCCTCGTAATCATCAATTCTGAGTCTAATGATGGCCCTTTAAATTTATCAAATGGGGAACATGAATCGACGTTCGGTATACTGACGAAGAAAGTTTGGAATCTTTGGCGCAGTCACGGGTTATGGAGTTTGATCATCTTTGAACGGAAGATATCATCACGAATTCTTTGCGATGATACTAGTTATGATATTTATGAAGAAGTACCTATTGATAATATATCTGCTTTAAAAGATTCAAGGAAGATAAATACGAAGCCTATTTCAAAAGGCAAATGGAATCAATTCTCTGATGAAGTCGTTGATGAAATACAAGCCAACTGTGATCTTGTGGTAAGATTTGGATTTGGATTACTAGAAGGGGATATCCTTGCTGCTCCAAAATATGGGGTTATTAGCTTTCACCCAGGTGACATCCGGCGCTATCGGGGCTGGGCACCTGGTTATTGGGAATTTATTAATGATGAAGAAAAAGGTGGTCTTACTCTTCAGAAACTAAATGACACAATTGATGGTGGGGCAATCTTGAGATACGAAGAAGTTGATATCAGTAATTGTTATACATGGGATGAAGTAAAGAAGCGGCTAAGGGAGAGTCAGGTACCAATGCTGGCCAATGCTATTCAGAATATCCAACAAAATGATATGAACCTTCATAGAATAGACAAGGACGAGCTTGGTACTTACTATTCAGAAAGAGATGCAAAGTCAATTGAACCGATTTTAAAATGTATTGCTAAAAATTTACTAGGAAGAATAAAATGTAAAATCATGGGTTCATTCGTTGTTGCAAAGAAGAAAAGTTCAATATGAGTTACTCTTGCTTTGCCAATACATATTTAATAGTCTAGTTCAGATTCCACTGCAGGTAAAAATCGCCAAATTATCAAATTTGTATAGTTTGATTTTGAATTGGATGACATCCGGCAAAAGGAATCTGATTGATTGATGAGAATTGGTCAAACTTCAATTTTAGTATTTCTTTCGAATCTTGTTGGGTCAGCACTCGGGTTTATCGCCACAATCTATTTTGCCCGCATCCTTGGTGCTGAAGTTCTCGGTTACTATGCAATCATTCTCGCTTTAGTAGCATGGCTAAAACTTGCTGGAAGGCTTGGCTTTTCCTCAGCCGTTGTCAAACGGATTAGTGAGGGCACGGAGCCATCGAAATACTTCACAGCAGGAGTGGTAATCATTGCTACGTTCGGCATCATCCTTTCAGTAGTTGTAGTGGTATTCAGTGATCTCATTAACGTTTATGTCGGGGTCCAGGCATCTGGGTTTGTTGTCCTGCTCTTGCTTGTTGGTTTGTTCCAAGCCTACATCGATGCCGGACTCCGGGGTGAACGACTCGTCCATATATCCGGGATACTGTCCCCGGTTCAGATAACGACCAGAAGCGTTCTTCAAATAGCTCTCGTTCTTTTTGGCCTCCAGCTTGCTGGCCTGATATACGGCTATGCATTGTCAGCCCTGCTGGTTGGTGTTATCGGTGTCTGGTTCTTATCAGTCAGAATCTCCTGGCCGGACAAGGACCACTTTCGAAGCCTGTTCGATTTTGCGAAGTACTCCTGGCTAGGTGGATTGCGCTATCGGGCATTCAACGACGTCGATATAGTAGTCCTTGGAGCACTGGTCTCATCGTCACTCGTCGGTGTCTATTCCGTCGTCTGGTCGATCGCCACGTTCCTTACATTATTTGGAAACGCGGTGAGTAAGACCCTCTTCCCCGAACTGAGCCGAGCAGATGCAGAACAAAACGACGAACACATATCCTCTCTAGTAACGGATTCATTGGATTTTGCAGGCCTTTTTGCTATCCCGGGCCTGTTTGGAGGAATGATCTTAGCGGATCGACTTCTTCTCATCTACGGTGAGGAATTCACCCAGGGTACGGAAGTCCTTATTTTCTTGATTCTCGCAACCCTGATATACGGATACCAATCTCAACTGATAAATGTGCTACGTGGAATCGATCGACCGGACGTTGCATTCCGAATAAATGCGCTCTTCATAGCCACTAATCTAACTCTGAACGTAGCCCTGATTCTTTGGATCGGCTGGGTCGGTGCAGCTATTGCGACAGCTCTCACGGCACTTCTCGGTTTATCCGTCTCGTACGTGCTACTTCGACAACACATCGAATTTTCCATCCCCTTCGGTGAAGTATCGCGTCAATTGGCTGCCGCGCTGTTGATGACCGGCATCGTTGCCGGTGTTCGTAATATTATCGAGACAAACAACGTTCTTCAGCATAATGCGCTTATCGTTGTGATATTAGTTGTACTCGGTGCGGGGGTCTACTTCGCCGTCCTTCTCGCCATTTCGAGTAAATTCAGGTCGACCGTCGAAGCGAACATCCCGGTTCAAATCCCTCTATTGTCGTAACGAAAGCTTTCGGTAACCCCGAAAATATTTCAGAGACAAACTCGGTTGCTCCTACTTGCAAGCAGTCGTACTCGCCGCGGGCAGGAGAGTTCCAGCACGGAGACAGGGTACTTCGCCCAGATCGCTCAAGGCGGCAACGAACTTCAAGTCGGGAAATACGGCGACGGGTCGTTCACCGAGTTCGCAACGGCGTCGATTAGCACGACGACGGATATGGTTTGGATTCGGTTCGGCACGGTCGATAACGGGTCTGACGTGGACCTCAAAGCCCGCTACTGGCAGGATGGAAACTCCGAACCCTCCTCGTGGGACATCGAGGAGACAGACACCGACCCGATAACGGCGACGGGATACGTCGGCGCGGAATCATTCGCTGCGACGACTCAGCAGTGGGACTTCGTCGGTATCGGAGATGGGTTCGAGACCGCACCAACGGGATGAAATTAATAATGACTGCGACCACTCACTCAAGCCGAACCATGCTGCCCGTTAGCCTCCCCGTCTCGGCCGACACGAAGCGTGTCTATGCAACGAGTGAACGACTGGACAACGCCTCTTTCGACCACCCCGACGTGGACGTCGAACCCGTTACGGAGGCAACTGTCGACGGGATTGCTGACTTCCGCGACGAATCGTACATCGAGACGTTCGAGGATTTTCTTGACCGAGGTGACATCGGCGTTTTAGCAGTCGAGAACGAAGGTGTTGTCGGTCATGCCTGGGCAATCGTTGCCAGAGACGGCGAGAACACCGCTAAGGGCTACTTCTCGATTCGGGAAAACACCGCACTGATCCACTATTGTCGGGTTAAGGAGTCGGAACGCGGGCGGGGCATCTACCCGTCGATGCTGGTCGATTTGACCGCAGAACTGATCGGCTCGGAAGGGCTGGACCGCGTGTTCATCGAGACAGATACCTCAAATACTGCCTCCCAGCACGGAATAGAAAAAGCGGGATTCAGCGACCTCGGACGGGGGCAGTACATCTCACTTCTGGGACGGACCGTCATTACACGAGAGGGGTTCGAGCGATGATAGACTCGGTGCCCAAGTCTCGCAAAAACAGGAATAGAATATGACGAATGGTTTCTGAACCCACCATCGAAGCCGAACACGATTTAAATAGTAGTTACAACCAAGATTTGAGTTTCGGGATTGATCAAGTCCAAGAAGATCAAACTATTAACGCGTCAGTTGAACCGCTGTCTACGGTTGAACCAAGTCCAGTTGTCACGTCGGGGTTCGTCATCTCGGTGAGTGTTGAAACGGCGATGACCGTCGAGCCAGGAGTTGACTTGGAGATAGACCGGACAATTAACGCATCGGTCGAAGCCCTCTGCGGTTGAACCAACTATCACGTTATTCCGGGAGGAGTTCATCAACGCGTCAGTCGAGACGCTACAGGCGGCCGAGCCGGGTATTGATCTGATTTTCGACCAGGTCTTCGGCGCGTCGGTTGAAACAGTGAACACGGTCGAGCCAGCGGTTGGGGTGAATCCAACGATCGGCGCGTCGGTCGCGGTACTCTCGGCTGTCGAACCGGCGGTTGGCGTGAACCCGACTATCGGAGCAAGCGTGGAGACGGCGAGTACTTTTAACCCCAGTCCTTCGGTCCGGGTCGCTGGGCCGCAGACGATCTCCATGAGCGTCGAAATGGCGAGTGTCGTCGAACCATCTATTCAGGCCTTTTTGGAGTCTGGTTGGACGATCGGAAATAAGATTCGCGAGACCGAGGCCCTCGCCGTCTCGAACGTAATAGCGACGCACGACCGCCTGACAGTGGAGTGGCGTGGACATGTGAAGGTTATCAACAAAACAGGGTCCGGGAGCTTCGAGATCACGCCGACGACACGTCCCAAATCATATACAGCGATGGCAATTGGGATGCCCTCGACCAGTCAGCCGGGAATAACATGTTTACGGTGAAGTCCCCTGCGAGTTTGAGGCCGCCGTTACAGGGCGGGGATATGACTGTCGAGAGCTACACAGAAAGAGGGATCGACGATACCGGGTTGATGCGGCGAGCTCGAGTCAGATTCCTCGGCGAGAACCCACGCGCCGGCGGTGGGGCGAACACATGGTCGTCGTCAGGGTGTCGAAGTCTGTGTTGATTTGGGAGCGATAATTCATCCGTCATGAATCTCCCCCTCCGTCATAGGCGTCCAGTGCTTGTTGACCGGTTACCGGGCGTGACGAGTAATCCAGCTTATGAAAGGCAACTCGTGTCACACACGGGTCCCTAAATGTGTTTGTACACCATCGGCACGTCCACTCAGAGTAGATAACACTACCGATTGGGCCGTATTCTTGGTACCAGCCGCCCGTTGATCGTGTCTTCAGGAGTTCCCTGCGTTTCCGGTCGGCGCGGTCGCGATCATCGCTATACAAAGCTCTACTCATCGCACACCTCCATCTCGCAATTCTCCATCAAGCGACCAGTATTGTTCGTGCCGATGCACAGGGTCATCCGTTGACTGGCCGGAATCAACGGTTTTCAGGGTGGTTCGAACAACTTTCAAGACTTCAACGCCCGTCATACGCCTAAAGCGACCTCCCGGTTCCCCTCATCACACAAATCCCGGCCACTAGAACTACACCTGTAAACCAGATAACTCGGGCCGTTACACGATGGACACTTCCAGGGCCCGCCTTGTTTCTTAATTGTGTGCATGTCTTTCCGCCAACCATATGGGAGGACTGGATGCGTCTCTGTGAGCATCTCGGCTGTGAGAACGGTCATTGCTTCCTCCCAGATCGATCAGTATCCGTATCTGTAACGTCGAACCCCGTCCCTCAAGTTGGTGTTCAGGTCTTTTGAGGACTTCTTCCTCCGAGATTTCTCGGCCATGAACCGCATCACGAAGCAAGGGCGCGAACGCTTCTGTTATCGAGATTCCAAACACCTGCATTGGCGTCTCCCCGCGAAGGTTTGTGCCATGTTTATTGGACGGCTCTTTATCAGTCATTTTCCCCCTGTCTTCGAGCCACGCACAATGCGGACAACCCCCTTGAGACGCTGATTCTCCCGTTTGTTACGGCATGGAAACTCCGCGCCGCAGTCTGCACACGATATCGTCTCAGCGTAACGTATCTTCGAATCGAATCGCGCTTTGTGAATCTCTGTCCAGAGGCCCGTCATTGTCCCATCCTTGGTTTCGACACCGCGGGCACTCACCATCCAACCTTATTGAGAGACAGCCACACCGGGGACACGGTTCGTCTCGGTCAACTAGCATACGGCCACCCCTGATTTCCGGTACTACCGCTCTCTGTATTGATACCAACAGAACGGGTGTATCCCCGTGTTTTTACGTTGGAATATAAGAAATCTGATGATATCCGGTGAGGGATACGACCAACCTCTACCTATCCCCGTCTGGAAACCATCAATGGCACGCTCACGAGTACGCTTGGAATTGAACGTATCGCTATTATCAGGACTTCCTGTCCACGGGCCGACCAATCCAGATGGCTCCCATTAAGCTATTATCTTCATGCCACAGGGGTGGATTTGATTCGGCAATGACACGTTAACGAACAGGATGACGATTCCGTTTGCTCTGTAATTGATGTGAGTGGACCAACTTCCCCGTGATAGACGTGGACTTTATTACATTTGTCGGCGAACGGTCGTGCCATGGGTTTCGATACCACGGGCGAGAATACCACACAACCGACTGCATCGACTCGACCAACCGACAGTGGCGTCAACCGCCGGACGTTCCTCAAGACCACCGCCGTCGGCGTCGGCGCAACCAGCATGGCCGGCTGTCTTGGCGGCAACGGGGACACGATCCAACTCGGCGCGATATACATCTTCTCCGGATTCGCGTCCCTGTACGGCGACGAGGCCGAACGCGGGTTCCAACTTGCCGAACAGGAGATAAACGACAACGGCGGCATCGACGGACAAGATGTCGAAATCATCTCACGTGACACCGAAGCGGACGCCGACACCGCAATCCGCCAGATGACCAGTCTCCTCGAAGAAGAAGGCGTTGATGGCCTCTTCGGGCTCGACAGCAGCGGCGTCGCCCAGGCAGTCGCCCCACAGGTCGCCCAAAACGAGGTCCCGTTCATGGTCACGCACGCCGCCACCCCATTCGTGACCTCCCCAGAAGGCGAACACGAAAACTCTGTCGGCAACGACTACGTCTTCCGCTGTTCAAACAACCTCGCCCAAAACGTGTATGGCGCCGCACAGGTCGCCCAAGAACTCGACGCCACCAACTGGGCAACCATCGGCCCCGACTATGCATTCGGCTATGAGACATGGGCGTACTTCCAGGCATACCTCGAGGGCGCCGGTGCGGATGTCGAATTCATCGCCGAACAATACCCCGCCCTTGAGACAAACGACTACTCGCCGTTCATCAACTCAATCCTCAATGCCGAACCGGACGCGGTCATCACCCCGCTTTGGGGGGCAGACCTGACAACGTTCCTCAGCCAAGCCGAAGACACCGCGTGGTTCGACGAAATCGACACCACCCTCTTCAGCGTCGGGATGGGCACCGACCTCCCCTCCGACGGCTCCCCACTCCCCGAAGGCCAAATGGCCTCAACCCGCTACGATCCCTTCACTCCCGACACCCAGACAAACAACGACTTCCGCCAACGATACCACGACGAATACGACACCCTCCCCACGTACAACGCCGAAGGCGCCTACCGCGCCGTCTACCTCTACCGAGAAGCCATCGAAGCAAGCGGCAGCACCGACCCCGGAGACCTGGTCGATGAATTCACCGGCATGGACCACTCCGGCGCCGTCGGCGACTACCAATTCAACGAACGCACAAACCAAGCCACCGTCCCCGGCATCTGGGGCACCGTCAGCTACTCCGACGAATGGGAGAGCAACGTCCTCGACCCCGTCAACGTCTACGACGCCTCCCCCCAAGACCTCGAAGACGCACTCGCCGACTCCGACCTCCCATCCGGCGTCTAACACCAACCATCCATCCAGCCACCTTCACTCACACCCCACCAAGGCACGACAGCCACCACACACCAACCCAACTCAATCCAATACAATTCACTCAAAACCCCCATCGCTCTACATGCTCGAGTTAATACCGTTCATCGGCGTCTCGGACCTCGTCATCGGGCTCAGCCTCGGAAGCCGGCTCTTCTTGATTGCCGTCGGCCTCAGCCTTATTTTCGGCGTCTTAGGTGTCCTCAACTTCGCCCACGGCGCCTTCTACATGCTCGGCGCCTACGCCGCCCTCATCTTCACCACCAGCCTGATCGAGAACTTCTGGCTCGCCGTGGTTGCTGGCGCGATCGTCGTCGGCCTCATCGGCGTCACCATCGAGATCGGCGCCATCCGCCCGCTGTACGACCGGCTCGACAGCGAACTCGACCAACTCATCGTCACCTTCGGCTTCGCCCTCATCATCCACGAAGTCGTCCGCTTCATCTGGGGCTCCCAACCCTATACCGTCGACCCACCCGCAGCGTTCGACTTCACGGTCCGCGTCGGCGGCAGCACCTTCGCCGCCTACCGATTTTTCGTCATCGCCGCCGCCTTCATCGTCATGGTCGCCCTGTGGCTGGCCATCACCAAGACCTACTTCGGCGCACTCGTCCGCGGCACCTCCTCAGACCGCGAAATGGCCGCCATGCTCGGCGTCGACGTCCCCCGACTCTATACTGCGGTCTTCTTCGTCGGGAGCTTCCTCGCCGGCCTCGGCGGCGCCCTCGCCTCACCACTCCAATCAGTCAGCCCCTCACTCGGCGACCAAGTCATCATTGACGCATTCATCGTCGTTGTCATCGGCGGCCTCGGCTCCCTCACCGGCGCCTTCGTCGGCGCGATGCTCATCGGCCTCCTCCAAAGCATCGGCCCGCAATTCATCGCCGCCGGCTCCATCGCCATCCCATTCCTCGCAATGGTCCTCGTCCTGATATTCCGACCAGAAGGCCTCTTCGGAGGATTCGGCGAATGACCCGCGACGACCAACCCACCACCAACACACGCCTCACCCACCGCGTATTCAGAGACGGCTGGACCCGCGAACGATACACCCTCCTCGCCATCCTCACGCTGATCCTGCTGACGTTCGCTCCATCATTCCAAGTCTACCTCCTCACAGAATTCCTCATCATCGCGCTATTCGCCGTCGGCTTCAACCTCCTCTACGGGTACACCGGCCTGCTGTCATTCGGCCACGCCATGTTCTACGCCGCCGGCGCCTACGGCCTCGCCATCACCCTCCAGCACGTCCAACCACTCATCACCGACGCCATCGGCGCCGGCATCGCCCCACTCGCCACCTACCTTACCGGCGCCATAGTTGGCATCCTGCTGGTCGTCGTCATTGCCATCCCCATCGGGTGGCTAAGCGTCCGCCTCGAAGAAATCTACTTCGCCCTCATCACCCTCGCGTTCGGAATGCTCATCTACACGATCATCCTCCAAGACCCCCGCGGATTGACGAACGGCACCGACGGCCTCCTCATCCTCCTCGGCACGATCGAAGCAGGCGGCATCGAGCTCCGGATCGGCGACCGCCAAACGTACTACCTCATCACACTCACCGCCGTCACCATCTCTATCTATGCCATCTACCGCCTCGTCAACTCCCCGTTCGGAACGGTCTGTAAAGCCATCCGGGAAAGCCCCGACCGCGCGGAAGCCCTCGGCATCGACGTCACCGCCCACCGCTGGTTCACCTTCATCCTCTCGGCGTTATTCGTCGGGATCGCCGGCGTCCTCAACGCCGGGCTCGCCAACGTCGCCAGCCCCGCCCACTCCCACTGGACGACCAGCGCAACCCCCGTCGTGGCCACCGTCATCGGCGGCGCCACATACTTCGCCGGCCCCATCGTCGGCGCATTCATCTTCCTGTATGCCCGCTGGCTCATCAGCCGCTTCCCCCTCCTCGAGGCCCACTGGCAACTCGTCTTCGGCGCCATCATCGTCCTCACCGTCCTCTACTTCAAACAAGGCGCCGCCGGCGGCCTCCTCATCCTCTCCCGCTGGCTCCACAATCTCTACGCCGAATACCAACAGGGCGGAATCGACGCTGCGGCCTCGTTCACCCGAGCCTCACTCGCCGTCCAGTATCGAGCCCTCCGGCGGTGGACCGCCGCAAAGCTCCACCGATCCCACAGCCACGACCCAGCTAAGGGCGGTGGGAGCGAATGACGGTCGTATTGAAAACGGAGGGGTTAACGAAGCAGTTCGGGGATCTGACCGCTGTCGACACCGTCTCCCTCGAGATCCACGACGGCGAGATCACAAGCATCATCGGGCCCAACGGCGCCGGCAAGACCACATTCTACAACCTCCTCACCGGCGTGATGACGCCCACCGCTGGCACCATCCAGCTTCGCCAAGACGGCAGCCTCGTCGACATCACTGGCGCCCCACCACACGAAATCGCACGCCGCGGCCTGTCGCGATCCTACCAGATCACGAACGTCTTCGAAGGCCTCACCGTCAGAGAAAACATCCAGGTCGCCCGCATCGCCCATGACAACCGCACCCGTGACGTCCGCGCCCGAACGGCCACAGACACCGCAATTAACGACGGGGTCGATGCGGTCCTTGAGCGGACGAACCTCCTCGAGGTCGCCGAGACGCCGTGTTCGGAGCTCAGCCACGGCGAAACCCGGGCCGTCGAGATCGCGCTGGCATTGGCGATCGACCCAACGGTGTTCCTCCTTGATGAACCGACCGCCGGGATGAATCCGTCCGAACGTGACGAAATCATCGCGCTCGTCCACCAGCTCCACGGGGAGACCGATGCGACATTCGTCGTGACCGAACACAACATGGACGTGGTCCGAGACATCTCTGACCGCATCATTGTGCTCACCGAGGGCGCCGTCCTGGCCGACGGCGACCCCCAGGACGTCATGACGGACCAGCGTGTCACCGAGGCCTACCTCGGAGGTGACACCACGTGACACTGCTCGACGTCGACACCATCAACACTTACTACGGGAACAGCCACGTCCTCCACGACGTCTCCCTCGAACTCCAGGAGGGCCGTGTCGTCGCACTCCTCGGACGCAACGGCGCCGGGAAAACAACGACGATGCGCTCCATCATGGGAACGACACCACCCCGACGCGGCACCATCACCTATCGCGGCGAAAACATCGTCGGGCTTTCACCCCACGAGATCAACCAACGAGGCATCACCGTCGTGCCCGAAGACCGCCGCATCTTCCCCACCCTCACCGTCCACGAAAACCTCACACTCGCCCACCGCCTGGCGCCAAACCCCCGCCCGATCGTGGACATCTATGAGCTGTTCCCCATCCTCGAGCCACTCCGCTCGAACCGCGGACGGGACCTCAGCGGCGGCGAACAACAGATGCTCGCCGTCGGCCGCGCCCTCGTCCAACACCCCACACTCCTCTTACTCGATGAACCAACCGAGGGCCTCGCCCCCGTCATCATCGACGACCTCCGCGAGATGCTGAAAGACGCCGTCGACGAAGACGTCACGGTATTTCTCTCCGAACAGAACGTGAACTTCGCCTTTGAGCTCGCCTCCCACTGTTACGTCATCGACACCGGCGAAATCGTCTACGACGGCCCAATCACCGACCTCCAAGACCGCGAAGACCTCCTCGACACATACCTTGCCGTCTCACCCGACGAACTCACAGACTGACCCACCGACAGTTCCCTCTCCCTGCCCTGACGTCACGTCTCGGTAGACGTGGAAAGCCGAAAGGATTTCACGGCCCCACATCCAGAGGCGACTATGCAAGCCGTCGTACTCGCCGCTGGCGAGGGCACCCGCCTCCGCCCGCTCACCGAGGATAAACCGAAGGCACTCGTGGAGGTCAACGACCGACCCATCCTCAGTTACTGCTTCGATGACCTCATCGCGCTCGGCGCAAGCGAACTCCTCGTGGTCGTCGGCTACAAAAAAGAACGCATCATCGACTTCTACGGCGACACCTACGACGACGTCCCAATCACCTACACCCACCAGCGCGAACCGAAAGGGCTCGCCCACGCCCTCTTGACTGTCGAAGAGCAGGTCGATGATGACTTCATGTTGATGCTTGGCGACAACATCTTCGAGGCGAACCTCGCTGACGTCCTCAACCGCCAGCGAGAAGACCGCGCTGACGCCGCCTTCCTCGTCGAAGAAGTCCCCTACGAGGAGGCCTCCCGCTACGGCGTCTGTGACACCAACGACTACGGCGAAATCACCGAAGTCGTCGAAAAACCCGACGACCCCCCAACGAACCTCGTGATGACCGGGTTCTACACCTTCAGTCCCGCCATCTTCCACGCCTGCCACCTCGTCCAACCCTCCGATCGCGGCGAATACGAACTCTCCGACGCCGTCGACCTCCTCATCCAATCCGGCCGCACCATCGACGCCATCCGCATGGACGGCTGGCGACTCGACATCGGCTACCCCGACGACCGCGACGAAGCCGAACACCGCCTCCAAGCCAACGACATCCCCGACAGCGAAGAAGCCAGCACCCCCTCCGAATAACCAACCCACGGACACACCGACCGACCGACCCGACAACCAGGTTGTCGGTCCCGACGCCTCCTACGACCCATCTTCCTCTGACTCGCCAGCGGGCGGGCTGTTTTCGATCACTGCCTGTTCATACGGCAACGCATGCACCTCCATCCCTCGCCACTCCCCATCGACCCCGAGTAGTGCCTGCGCGTACCCCGTCTCCTCACTCCCCGGGACCGCCTCCTGAATAAACCGTTTTTGTGCATCATTCAGTCCGAACGACTCCGCAATCGAGGTGTTCATCCCATCGAGTTTGTGGAACTGTTTGATGGCGCACTGATCGAGGATCATCTTCGCGATATCATGCTGGAAAAACTCATCCACCGTCTGCGTAATCAACTGAATGGATAAATCATGATGCCGATGATGCCGGAAGATAGTCTCCAGATACGACAACGTTGCCGCATCCTGCATCAAATACCGCGCCTCATCAATCACAAACACCACTTCCTTGTCTGTCTCCTTCGCCCGCTCGTACACCAACGAGATCAACAACTCCATCAGGAGACTCGTATGCCCGCCCAAACTCCCGCCATACTGCTGTAAATCAAGATACACCACCTGCTCATCCCTGATATCGAACTCACTCTCCCGCCCCAAATTCGCAAACTGGCCCTCCCCCGCGAACGGCCGTAACTGATCCAACAGCCACACCGCATCCGACTCAAGCTTCCCGGTCTCCGCTGCATCACGCACCACAAACTCCTCGGGGGCATCCACAATACCCGCCAAGACATCCAGAACGTCACAGACCGTCGGGCTCGCCCGGCTGTGCGTCGAGACATCCGCCGTAATCCCCCGGTTGTCGTAGGCAGTGTCAATCGCGACCTCAAGCGTGGTTCGTCGATCGCCCAGCTCGACGTTGCGGTGATGGAAGTAGTTGGTAAAGAAACTCACCACCCGATCCCGCCGCTCTTTCAACGGACTGGCATCCGTGCCACGGTCGGCCAACACCCCCGGTGGCGTCGGCTTAATCTCCAGGGGATTCAACCCGAGTGTGCCACCGACCGTGACCCGCTTGGCGTCAAGCGCGTGCGCCACCCCGGCCCAATTACTCAACGGCTCCAGAATAACGCCAAGCCGGTCGGGGTCTTGCTGGATCGTCCGCAGAAACTGTTGTTTAGCACTGAAACTCTTCCCCGACCCCGGGTCACCCACCGTGAACTTCGCATACCCATCCTCCCGCCCAAACGGATCCACCACCAGCGGACTCTGCGTCTCAATATGCCGCCCCACCTCAATACCACCGTCATCAAGCACCCCCGCAGAATGCGGTGAGGCAAACAACGCCCCCACCGCCCCGCCGAGTGCGACCGCGTCGTGATCAAGGGGGCTTGCGCCGATGGGGGCGGCGGCTTGGAGAGCCTCCCGCTGTCGACACACCGCGGTCTTCGGCTCCAAGCCCGCCGGATGCTCCCGCAACGCCCCCCGAATCTCGGTGACCGCCCGCTGCAACTCGTCCTGACTGTCGGCGCGAACGGTGACGACCAGTTCTTGGTCGAACACCCGCTGACCATTTTCTACTGCCGTATACGTCTCCCGAGCGTTCGCTGCCCGTTCTTTGAGATATGCTCGACGGACCGATTGCTCGAGGTTTGCATCCGCCTGTAACGCATCGGCCGTCCGCTGCAGCGTCGCCCGCGCCCGCTGTTGATCCCGCGGCACAACGCGCGCCGTTACATCGAAGGTGACATCCGTTACCTCAAACAGCCCGCTCAGATACCCATC
Source organism: uncultured Natronomonas sp. (assembly GCA_964609565.1). Taxonomy (GTDB): domain Archaea; phylum Halobacteriota; class Halobacteria; order Halobacteriales; family Haloarculaceae; genus Natronomonas. The sequence continues at coordinate 13,638 of CAZSSY010000057.1, forward strand.
CATCGGGACATCAGGATACCCCGTCACGACCAATCCAGTCACCCACTCCTCATCCAGCCGTGCCCGCCGCGTCTCCCACTCAATCCCCGCAGCCGCCACCACACCCCGATGCCACCCACCAACCCCAGCCACCTCACCTGAACCCGGCTCACCGGCACACTCACCATCGCCTGAATAGTCTCCCGGCCACACAGCCGGCTGCTGGATCTGTTGCTGTTTGGCAACCCCTTTCTGTACCAATGTGAGGATGAACACGGTCCCAACGCCGTACAGTAAGAGTCCGGCTGGCGAGACGACCGGCGGCACCGACCCACTCCCAACGCCAAACACCACGCCGACAAACCCGCTACTCATCCGCTGGATCCTCGATTTTCTCCGCGACGGCAGAGTCATCGTCCAGGTCATTCCCACGGAGTTGGCGTGTGAGAACGGGGTCTTCGCGAAGGAGGCGGTCGGCTGCCTCGGGGGTGTATTCGGTCCCGGTCCAAAACTCGGCGGTCATCGCGATGAGTTCCGCCGTTGTGAGCTGTCGGGCCGACCAGCCTTCCACCTCCGCGATAAACTCCCGTCGAATCACCCGGAGACGCCGTTCGAGTTCCTCAAACATCGCCGCGCGCCGTTCGGCCTCCGCATACGCAGCCCGCCGGGTCACAAACGGATTAAACAGAAACCCAATGACGGGAAACCGTGTCAACTTCTCGCCTGGTGTGGCCTCCTGTCTGTCTCGCTGATACACCGCCAGCGGGTCGACCTCCACCCCCAGGTAATACGATACCTGTCGGGTATCCGTTAACTCGCGGGGTCGCTGCTCGCAGTATTCCTCGATCAAGCGGTCGAACGCCGGATGCGCATCGCGCTCCATCTCGTCACGTCGTGCTTCGAGTTGCTGGATGAGTTGGTCGGCCGGAAACGGCCGGGTTGTCGCAAACACCGTCACCGGGAACGTCACCTCCGTGTTCACGAACGACTCTGCGGCCCGCTGGACGGCCGCCCATTCCCGCGAAGTCGCAAAATCCATATTCGCCGGCATCACCTCAAGGAACGCCTCCATCGTCCCATCCGACCGCTCCACCGCCCCCACTCCCGGCCACCCACGCCTAATACCCGTCAACGACTCCGTCGACTCCCCTATCGCAACAGGCAGATACGCCACCACCCCACCAGCCCCCGCCCCAGCTCCCGTCCCATCACAGCCATCACGTTCGTGACTCTGAAACGTGACGCGGGGTCGGAAGAGGAGATACCGGGTGACATCACGAAGCCACTGCCACGCCGTCACGTGCTGCGGCGCCGCATACACCACCCCAACCCCACAACACACCCCAATACCAGCCAATACACCAGTAAGCAACGGGACCTCAAGTGTCGCCCCGACGAGGAGGCCAACAATTGGGAAGGCAACGAGGACCCCGAGGTCGCCTTCCCGGACATTCACCACCGGGACACGCGTGCCTTCACCAAGCCGATCCATGATACGACGATCAGCCGCCCCCTGATCAGACGTCATCTGTAATTCAATACACCTCGCAGAACTACGCCTCGTGCCGAAGGTTGACTCACATTCATTGTGTTAGTAATACGTTGGATCGTTCTCTGAACGCCGATACGCCGGCACCCCACTCCCACCACGAGAAGAATCCCCGGTACTTCCACCCTCGGGTGCTGCCGCTCCTCGATTCCCACTCGGCTGTTGGCCACCACGAGGGCCGGTCGGTCGGTGAGCACTCGCGTGGTTCGACGCTGGCGTGTCTCGGTTGGTGGTGAGGCGGCTGGCGGTGGCGGGAAGGGTGAGTGAGCCGGTGGTGGCCGCGGTGCCGGCGAAGATAGCGCCGCGACCGCCCGCTGCGATGGTGCGGGCGGCAATCGGGCAGGCATACCGGAACGTCATCCACGTCACATACACCGCCACCACGGGAAGGGCGATAACCACGAGATACCGCAGGAAATCACTTTCCAATGGGAAGTGCGTCTCCCCAGCGAACAAGAGGGCATAGCCCCGATAGAGGACAGCCGCCGGGAGCGGCAACACCGCCAACGGGATGAACTGCGCGATCAATCGCCGGGCAATCCCAGAGAGCACCGGGATGTTACCATACCCGATGGCCACCCCGACCGGCATCCCATACAAATACACATACAGGAGCACCCGCCGAATGAAAAACACCGCCTCCAGGAACACCATCGACAACCCACCCACCATCGCCATCACGACCGTTAACCCTGGTGAGCCGGCTGCTTCCGGCAAAACCGCGATTAACGCTGCCCCAACCTCACCGATATCCGGCAACAACCCAATCGTGAGCGCTTGCACAAGCGAGAGGGCGGTGGTCGCAGTCCAATACCACGTCACAATCAGGAAACCACCCGTCCAGGCCGACCGCCGCGCCGCCCGAGCCGCATACACGTTCCCAAAGTTGAAAATCCGGATAACGTGTCTAAGTTGCACCGCCACATACAAGATGACGAGCCCTATGAGCATCGACTCGCCCCCAACCGTGGCCGCATAAATCTCCGGCCACACCCCATCATCGCCACGCGGGGCACCGACGACGCGAGTGACGCCCTCCCCACTCGGCACAGGAGTCTCGAAGATCGAGACCGATGCGGCCGCCAATCTGTCCACTAACTCCCCCCGAAACCACTCCGTGACTGTCGCGACAATATCCTCAAACCACTTCACCCCAAACTCCGCAAACGGCACCCCCGTCATCACCAACACCCCTCCACGCCCACCACCCCGCCACGCTCACGGGCGTCCAGACCGCGAGCACCACGACTGACGATGTCACCCCACGGACAAACGTGTTGGTCGTTGGAGGGGGCCGTCTTCGTGGTGTGGTCGGTGGTGGGCGTCATTTGGTATACCTCCAGGCGAGCATATGGCCGAGTCGTCGCCCCAGCAGCCACAGCCCGATGAGGACGAGACTGAGTGGGAGCCAGCGGGTCATGCTGGCGAGCCACCCATCAGCGGTCAGGAGGGGGTGCCAGCGGACGATGACCGAGTCGTTGGTGTAGGTGGGGTGGCTGTCGAGCCACGAGGCCGCCTCATACCGCGCCGTATACACGCCCGGCTCGGTGAGATGGACAACCGCATGCCCGGTTGCGTTCGTCTTGACGCGCCGTCCAGCAACCGTAATCACCCCCGGCCGCCCACGCTCCGTGAACGGTGCCCGCCGGCTCCCATTATCTAACTCGATCGGTGTCCCCGTGGCTGCTGTTTCGAGTCGGAAACGGATGGTGATACCCGTGGCATTCTCAGTAATCTGCGTCGCCGTGAGACGGCTCTCCCGGACATCCCGTGGACCTGTGGTGGAGTTGTTGATGGTGGCGTCTGTGCCGGCGACGATGCCGTGGACGGTCACCGCCGCCGGGTCCACCTGTGACGAGCGGACAGCCACCCCATACGTCGGGCTATACGCTTCCTCGACAACCTCAACCGACACATTCGCTGGAGGCGTACTCACTGGCGATTCTGCTGGGTCGCCCCACGTCCGCAGTATGTCGGGGCCTCCGGCTTCGGGCTCAGTCCGTGGCCCCAAGCGTGATGGATACGCATGGACGGCCACCGGGAGCACGTCAGACTCGACACTCGAGTCGTCGGTGGCGGTAGAGACTGTGAGGGTATCCCACGATTTGTTGCGGGCGGTAAAGTACCGCCAGACCCCACGCACCGACACCCCATCGTCGGTACTGAGCGTGTAGCCATGCCAGGGCGCAGTCTGATACACCGCAGCCCCCATCGTGCCATCAGGGTACCTCGCGTACTGTGCCATCGCCCGCAAATCATACGGCGTCACCATGATGGAATCTGTCACGGTGACGTGCTCCGTCTCGACGATCCGCGACCCATTCACGCCCGGATACGAGACCGTTACCTCGATATCAACGGCCACCCCGACTCGCTCAATCGTGGTGTCATCCAGACGGTACTCCAACACGGGATGGTGACTCCCCGACTGCCGGGCAAGCACTCCTCTAGTATCGTTTTCGCCTGGGGTGTCGGGTGGTGGGCCGGCGTAGAGACGGACCTCGGTGATCGCGTGGTCCTGAATCGTCTGGCTCTCGATGGCGTTTCCGTCGCTGGCGGCGGGGGAGAGGCGGTAATCAACCACCGCCCGGACCGCTCCCGTCGGCGCAATATAGTGACGAGTGTCGTTTGGCGCGATGTGGGCGTGAGTCGCTGGTGTGACACTAAAGATGGTCGCGTGGGCGTCCTTGATGAAGCGGCCATCCGTGGTGGCAGTAGTGGGTGGGTGTTTGGCGGTCGCGGTATCGCCTGGCCTGAACGTCTGGTGGGCGTAGTGCGTCCAACGGCGGGCGGTCGCAGGCGGCCTCCGAAACGAGATATCCGTCCCGTTTGCCAGTTCGTGAACGGCCGACCGTGGTTCCTCGTAGGCGTCGCGGTAGGCGTCGTTCGAAATGTGGGCGTCGGGGGGTTGGTTGGCCCACAAGGTGGCTTCTTCACTCTCGGTGAGACTACTATTGGTCGTACCGGGCCGAGGCGGGCCACCACTCACCAGCGTCGCGGCTGCCACTACGAAAACTGTGAGACTGAGGGTGACGACCACCAGCCGGCCGCCATATCGCCGATTGATTGTTCCGGGACGGTGGGTGGGGTGGTGTGTGGTGGTCACAGTGGGATGAGGTTGACGCAGTGGGCGATTGGGAGGCCCATGACGTTGCCGGCGATGGTGAACAGCGGCCCGAGGAGGGTCAGGATGAGCCCGGATTTGAGGGCGTTTCGTTTGTGTTGTTCGAGAGCTTGGGTTTGGCGTTGGTTCATAGTGAACATGGAGGCGAGTTCGTCGGCTTGCCAGACGACGAGGAGGCCGAGGAGCCCGATGGCCAGGGTGAGTTGGATGAAGCCTTCGATCATGGTGACGAGTTGTCCGGAGTCCTCGCCGCACACCGGGTTGACCGGCTGGGCGAGCGTCGGCTCGACCGCCAAGACCCCGACGAGGAGTGCGGTGATGAGCAGCCGTCGGACCATGGATCGCTTCCAGAAGTAGGTGAGTGGTTTGAAGGACTGATGGCTGTGGCGTGTGGGTGCTTTGGTATCTGGTGGGCGTTCTATAGTGGGGTGGTGTGTGGTGGTCATGTGGACTCCATCACCACTTTATATATTGATGGTATATAGTAAATGTACTTTCTTACGCTCGCGAACTCAACACAGCATTTACAAACCTCGACCCAGGGAACCAACAGAAACCACCATACGTCGGTATACTCAATCGTGGTTTTGAGGCGGTGAGTACTGTTCAGAGACCTGAGCCAACCACAGCAATAAAATACGATTAGTATATACGCATGAAGCTATGGGCGATCCATCGCACCTCACCGACACCCACCCATACCTCCACATCCACCCCGCCACCACCCCACTCGACCCCACCCCAATCACCACCACACTCACCACCCTCCACCAAACCACCACCAAGCCATCTCCCACCTACGAAATCCTCATCACCGCCACCGGCACCCCCGGCCCCACCGGCACCCGCCACCTCACCTGGCACATCACCAACACCACCACCCCCAACAACCTCACCCCCCTCAAACACACCCTCCGCCGCTGCCTCCCCGACACCTACAACATCACCACAACCACCACCAGCCACGCCACCCTCCTCACCACCAACCCCACCCACACCAACACCAACAGCCAGACCGACACCACCCAATCTTCCACCCACACCCACGACACAGATACGCTCACCAGTCTCCGCACCCGACTCCAGGCACCAATCTCCCCACCCGAACCACCAACCGATCCAACCGTGCCATCAGACTGGAAGACCGCCGCCCTCCAGTACGACGGCATCGGCCAACGACCGGCCGACTGGCAACTCGCACTCACCCCCTTCACCCACTTCGCCGGCACCCCCGACACCCCCGCCACCTGGCCACTCACCCGCCTCTTCGACGCCCTCACCCACGGCACCACCCCCACCCTCATCCAACTCCTCATCCAACCCAAACCACCCTGGCACACCCACTACCAAACCCGAAAGTCCCACCTCGCCACCGGCACCGACCTCCACCGCCACCGCCTCGGCCACTGGCTCGCCACCACCCTCACCAATACCACTACCACCAATCCACCAGCCACCACCAACGAACCCCAACACGACACCACCACGACGCACCAGCCACAGCTAGACGAGGTAGATGGCGTGATCAAGTCCTCAGAAATCGATCGGCTGGAGCAACTCCAACGAGTTGACCCCGGTTGCAGCTTCACTGTCAATGCCCGTGCGATCGCCATCTCGCCTACCGCGGACGAAGCCACTACAAGCCTCGACCCCCTCATCGACGTCTTCGCTCCACTTGGCACCGACTACTACACCATTCACGGCCACTGTTACCCACCCGGTACACCCGAAGCTGCCGACATCTTCACCGCCCTCCGGGACCGCTCTATCACCACCAATCCTCAACCCAGACGCACACTCATCCCCGGCGTCCCCAACCGGAGTCCAGCAATCATCGCCGACGCCGACGCCGTCGCCAACTTCTGGGTCACCGGCGGCCCCTCGCTCTCACCGCCTGCACGCCGCGGCATCCACCCCACACCCCGCGAACACACCGGGATCGAACTTCCCTCTCGTGAGGTGCTCACCCGCTATCTCACCAGCCAGGGGCAAACCGTCGGCTATCCCGCCACGATCGACCAAGAACCCCTCGACGCCAAACTCGCGATCCCACCTGCCGTCCAACAGCTCCACACCGCCGTGTTTGGGAGCAGCGGCACCGGAAAATCCATCCTCTGCCAACAGATGCTCCTCGGCAACCACACCGCCACGGCGGGCGCCGACATCTACCTCGACCCGAAAGGCGACGGCGCCCCCGACGCCGTCCTCCAAGCCCACTACGCCACCCACGGCACCTTCGAGAACGTCTACTACTTCGACTGCGCACACCTGCTCCCCGCCCTCCCCGTGTTATCCATCGAACCCCAGCTCAACGCCGGCATCGACCGCCTCCACGCCGTCGAAACCCTCGCCGACCACCACATCGAACTCCTCGCCGGCTACATGGGCGCCGAGAAATTCCACAACGCCCCCACCGCCGTCGCCCTCGCCAAAGCCCTCATCAAAGCCCTCTTCGACCCCGTCTACGGGACCGAGACGGTCTCCCAATACGTCCTCTTGATGGCCGCCGCCGACATGCATCGCACCGGTGACCCACCCCTAGTCTCCGACCCCCACCTCCACGAACAAGTCGCCGACGTCACC
>CAZSSY010000058.1:0-19701 GCA_964609565.1 uncultured Natronomonas sp.
CCGGCCATCAGCACACTCCAACCGGTCGACCTCGACCACCTGGACGAACCATTCATTCGAACAATCTACTCGACGCTGGCAGAGCGTGCGACGACCGATGCCCGCCACCTGTCACCACAGACTATCGCCGCCGCCTACCAGGACGCCCACCAGATCGCTGATGTAAAGGTGTCGGCCCTTGCGACGATACTCGTCCACCAATCACTCGACGTCCACAACGACCGACTCACAGACGGAGATGAGGAACCACTCGATCTTGAGGGGGAGGTCGCCGGGCTCATCCAGGTGGCCGCTCCGGATTCGGTCCATTGTGGGGCTGCGGTGCGGTGTCTGGCGGATGTCGCCGAGTCGACACCCGAGGCTGCCTTGGACGCTGTCCCCGTGCTCACGACCACTGCTCAGGAGGCCGAGACCCCGACGCGGCGGTACGCCAGCTACGCACTCAGCTGTATCGCTCGGGAGTACCCAGAACAGGTCTATCCAGCGGTGGACATCCTCGTGGACGCGATAACCGACCCGGATGCAAATATCCAGACGAATGCCTCATCGGCACTCGGACACATTGCTTCAGGGTACCCGGATGCCGTCGAACCAGTGGTCGAGGACGTCGCCGCGCTGCTCGACAGCGATGCGGAGCGAGTGCGGAACAACGCCACTGGATTATTGGCAGAAGTTGCCCAACAGCACCCCGACACCGTCGTGACGTACGCCGGTGCGGTGGCCGAACGGTTGACCGATGGAATCCACCAAACACGGATTAATGCCTCGATTTCGCTCATCCGGGCTGGCCCCGCGAACCCAGACGCCATCCGAGAGCAGCACAAGCAGCTCACCGCGGCGCTGGACGATCCCACTCCAACCGTTCGTGCCAATGCCTGCGCGCTCATCGGCCACGCCCAATCACCCGTTCCACTCGACAAACTCCGGGATCTACGGGCTGATGACCCTGATGAGACGGTGCGCGACCGTGCCGCCTGGGCACTTGAGCAAGTATCATGACTCCCGACACCCCCAACGACGAACATCCACTTCCGGAGCGGGAATGCCGGGTGGTGCTGGCTGATATGGCGTTCCGTGGCCCCCATGATCAGTGTGTGGAGGCCATCCTGGCCGCTCGGTACTACATCTATGAGCACAACGGCGCGGCACGCCGTGAAGTCATCGAGGGGCTCATTCCGGAAGAGAATCACCCGATTGGTGTGAATGCGAGGCTCGCCGATATCAAATTAGGCGGCCACGACGGCTTCCGCCGCTGGTGGTGGCAGCAAATCATCGACCCCGGCTTACGCCAACTCCCAGACGTCCAACCACCGACTGCACACTCCGACCTCTGGCAACCTCGCCGACAAAACCAGGCCTGACGCGTTCACAGAGGCGGTATTCCCAGTCTTCCCCCTGATATTGAAGTATGCGTGACTCTGGGGAGTCGCGGTGTCCTATTCGTTGTATGGTTACAGGAGAGTGAGGGTGCGTGCGTACCAGCCGGCGGCGGCGACCGGTCCCACTGCTGCACCCATGAGGAGCCAACGGTGGTACTCGAGGACCACGGCCGTTGACAGCGGGCCGACGATGGGGTCGTCAGTCGTCAACTGCAACGGGACATCACTTGGGACAGAGATCGCCCAGAGACTCGCAACCATGACCATCACCACGCCGAGACCCAACCCAATCCCGGCTGCGGTCACCGGGTCCGTCCGCTCCTCTCGGCCAGCCGCAAACACGATCACGGCGACAAGCGCCAATAGGCCAGCTGCCCACGGCGTCACCACCCCAGCACTGTAATACGTCCCTACTGCACTGATGTCGTTGACCACCAGATACGGAACCACCAGCACCACAATGATGACACTCGATGAGAGTACGCCCAGGGTTGGTGCAGCGTGCCGCCCGTCCATACCTGCACGCCCTCAGTGCAGTCCCTTAACCGGCATGGATTCACGGGGAACCACAAGGCCCACCATCCACCGCCACCTACCTCGGGGTATGCCACTTGGAGGCGCGACCAAGAAACTCCAGAAAGTCGCCGACATGGGCGAGGAACTCTACGACCGGATGAACGAGTTACGCGACCAAATCCACGAGATGCGCGAAACCGTCCAAGACACCCACCTCCGCGTCACCACCCTCGAAAACAAACTCGACCAACAACAAGCCATCCTCGAAGCCCTCGCCACCAGCGAAGACATCGACGTCGACGAAATCCTCACCGACATCGCCATCGACGAAGCCGAACCCACAACCACCCAAACAGCCACCGACACTGAGGCCGAATCCACACCAGACACAACCGCCGAAACGGAGACAGACGCGATATCAAACGCCGAACAACCCCAATCCGACACTTCAACCGAAACCGAAACTGACCCCGACCCCGACGCCGACGGAGAACCCCCAGAAGAAGACGAATAACACTCGGGCGTTGAACGGGACTGCTATGTGAGTCGTTGGTATTCGACTTTCAGACAGCGGTCCTCAACATATTGCCGCCCGGAGGCCTCAACCCGTTCACCTGCCTCACGGTCACGGATACCCTGCTGGGTCCAGACCACTTTGACATCATCCCGCGCTAACACCTGATCGACGATCCCGCTGACCTCATCACTTGGTCGAAACACATCCACCATATCAATCTCCCCCTCCACCTCATCCAGGGAATCCGCCGGCTCCACCCCAAAGATCTCATCGGCATTCGGATTCACCGGGATGATATTATAGCCCTCCTCACTCATGAACCGCGGGATTTCGTGGGCCGCTTTCCCCGGCGTTGACGAACACCCCACCACCGCAATATCCCGCAATTCAAGGATCTCACGGAGTTCATCATCACTCACAACCGGCATACCCTAATATCAGATATCACGCCCCAAAACCCCTCCGCATCCCAGCTCGCAAATGGGTCATACTACGACGGCGAGGCGGCCGACGATAAACGCACCGGCCGCCATGAACATCGCCGCCTTCAACCACCCCTGTCCACTCGACGGATCCCGAAACGACCGCCGCACCGCCCATCCCATCAAAACAACTGCAGGAAGAAGCACCACCAGATACACCACACGAAAAATATCAAGGAGATACGGGGCGGGACTCGCCACGATCGCGACGGCGACAAACCCGGCGGCGAGCCACAACGACCCACGCTCACCAACCACAATCGGCAGCGTCCGCAAACCCTCTTCGCGATCCCCAGCCACGTCCTCGACATCCTTCACGATTTCTCTGGCCATCGTCGCACACGCCGCCAACGCGAATAAAGATACTACCGCCGTCAACTCACCACCCACCGCCGCCCCCCCAAACAGAAACGTACTCCCGGTCAAATACGCCACCAATGCATTACCAACACCTGGTAAACCCTTGAAAAGCTCCGTGTACGCCACCAACACAACAAGATTAACGACAGCAATCGCGATCGCCAAGAGCGGTAACAACAGTGTGATTCCGAACGCCACCACAAACAACAGAATACTCCCCCACAACGCCCATCCCGCCGGTACGGCACCCCGCGGTATCGGGCGGTCTGGCCGGTTGATCGCGTCTACCTCCCGGTCAAAATAATCATTCATCGCATTCCCCGCCCCCGTCGCCAACACCGTCGCCACCACCGCAATCACCAACCCCACCGGCGACTCCAATCCACCCGCCACAAACGCCCCCGTAAACGTCAACCCCCCAGCCGCGATAGCGTTCCCCATCCGGAGGAGCTCAACAAACCCCCGCATCTGCTCCATACACCCGCCTCCCCCGCCCACAGCAAGAAGCCACCGGAACTCCACCACAAACCAGAAATCCCACCGCTGACCACAACAAGAACCGTCAATATCCTAACTAACTGCGGTGTTCTTTGAATTGAAAGCGAGGGAGTTAACCGGGACGGGGACGGACCGATGCATCGAGGGCGCTTAGCTCAGTTTGGACAGAGTGCTTGGCTTCGGACCAAGTTGTCGCGGGTTCAAATCCTGCAGCGCCCATTCGTTTTCCGGACGGTTAGGATACACAGGACGGCGGCGGATCCCTTTTAAAGAAATCCCCGCACGTCGTGTAGAGTTCGTTCTTTCTGCGAATGGATCCTGCATAGGGTGTCGCCCTCGTGCGGTTCGTGAGAGCCAAGATGAGCGCTGGAGGCTTAGCGTTTGGGTCAGCAGTAAGGACTGGTATGGGAGGTCAATTGTCTCATCTTCTCTGAATGAGTAATAATTGCTAAGAGTATCGTCTGAGGGATTCAATACCCTATGCGTCCTACACGAGAAAAGTCACTTGATGAACGTGAGTTTGAATTGCTTTTGGAGGTACCCGACGTATCGACGACCCAGAACGGGGGAGCGAAGCGTTTGCCATATTCTCATCGGAGGCCGGCTAAGACTTCTGGGGAAATCACACCTCTGTTCGTCTTATGTTAACTGGAGCGACACCCGGAATATCGAAGTTACTTTCTGGGAAACCGGCATGTATGTGAAACCAGAATATCGTAACGGAGCTTCTGAATCAGTATTCGCTGGACAGGCTACACGAGCATTTCGAGTTACAATAAGAGCCATCTCAAGTATATCATAGGATCCGCTCGGCTAGGGTGAAGGGTTGGCATGCTCACTCCCCGAATCGGGAAAACGAAAGTGGCCACAGTGAACTAACACCGGGTACCGACTTTATCCACGATAAATAATACTGGTTCAGGGTATATCTCCGGCTCGTTCCTGGTCCTAGCCAGTCGATCCCCGTCCATTCAAAACCCATGTTCGACTTGAATGGAGGTGTGGTCCTGACCGGTAAGACTGGGTAGTGAAAGAGTACGAGCTGATCCCGCTGAAATATCGGTTCGGTTATATTTTCGGTTTATACTTCTCGTAGTATATTTCAACTTCGAATGTGAATCAGTGGCAGAGAATGGCGTTGACTTGGTGGTACTGGCGAGAACGTATCGGTCAGGGTTTTCCCAGATTCCGATTTGGCCAACTCTCTTTGCACTCATTATCATCGCTGTCAGTCTTGCAGCAGGTTTTAGTACCGGAGCTGCACCGCCCCCGGGATAATCTCAGATTGTTTCTTAGTGCGTTGGCGACGGTCCAGGCAACCTTGATTGGGATTGTTTTCGCGGTCACTATTCTCGGCATTCAATTGATCTCAGACCGGTATTCGGCCAGGATGGTTCCGATATTTTACACACACCCTGTCTTCATAGCGGCCTTGGGGTCGTTCTTACTCTCGATCGGTCTCGATTTGGGACTGCTATTCTGGTTCCCGGACTCGGCCGACCCCTGGTTTACGACACTCCTGTATGGGTCGATCGGCATGGCCGCCGGTACCGCAACGATGTTAGTTCTGTTCATCGGGACTGTACTCCGGTTGAGCAGGCCGGAGGGAATACTGGAGGCTTACGGCCACCGCATAACACCACTCCGGTATGTCCGGATTTCTCGGCAGTCGATGACGTCCGATACCGGGCGGCCGCATCCTATGTACAAGCTCTATATAATGGGTCTGGCTGCGATGAAGGAGGAGGATTTAGAGACGGCTCACGCCGTCGTATCCCAATACGGCCATCTGGTGTCTCAGACCTTGGACAGTTGTATCGACCGAGGCATCTTCGACTCGCTGGAACGAGAGGAGATCAATTATTTGTTCGAAAATGTGCTGAAAGGGCAGTTGCCTGATTTAGCCCTGCACGCCCAGCAGATGGACGAACCGGAACTGGTCGATGACTGTCTCAGTTGGCAGTATAATATCGGGAAGCAGGGATTGGATACGGACCATGGACGCGTATTGGAGAACGCGTTCTTCGGGATGACCCAATTGAGCGCGATAGAGGCACCTATCGAGATGGACTACTACGGCCTGCATTCCCATGTCTGGAGTAATATGGGGAAACTCATGCGAGACACAGCGGAACGGCAGGATTTCCGGCGCCTTCAAACGCTATTGATCAGTACGGATCGAATGAAACATCGGCATCTGAAGGTGTGTTACAAACCGAGTCTCCATATTGGGATACTCGACGACTACATTCGGTCGCTCCGATTGCTCCACTCGACCGTTCTTCACTATACGGAGGACGAGTTGGCCGAGACTGATTTCGACTGGACTTCGAGAGGAGTCATGGGAGGTGTCCTAAATCGAGAAGAGGTAGAGACCATACTTTACTGCAGGAATGAGTTGTTTGATCTCTCGGCCAAGATCATCGAGGTGGAGGACGAGGAGATGTATCCAGTGACGGAGGGGAACTTCGCGAATAACTGGCAGGATATCTGCGAGCACGCCGTGTTCTCGGCCCCGGACGGGTATGGGCGGACGCTGTGCCAGGCGCTGGTTGAGATTGCCTACATTGACCCGCTTGAGTACACGAAGCACGAGGGATTGTGGCTGCGGCGGATTCGGAATGTCCGCGAGAGGTGTGGGGATGAGACGATGGATGCGGCGTTCGAGCGGATATTGGAGTTTAAGGAACTGGATTTAGATGGTGACGGGCGATCGATATTTGCCGTCGATAGAGTAGATTGGGATAAGCGGTATGATAATCTGATTTCTGCCGACGGGTATACGCCGTTGAATGCTCATCAGGAATTTCCTGAACGAGTTCAGGCCATCAAGCGGCATTCGAAGTAGGATTAAGAAGGATGGCCGAATATCAAAAACCAACTCACCGAACGGGCAATGTTGTATTGGGCGGTGTCGGGCACTGTCAAGAACCCCGCACCGTTGGATACAATAGGGAATTTCGAATGTTTGCTACAGCGTCTGTTCCACGAGGTCTCGTAGATCGTCTGGCTCCACCAACGTACCCTGCAGGCGAGTAATATGGTTCCCCTCCTTGAACAGCATGTCACCGTCCCCACCGAGTCCCTCTGCACCGTTCTCGTCAAGAATAACCCGAGAGTCAGAATCTGACGGCACCCTGAATGCGGCCCGCATATCTAGATTCGACCGCAAATCTGTGTTGATGATGTTCGCACTTGGTCGTTGCGTCGCGATCACTAGATGGATCCCGACACTCCGAGCAATCTGAGCGATACGTCGAACATTTGTCTCTATTTGTTCGGCATCATCTTCCGCAGCATCCAGTAAGTCCGCATACTCGTCCACGACGACGAGGATCGGGGAGAGCGGCTCGTCGGCACGCGAATTATGGTCCACGATATCCACGCTGGCGCTCTCCTCCAGAATCTCCTTTCGACGTGGGATTTCCTCATTGACAAGACGGTCGAACAAGTCGTAAGCTGCTTCGGCTTCCGTGATGATATCGTCCGTCACCAAGTTTGGGAGGTCACGGAAGAACATGAAATTCGTCAGCTTCGGATCGATAATCGCCATCTGGACGTCGTCTAGGTCCTGCGTCTCCAAGATGCACGCTAGGAGAGAGTAGAGGAATACGGTTTTGCCGCTACCAGTCGTACCCCCGACCAGCATGTGAGGGCCGTCGCGAAGGTCAGTGGCCAACGCGTCTCCTGACGGCTCCACACCAGCCACGAACGGCAGGTCCCCGACTGTGATATCCGCAGGGGCCGGCAGGTTGTCAATATAATCCTCCAAACGGACGATCTTTCGGTCCTGGCGTGGGACGTCAACAGCGATGAACCGTGTATTGGGAAGACGGTGGATTATCGGCTCGTTCTCCAAGGCCATCTCGCGGGCGATGTCCTCAGACCGTTGCTCGATCTTCTGCTGCCGTTCACCGGGTGATAGTAGGACCTTGAACCGGATGATGTTTGGACCGACCTCTACCTCGTTCGGGTCGATGTCGCGGATATCGATGTCAAACTCGTTCAGGACACGTTTTAGTTGCTCGACCGTGTCCGCAAATTCTGACCTGTCTCCGAACGGCTGGTCCAGTGCTTCTCCCTCCTCGACTTCCACCTCTTTGGCCATTTCCTCGTCCATCTCGCCCTTGGCCCCTTCGACTTCTTTAACCCCCTCATCAGTCCCATCTCCCTCGTTCGACCGTTGTCGCTCCCCTCTCTCGTCCTCAAACCCACTCACTAATAACCGAGTGATGGTCTCCCGAGGGATCCGGTCGACACGGATACTCTGTGCCTCCCGGGTCACGCCGTCAATCCGTTCGTCGGCCGTGCTCTGATTCGTGATCTCGACAGAGACGATTCGTGGGTTCACCTCGATCTGGGCTTCCCCACGGAATACGTTGTTAATCCGGTCCGCCCATTCAGCCTTGTCCCCTGCGACGTCCGACGATATCAGCTCGTGATAGACCTGCTCCCGGAGTGCCTCCTTACGTGGGGCGATGGTCATGTTTTTATCTCTTCCGAACAGCTTCCGGATTGTCTCCGTCGATCCGAATAACTGGTCCACTGCCGGCCCTTCAACTACCTGTGCGTCTTCCTCATCACTGACGGTGAATGCATTATCCGGTTCATCCAGGGCCTTCACCTCGACGATGTCCAAAATCAATCCACTGTCATCGTCGAACTGGACGGTGAGGAAATCTGCTCGACGGCCGTTGGACTCGAAGTTCAGCCATTCACGGGTAACAGGGTCGTCGATCGAGAAGATGAGCTTCGGTGATTCTAGCTTCTCTTGCAGCCACTGGACGGCAATGATGGAGCCGAGGATGCCTTTTGTATTCCGTGAACGCTGGTCGCCCAATGTCTCCTGTGTGATGAGGCGAAGAAGTCCGCTTTGCTGGATGCTGGCAATGCGTTCCGCGATGTCCTCTAAGTCTGCATCGTTCGGCGCAATACGGTACTCATTAATGATGCGGCGGAGGGTGCGGCGGAAATGGTCGATATCCGCCGAGTAGATGGCATAGTCCCGGTCTCCACGCCGTTCCTGTGAGATGAGGTTCTCGTTCCAAAACGGGTTCGTGTTCATGGTCGGCGTGGACAAGCACACCCATACCGACGCCTCCAAGAGATGTTCCACAGTTCCCCGATCCACGTTCAGTTCGTGGATTTCCGCGTTGTGGATGGTCTGCCGCTGACTGTATAGCTGGTTCACCAGGTTCTGGTACTCGGAGAACAAGACACCCTCTTTCGACGGTGAGATACTGATCTCGTCTTCAAACGAGTCGTACTCGAACTCTTTCGGGACGTATAGCGGATGGATGGTGGTGTCCGTATCCCGCTCGAACTCTTGCAGGAAGAATTGGCTGCGGTCGTTCAACAGGGTGAAATGCTTCGGATTCTCGGCCAGATGATCATCGTAGTCATCGTAGCTGTTGAACTCCCGGGTGACAATCCTGTACGAACCCTCATCGTTGTCAGGGCCGAACACGCGGGTGATATCCTCCTCAGCGGCAGGCGTCGCCCCTTCCAGTATGGGGCGGCTATTCCCTTCGATGGTGACGAACTCGATGGTCGCCCCCTTCAACGGGCCTTCGTCGGCGTAATCAGCAAGTTCCTTCAAGAGGTTCGACGGCCGCAATGGGTCCACGACACTGATTTTAAGATGGCGCTGTGATGGCGGATAGGCGCCGACAAATTTCTCTATTAGGTAGTCCCAGATGCGACTATTGGTGCCTGAGTCACCGGTGCCTGCCTCGCCGAAGATAGGTAGTTTTCCGATCTCGTCCGACTGGATGAGGTATGTCTGCCGCTGTAGCCGCCGGTTGCCGCCGACGTGAATGCTCCGCAGCACATGCGGTTGTTCGTTGACGGCTTCGACGAGGAAGTCGCGTTCCTCATCACTCAATGATTCACGGTCCTCCGAAACTTCTCGGGCAAGTTCGGCGTACTTCCAGAGGTGGAGCGGATGGAGGGGGGATAGCAATAGTTCTCGACCCTCCTCAGTCTCCATGATGACCGTATCAAGTAACAGGAACTCGGAAAGGACACGTGGAGCTCCCGACGTACTTGCATCCTGCAAATCCCGGTACTTCTTGTCCAGCTTGTCCTGGGCCGAGCGGTATGACTGGATGTAGTCCAATACATTGTCCAGCAGTTCCTCGTCGCCAAGGAGTTTGATGAGCGGAATATTCAGCAGGCCGGGAAGTTCGGCCACCAGTTCGTCTCTGGCTTCTACGAGATTGTCGATCGCTTCGACCAGCGAGTCGAAGTCGTCATTCCGCTCTGCGAACTGGCGAAGTTGGGTGAAGCTACTGTACTCACCCTCTAGCGAGAAGAACTCGGTGTCCAGCCCTTGGAAATTAGTCAGGGCGTCCTTCCGGTCCTCGGCACCCCGGAGGATGCCGCCGAACCGTTCTTTAGTCACAAAGTGGCGGGTGAAGTAATATAGGTCATCGTTGACATCGACGCCCATTCGCCGATCGTTGTCGTAATCGAGGTACATCCGGTTCTCCCCGTTGTCAAGTGCTTCCTTCTGGAACGTTTCGTCGAACTGCTCGGCCAGGTTGGTTAGCTCGTCTTGGCGGTCATCAAACACCAACTGGACGCTCGCCGACTCCACGTCACCACGAGTAGTGCGAGATCGCCCTGTCGTCGACGACTGGCTTGACGTCGAGAATACCTCGTCGACCTCCTCGTATGTCAGGTCCGCCAGTATCTCTGCGTCCGCAGTTCGCTCAAACCGACGTAATCGCTCCACAATCTGGCCGCGCTCCTCGCGTTCGTCCCCCTCCTCCTGCCTGATGCTGTTCATCAAGCGTCGCCGGTCTGCGTTCGACATATGGGACACTCGGGACACCAGATCCAGATTATCTGCAAGACGCTCCGGAATCTCATCTGGTACATCTAAACCCGGATCGGAGAATAGGCGTAACCGGTGCAGCTCCTCACCGAGAGCGTTCAACGCTGCCTGCCTCGACTCCCGGTCCACCGAGACCCCGTAATCCGCGATAGCAGGAATACCGAACCGGTCCCGAAGATCAGTACCCAGCGTTTTCCACACCGCACATGCAGGTGCGTTATCTTGGAACTGCTCCTGTGACATCATCCGCTCAGCAATCTCCCGGGAAATCTCACCCAGCGGGATAGATGTCAACCGGTGCAGCGATCCGAGCCGGGAATGGTCGCCCCGGACCAATACCACAGTCCGATCTGGCACGTGATCGCCATCCCAGTCAAAGTCAGTCTCTGAACCGTTCCGCCACTTTACCGCGATACTTACATCGTCTGTGATACAGATCTTCGACCCCTCCGCCACCTCCTGCAATCCCTCGATATCCGCCTCACTTATTCCGACAATAGCTAACCCGATATCGTACTCCGCCCCGTCGATTAAAACATCGAGAAATGCTTCAGTATCAAACCGCGGCGGTGACTCGATGACAACACCGAGAGGTTCCGATGGTAGAGCCCCATTAACCTTATCAGCGATTGAAACACCGATTAGCCTCTCACTATCCTGGTAATTACCGGTCTGTGGCGCCGCAGTGTCACTCATGATTGTTTGGGATCGGAGACGATGGTTACGCCATCAGCGTATTCCTGCGCGTATCCTAGGTCCACAACTGCCTCTTTGAACCCCTCGTAGTTCCGGTTGTTCAAGGGGTCACTCTCGGTGCCGCTCGCGCCGAGATGGATGTCCCACCGGGCGAGGTGATCGCGGTCGTCTTCGGTTCCGCCTACAACGATGCCGTACCTGGTACGGAGTTCGTCGCAGAGATTGCCAAGGGACATGGAGCCACCCGGTTCGAGGATGGAGAGGATTATCGATTCCAGTATTTCAGGGTCTGGCCGGTATCGGCGTTTGTTCGCCCGGTTTCCGCGGGGCTTGAGGATGCCGGATCGCCAGCCGAAGGTTTGTGCTGTGGCCTGCGGGGTGTAGGTGTCGAATCGGCTAGAAGAGTGGTGGATGGCGTCACTCACTGCGTTCGCCAGTTTCTCGAAGGTCTCCTCGGAAGGGTCGGCCTCATAGATGTCGCTGAAGGTTTCGTAGTCCTCAGCCACTTTGTCTTCGGTCTGTCGGTTGAGTTCTAGGAGTTCCCGATTCTCAATCTGATCGTATATGTCCTCTTCGCTGTACGCCTTGTATCCTTGCCGGTCGAGTTCCCATGCGACTC
Organism: uncultured Natronomonas sp.; assembly: GCA_964609565.1. Lineage (GTDB taxonomy): Archaea > Halobacteriota > Halobacteria > Halobacteriales > Haloarculaceae > Natronomonas. Next base: position 11,906 of record CAZSSY010000058.1, read on the forward strand.
CGAGCCGGCTCGCTCGCTGTACTTCTGAGTGGGCGGTGCGGACGCAATCAAGGCTAGCGTCGGCAACAGGATTGTTGGTACTGCCGGTGTAGTTCAAGATTAGAGGGAGGCGACTCATGTCGCCATCTCCATCCCGAATCTCCTGGTACCGATTGATGAGGTACAGGTAGAACGCAACGCATCCGTATTTCACCACGCGACGCAGGTCACGTGGATAATTGAGCCCGGCAGTGTCGTTGTTCGATTTCAAGTGATAGCTTAGCATGGTGTAGCCGTCCACGAATTCGGTCGCGATACATCCGTCTCCGAACGCGTCTCCAAGTTCAGGCTCTTCCCACTGTTTCACCGTGGCGCTGGACTCTTCTGCATCCTTCGCCAATGGCCGAAATAGTAGGGATATAGCGTCATGGTGGTCCCGGAGCTGCTGTTCCAGTTTTCCTTCGGCACTCCCCTCCGCCTGGTCCAGTAATGTGTAGAGGAAGCGGCCGGCAGTCACACCAGCGGTAGTGTCAATGATGAACCAGTCACTGGTGCAGGTCGGTGCGGACCCTCGCTGGCTGGCAAACAGTGCGTTATCGTTCGCGAGTACCTGCCGCATGGAGTGTCGGAGGTGGTCCATTCGTTCGTCGGTCAGGCCTTGGGCCGATTCGAACAGGTCTTTCAGTTCCTGGTCGAGTTCGCTGGACGGAGTGCGGCCGGGCTTCTCGCAGAACGCGAACAGTCGTTCCTGTGACCGGACTTTCCCAAGGGTGTGGCCAAACATTACCTGTGCCAGGTGCACTGGTTTGAGGGAGCGAGATGTCGCTCGGAATCCGAAGGCTGCAATGGATGCTGCCCCGTTCACGTCGTTCAGTCTGAGTGCCATTCCTAGATCACCTCACGTCCACACGGTACCGGTTGTTGTGCACCTCAAGTGCTTCGACATCACCTGTCTCCGTATCCTTGATAAGTATGCGGCCGTCCGACTCGCTGTACTGTTCTTGGTATTCGATCTCCTCCATGAACTCTAGGAGCTGCTGCTCTTCTTCTCGGTCCCTCACTAGGTAGGGGACGTTTGCATCGAGGGCGCTGAGCGATTGGGAGAGTTCGCGGGTGATGCGTAGCCGGATCGGTGTTTCACCCCCCACGTATTCCAAGGCGATGTAGGATGGTGTGTAGGCTATGGCGTCCTGAATTTCGGGATGGAGTTCTGGCTTTTTCCGTTCCAGCTCCAGTTTGGATACTCGGTTCCGTGAGATGAGAACGAGTGAGCTTTTGGATCGGTAGTTGTGGGCTTGCCACAGCCAGAGTTCCGAACGTTGAGAAGACCCGGGGCTGAAGTATCCGTTAATCATCTCAATCGTCTCCTCCTTCACACTCTCATCCGATTGTTCTGGGTTATTCCGCATATCTAGGAACGGATAGTTGATACTATGATACAGATCCCTGCCCGAATACCCGGGATTCATCATTTCGTCTTCGAAGTAGAACCGGCGCTTCTGCCGGATGAACTCCTGTTGGATCGCGTCCCGTAAGTCCTCAACGTCCCGCGGACTGATATGCTCTTCCGCATTCGCCCAAAGCGTGCTGTCGATGAACGGATGCGTCAGATCACGCGGGTTGAAATATCCGTTCAGCAGGTCGAAAATCTGGCCATCCCCCTTGAATGCAAGGTTATAATATTTCAGCTCTTCTCCGAAATCGGTTACACAGTCTTCGCGACCGCCTGTTAAGCAGTATGCAACGAAGTTCAACAGGTCCCGAATAGTGACATGTTCGTCGAGTTTCCCAACGGTCTTCAAAAGCTCCTTGAAATTATCGCGGACAACGTCATTCTGCAGCTTCTGGATGTTATACTGGATGTGGCAATTTCCGGAATGGTCATGGTTCTCGGTCAGGAACCGGTCATCGGTGAGGTTATTGATTGCCTGCATCACCACCTTCCTTGTCAGGACACCGCGATTGTTTAAGTCGACAACAACAAAATCGCTGAAATCGATATCATCAGCCTGGCTGTCATCGTACACGATTTGACGCTGGAACTGCTTCTGCACTGTCTCAAGGAACGGGTACTCGTCCGAGTACGATGTTGTCATCTCGTACAACGGGCCGTCGTTAATCGCGAGGATACCAGGCTTGCCCACATCAACCGCCTCTGACCAGTCCTCAAGCAATTCCTCGTATTCCCATTCCGAAGCATCCTGCAGATAGAAGTAATCAGGCTCCGGGAACTGCGGTTTGTACTGGAGAATGTACTGTGTCTTCCCATCGCCCGGATTCCCGGTCAGGATGATCTGCTTCCTCTCTTCTCCGAGCTGGCGTTCGATGAAATCATCCAACCCTGTCGGCATATGGATTTCACGCCGCTGCTCAGGACTCAGCTTCTCCGCAAACCCTCCCTGAGCCAGTCGCGCCAGAAACCGGAGACTTAGTTCGACTTGTTCAGTAGCCATGATCGGGAATATTCTGGATGTGGTGTGTCGGGTATGACATACTCGCCGTTTAATTGTTTCCTACTAGGAAGTCACTGAGCTGACGCTGGGCGTACTTTATTTCAGTGCCTAGCAGCACATCTTCCCGGTCAAATTCCTTGATCCGGTTCAATATCTCCTGTTTTTGAACTCTTTTACTGGCCCACCGCTCCTTCCAGTGGTCGTAGATTGACTGTTGCTCCTGCTCAACGTCATTGAACGACCAATAATAGTTCGGATAGTCCGTCTCACCCCTGAGATAGGCTTTTGCGTTCTCTGCTAGGTCCACACCGTAGACGATCCGGCGCGATTCATGCTTCAACAGATTTCCGTCCATTCCACAGTTCTCCAGGCCACGACGGATTTTCCGCATCCGTGGCGCAACACCCTCTCCGAACCGGCCATGGACTACCTGCCGCCCCTCCTCGAACTCTGTCACCTGACTCAGCCGCTTGCGTGTCATCGGACCGAACTGGATAGATCCATACCCCTGCGTGTATCCCAGTTCCTCGTACTCGATCTGACCGTTCGTCGCTGGAACCCGGATACGGTCGTACTGAGCACTACCGACCTCGAACAAGCTCGTGGTATCGTAGAACACGACCTCATTGTCCTTTACCACGGGCTCTCCCTTCATCGAGCTGGCGATATTCGAAACCGTGTTCTTGTACTTGTCCCGGTAGATGTCGATGACTTCCGGACCAGTTAAAGCCATCCCCACCAGTTTTCCGCCAACCAGTTCGTTGTACGGTGGGATCGCTCCGCAAACCATGATATTCATCATGCCAGCACCAGCACGCCGCTTCTTCGTCTCTTTCATCGCGGTCTTGATCGCCCGCCGACCCTTCTCGTCCTTCAGCCCCTGCTGGATGAATTTGGTATCAGACTGGTCAGCGTGCTCTTCGAAATACTGCTTATCACGCAACAACTTCTGCAAAGTCCGCGCCCGTTTCTTCCGGAATAACGCGGTCTTGCTCCGGGCTTCCCACGAGTCGAGATTCTCGGGGTTAACGTCTTCGTCGTTCTTGATGGTCTGTTCGGCGTCCTTCTCGAGCCAGGCTAGGATATCGAACACCTGCTGGTCCGGGTGTTTGAGCTTTTCCTCGGTAAGCAGTGGGGACTCTTGGATAAAATCGTCATACTTGACGTTCTCGATATTGGTTCGCAAGGCAGATTCCAGAGCCCGACGCGTATTGGCGCAGACCTGTTCGATCCGTTCCTTCCATTCCTCCTCCGTCTCCAGTTCCTCTATTTCTCGTTCGGGCTTGGTCTCGCCTGGGTAGCTGCGCTTCTCCTTCGGCAGTTGTACCTCGAACTCGTGCACCCGCACACGCTGCTTTAGGCGCTCCTCAAGGGCTTCGATCTTCCAGCCGATATGCTCGTCCCGGACAGTCAGATTCATCATCGGACTGGCTATCGATGCGATGCCCATGATTGGATCGTTCGGCCGTGCCGAGTCACGTATTAGTAGATTGATATTCCTGCCTGGTACAGTGTTGTATGGAGTAAGCCAGGTGTACCGAAAGTACCGCCAGATATCCATAAGATCCAGTCCAGTGTGTCCGCATTTTTCTCCCTTCGACGCTACTTGGACATAGGGACGAATGAGAGGGTCTATGTGGTCGACGACTTCCTCCCTCGGCCGATCCTGTAGGACTGCGAGATCGTTGTATAGGCCCTCGCCGGAGGCAATGAGTTTCTCTACGCTGGTGTGGTCGTTGTTTGGATGGTCACCCTCCATCCGCTGGATGAACTCCCTGACACTTTTCTCGTTGAATTGGGTGATCCGTTCCTTCTTTAGGATATCCCGTTCCTGTTGTTTGTACTTCTTCGGGTTGGCCTTTTTGTCTGGGTCCGGTCTAACCACCTTGAAATTGGAGTTTTTCCGGACTTCGAACCCAATCTCAACCAGATCGAGTAGGACTTCGAGCGTAGCAAGATAGCGGATGGGATCGGGGGAAAGTTGGTCTTCGCTTAGATTCTTTTCGATAGTTTGGATTTCGTCCTTGATCGCGACCTCGCGGTCGACCTCCTTAGGGTATTCGACCAGTTCGTCGGTAAGCGCGTCGAATCGTTTTTCGTACTCGGGGCCTAAATCAGGGTCGTAGAGGATTTCTCTGTCCGAATTAGATTTTGCCATTGTGCGGATTGGGGGTCGAAGGGTCATTCGTCCCATTCCGTGCTGGGTTCCTAAAGGTTTCTTGTCGAGGTAATACGGAAACGCCGTTTCCATTTATACTCAAATTTATTACACATATCGAAAGGTTGTTAGATAGCCCTCCTCTGCATCGCCCCTACTCCAAGTGCCTCGGCTCGCGTTCGTACAGAGGGCCTCCTCCGGCGGTCAGGAATAGACCAATGCTGTTCCGAGGCCATTGATAAGATTAGAGACAGATTGATGCGTATATACCGATCGAGGTGAGCAAAGCGGATAACGAGGTCGGCGGGATATAGGATTATAATCAAGCTGAATCGTCTTCGAATACAGACAACACGGTACAAACACTTGGAAATGCCATCTCTAATTCGGTCCTCGTCGAATTCTCGATCAGAGTGGCACCAGAAGTATCATCGAGTATATCATCGATCCGACCTTTGAGCTCATCTCGGCTACTGGCATTCACCTCCGTTCCACATTTAATCCGAATCAATTTAGCAAGTCGGTCTTCGAAGCATTCTAGCTCATCTCCAATAACAACCGCGTAGACAGTAATGTCAACGTTACCAATGTCGAACTCACATTTGTACGCACAATCATCCATTTGCGCTAAACGTGAGTCATTTCTAGAAAGTGAGTCGGTTTTATTTGAAAGTGCTTCGTGCACATCCCCCTCAATATGTTCTTTGTCCATAATAAAGAAGAAGGTACGAGCACCCCTTCCCTTATGATCCTCGACTATATCCAGTGCCCGCAAACTCTTCCGTTCAGCCTGACCAGCCGTCCTCTGTTTTGAGCCCACCATCCGGATGCCTGTTTGAGAATTTTCATACGGGAAGAAGAGTTCTCGATCGTGATCGAACGCAGTCGCCAATGCTTTTACACGTAAGGTTTCATTTTTCCCATCTCCTGTAATAACGACGGCTTCAAACCGCTCATGTGACTGTTGGCTCACATCCCGGACTACGTTCATAGCTCCAGGTCGGGAGGAATGAACCGGGGGTCATGTCCTGCATCGGCGATATGCCGCTCTAGCTTATCAATGGTATATTCCTCGAATACGATCTCCCCATCACCTTTGTCCCGCAGCTGGATGATGGAAACATCCTCGGGATCGAGGTCGAGCAAGACGGAGAGAACATCGATACTATGGGTAGATATGACCGTTTGAGAGGTCGTCCCCGACAACCACTCGAGAATCTTACGTAGAAGACTCGGATGGAGGGAGGATTCGATATCATCCCATAATACCAGCCCGGGTTCAAAATACTCAACAGACATGTAGGCTGGTATTGTCTTGATGATACCATGGCCCAAATCGGTAATATCCAGATGATACGGAAATGAATCCTCGGGTGTTTTTCGAATCTCCATCGTCTTCATATATACTTCCGAATATTCATCATCCACAACTGAACTGATGAATTCGGCCACTGTCGCATGAATGCCCTTCCCAACAATCTCTCTCTGATCAGCCTTCAAGAGGTCCATATATTCGAGGGGCTCCGTCACAGTATTAAAATATAAACTATACGTGTCCATCGATCCCGCGTCAATCTTCGAGAAATCACTGATAACTTCGCCCTCATCCTCATCGTTGACGAAAATATCCTTTATCTGATTATCGAGTACGGTTTGAACTTTGTTCTCTTTGATTTCAGCTTCTAAAACAGCTGTGCCGGTATACTTGTGCGCTAGAGACGGGCCTTGGTGCGCTTCATTTATTCGTTGGATGCTTGGAGCTTTTGTGAATGAATCCGAACCGCCTAGTAGAAGGTATAGTGCCTCAAGCACAGACGTCTTCCCGGCGTTATTCTTTCCAATCAGTACGTTAAAATCCGATAACGGCATTGGCTCTTCGAACTCCCGAATGCCGCGGTAATTGGATATGTCTATGCTTGATACCAGACCCATTGTCCCTTGAATACCGATGCCATTGATATAATGATTGGGGAGGCGGACAACTCACTACAAAAGCGTCAGTCGTATTCGTGGAAATGGTACGAAATCGAAGGGTCTGACAATTTTTCCCCACATTCACAATAATACGATATAGAGCCGCCCTCTTCGACAATTTTCATTTTGGTTTTTCCGCAGATAGGACAGGCACGTTCTTGGCTCACGGGGCCCAATCCATCGGAGTCGTTGATGCTTATTCGGGGAAGATTATTGAGTTCGGCCGGCACGTAATCCCGACTCTCATCGAAGTTTTCCAGGATGATAGATCGGAGTCTTTCCTCCACCTCGGACTGTTCCATTTCATCTAGCTCCCAGTCAAATACTTCAATATTTGCTCCTGTCTTAATATTCCAATTGTCCAGAGCAAAAGCAACCATCTCCTCCAGCCGATCAATGATGGATTTATGATTCCAAGTTTGCTCCCTCGGGTCGGGCAATTGCCGCACCAGCGCAGGAACGTCGGATCTATTATAATAGCGCCGATATTTTTGTTCATACGATAGTTCTCCATCGATATTGATCTCATCAGGAAGGAATGCGAGGTTGCCTAGCCGATTACGATGTTGTTGGTGTTCCACTTGGAGTTTTGGTGGCACAAGCGATGGATCCCTCGGCCAGATATGCTCGATTTCAACATCCACACCGTCCATATTCGGCACTCTGAATTTGCTACGCTCACTGCGTTCGAATTTTAAATCGTTTAAGATCGAGAGAAAGTATAGTAGCGAGTCGTCCCTGATTCCATTCCAGCCATCATCGTTGAGCCCACCCTCACGGACATCATAGCGGTTAAGATTATTCTGAAATTCCACCCTGGACCCGTAGTTTCCAATCCCATTCTCTATCTCCCGGCAAACGCTCAAGAAGCCTTCATTCAGACTAGGGTAGACATCAGCATCGAACTGACCGCCAAAATAGTCGGTGACGGTGGGCTCCCGCCCCGCGTAATATAATTTGTGCGATACTTCGCGGAATCGCGTTCGTCGAACGCTTCGATTCGCTCGGCAGACTTCATATGCACGGAAAGCAAACTTCTCCAGTAAACCAACTATTTTCAGGAAGCGGTCTGAACGGCTGAACCTGAGTCGTGATGCCATTAATAGCGCTAACACGCTAGTTTCGTTCGTGATATGGTCGAGGTCGAGGAGGGCATAAGCTGTTTCATCCCGAAGCATCCCGGAATTGCTTAAAAATACCTCGGCTGGATAAGCAACTGTTCGATAAGCGTT
>CAZSSY010000059.1:0-18622 GCA_964609565.1 uncultured Natronomonas sp.
CGCTCCCTGTGGACACCGTTGTGTCTGCAAAGCGCGTCGTGGAAACAGGAAGCCCTACCCTCACGGAGCGAACCGCGTCAGCGGTGAGCGAGTAAGGTGGGGTAGTTCACGAAATGTGGGCGGCGACATCTGCTTCGGTGATAATCCCGGTGAGCTGCCCGTCGGCCACAACCATCACCGCGTCTTGATGATTGAGATGTGCATTGACCTCATCGAGGGTGGCATCGGGTTCCACGGTGGTAATCGCTTCACGCATTGCCTCGGCAACCGGGAGATCCCCCGCGTTTTCTGACTCGAGTTGCCGGATATCAGAATTCGAGATGATGCCTTGCGGCCGGCCGTCGCGGACAACAGGGAGTTGGGAGTAGCCTTCTGTGACCATCACGTCGATCGCCTCTCGGACGCTGTCGTCGGGAGCGACGGTGATGACGCCATCATGCATAATATCAGTCGAATGCATCACAGCGCTTTCCGCTTCGTCAAGGGCGGTAACGATTCGACGAAGGGTCGACAGCCGTGGATCGACGTCACCCCCCTCTATTCGGGCGATGAGAGGTTGTGAGACATCTGCGCGGTCGGCAAGCTCACTCTGCGTGAGGTCAAGGTTCGTCCGCCGTTCGCGCAAATCTGCGGGGGTCGGCAGATCCATACCCATGCCACTCAATAACCCGGAGTTATTAAAAATGCTTTCGTTGCCCATACCACCACTCCATCGCCGCCACACCACAGTACGGATACTGCCCCGACGTCCTCACATCTTTTCCTGCCAGACCGGGTGTGTGTCTCCGCCGCTATCTCTGAGGCGATTACAGTGATAACCCAGCAATCTTCACGGAATCACCCGGTTCGACTCGCCCAATGAGACGGGCATCGTCATGCTGCTCAACCACTGCCTGGCCCGCAGCTTCTGGGAGCGCGGCAACGAATCCAGTCCCCATATTGAACGTCCGATACATCTCTTCGGTCTCCACATCTCCAGCATCCTGGATAAACGAAAAAACAGGCTGCCGCTCGAACGGATCCGCAATGACATATTTATATGACCCCATTCTGGAGAGATTTGTCCACCCGCCACCGGTGACATGTGCCGCTGCATGCGTTTCGACACGATGCAACGGCGTGAGGATATCTCGATAAATCCGAGTCGGTTCTAAGAGGACCTCCCCAATCGTCCGATCCGTATTCTCCGGAAACGGGTCTGTATACTCATAGTGGATCCTGATTGCCTTCCGCGCCAACGTGAGGCCATTCGAATGAATCCCTGACGAGGGGAGACCGACGAGCACGTCACCAGCCTGTGCTTCCCCTTCGAAGAGCTCAGCCTCGGTAGCCAACCCGGCGCACGCCCCGGCCAAATCAAAGCCATCAATTACTTCCGGCATTACTGCTGTCTCTCCGCCGACCAGGCGAATGTCTGCCTTCTCGGCACCGGTGGACAACCCTGCTCCGATTGCCTCAGCCACCGTATCGTCTGGCGTCTCAACAGCCAGATAATCCACAAATGCAACCGGTGTCACGCCCGCCGCAATCAGGTCATTGACATTCATCGCTATACAATCAATGCCGATTGTGGAATAGTCGTTGAGTGCCTCTGCCACGAGCAGTTTCGTCCCAACGCCATCGGTAGCTAACGCCAAGTACCGATCTCCAACCTCTACGAGGCCGGCATAGTCTCCGTCAACGGTACCCACAGCGTCCACCAGAGCGGCTGTGGCCGCCTCACTGGCAGCGATATCAACGCCCGCCTCTGCGTATGTTAACCGGTCAGGCTCGTCGTCAGCGTTCTCAGTCATATCTCGAACGGTGGCCGACCCGGGCAAAAACGCGTCGGTTCCACCGGGTGATACCCGTTAAAACGACGGAAAGCCGACGTAGAGAAACGCTGCCACCGCCAAGGCAATCGTTCCCGCGAAGACGACCAGGAACACAAGTTTACTCCAGGCCACTACTTTCCGGCCATCCAGCGGGCCAAAGGGAATCATATTGAATGCGGCCAAAACAGCATTGATGAGGACACCGAACGTTCCGACTTGTCCCCAAAACCCTTCGAAAAACGCGAATGGAAGAAACACGCCGACCAAGACGACATTCGTTATGGGGCCAGCAACGGAGACTAAGCCATTTTCACGAGGACTGATACGGCCACGGTGGTACACCGCGCCTGGCGCTGCAAACAGAATCCCCGCGAAAGCCGCGCCAACCGCAATCGCGAGCATCGTATAGTCAGCTTTGAAGGCTGCTATCTGCCCGAACCGGACAGCGACGACTTTGTGAGCAAGTTCATGCAGCAAGAATCCCACTCCTGCTGTCAGGATGCTAATCACGAACACCCGGCCGAACAACGGTTGCGACAATGCGTCGATAACATTGGGGAACACCTGACGACCCGTGGCGACGAATATAAAGACGCTAAACGCAACGCCAAGCGCAAACCATGCAATGAAGAGATCACGGAGTTCACTCGGATAAAACCGGATCCCACCGACGTTCATTACACTCATCCGAGCGCCCCCACGAGTAAGTCAATACTATTCCGGACGCCCTGAATCATTAAATGCGCTACGCCAGCCGCGCCCTCGATATCTGCTTCTGCAAACAGATAGGGTAACAAGACTGTCGCAAACACGACGCTCCCCACAAAACTCCCCACATTCGTCAGAGCCACAATCATGATTAACCGAAAGAGCGGAACATCGGTCAACTCGCCCCACAGTTGTCGAAGCGGTGCTTCTTCATCCGTCATAATATCATTGAGCGTAGAAATATCTCCCACATTCACATCGAGGTATCGCAACTCCACATATCCGGCAAACCAGCCCGGTGCCAATAACGGATTCACGCTCGTTAACCACGCCACTGAGCCACCAACACCAGCAGACCGCCAATGCGCACCAGCGAGCTTCGCAAGACCAAACGCAAGAATCCCGTTCACCAGGAACCACGCCACAAACAACCGGATCAGCAACTCACTTGATGCGCCTTCAACCCCGGTGTACGTGGCGATCGCCAACAGGAGAAAAAACACGAGGAACCCAAGGGTAAACACGTAGCCAAACACCTTATACAGCGAAATCCGACGGCTCCCCGTCCGACCCGATAACGTATCCATCGCTGGCAACAGCGATGGCGATTCGAGAAACTGTTCTATCCCTTCGCGATGCCCCGCTCCGACAATAGCGACAATATCTCGTCCCTGATCGCGGAGCGCAACTAATTGATGGGCAATATACGCATCGCGTTCATCGATTAATGCTTCCGCACCACCCGGGGAAAACCGACGGAATTCCTCCATCATCGCACTCACCACATCCGTATCCGTCATCCGCTCAATATCGAACTCTTGTAGTTCATCGTCATCGGGAACCAACCGCTCCAGCAGAACAACAAGGATTGTGCCAAGCACGACACCGCCAGCACCGGCAACAAGGAGGGTGTCAATAATCCCCATCAGGAAATCGGGGCCGACATCGCCCGGTATGATGAACGGCCCAGCGACGGCACCGGCCAGGATCGAGACGACGAGCGCAATCCCGATCCCTACACCAAACCCGATTTCGCGCGGATTTCCGACCCCAACTGCGAGACTCCCAATAAGTTTGAATTTCTCAAGAAAACTCAGACGCGACCAAAATCGCTGAATTGTCACCTGAATATCACGGTCAACCAACGCAACATCAATCCCATGGCCTTCTGCAGTCTCAATCGCGGCCTTCATATCTGCACCTGGCTCAATATCGAATCGGTCTCCAAGACGCGCCTGCACGTACGACAACATCCAGTATGCCAGGAACTGATAGACTGTATTCCCCTTCAGGAGATCACTTGCATCAAGATCTTCGGGTGTTTCACCCTTTAACTGGCGATACCGATTCTCGTCGAGTTCAACTGCAACGATATCTGGATGCTCCTCGGCGATCGCATCTTCGACCTCATGGACGCTTGCCTCAGAAACGTGTGCCGTGCCGACAACACGAACAGAACCCGCCTCAACCTCATCGCTCATTGACGACATCTATTGGGCGTCGGGTTTACGTCTGTTGGGATACTCCCGTGTATACGTCACCTCTTCTAGGGGCACAAACGAGTCACATACTCTCGAAAATCGTCCCCGTCGCACGGGAGTGGAGGGTCAGTACCAATCGAACTTTTCATCCTCCGGAACGCAACATTCGTCCATGCCTGATGTAATGGATACGTATATTGAGAATCGATGGTTTGTCCAACCGAATCACGCGAATAACCTTGATGCGGCCCATGGTGGATACGTGATGAAATGGATGGATGAAGCCGGTGCAATGAGTGCAATGCATTTTTCCGATGAAGCCTGTGTCACGGCTCACATGGATAATGTGAATTTCAAACAGCCGATCCCCGTCGGCGATATTGCGCTCGTAAAAGCGTATGTATATGAAGTGGGGCGTACCAGTATTCATACTCGAACCCAAGTGTATCGGGAGAATCCACGACAGGGCGAAACAGAACTCACGACAGAATCCTTTCTCGTGTTCGTCGCCATTGACGGAACAAAATCGCCGACACCGGTCCCTGAACTCACCGTTTCTACCACCAGAGGGGAACAACTACAGACCGAAGCCCTCTCCGACGACCCATCGTAACACCACCCCATCTCTCCAATCATACCGAGCACCCTGACTCTATCTGGTGGTCAAGGAGTTGATCCCTCACTGATTGCTTGATGGCTGTGCGCCCCAGCGTCGAATGGCTTGTCCTGAGCCGATGATCCACCGTCGTTTTGGTGGTGCGGTTGTGTCTGCCCGAGTGGTTTTCACTGATGGGACCGTATCCGGGGTATGGGGCTTGATGTGGACACACCATCACCGCCAGAACTCCCAGAGGTTGATGCGGATGGATACGATGATGTAGAGGTTCAAGGCGAGGAGTATCGACGGCAAGAAATTGAAGATCTTCTTGAAGATGGTGCCTGGTATGATGCCTTCGATGAGTGGGCGGCACACACCGATCTGGATGAAGAGGAATTCGGCATTGCTGACGACCTCGGTTTGTTCGCTGAGTTCGATTTTTTCTGGGATGATTTCGCTGATAGAGTTGGCTATCACGCACCCGGCCTCCCTGAGGATTGGCGCGAACAAAACCTGCACCCTGATCTTGACTCCTGGGAGAAAGTATCCGGAATAAACGCCGCGCTTGCTGAATTTGGTGATACAGTGAGTCGAACCTTAAAAGCCAAATACATCGATTGGGAAGCTGGATATGACGCCCCAGATGACCTCCCAGATTTTTAACGCATCTCACTCGTTGATTCGACAGGCAGCTGGAGAAGCCGGTGTTGTGGCTTGGGGAACCCTTGATTAACTCCCAGCGTGTTGCGTTACATATGGGTCCAGAGATCGTTCCACCCACGGAACGGACGTGTCTTCTGTGCGGCCGAGTTGATAATTGGGATGACAACCTAGAAAATTGGGTGATTGCAGAGCGGGATGGGGAACGCCAAACCGGTGATCGGCATTGTATTCATGAGTGGGATATCAACGGGCGGTACAACCCGATCGCTGGCAAGCCGAATGTGGATTCAGAAACGTAATGCCTACCGTCTATATCACGGCTCCACCCTCGGCCGCTGATGAGTTGGCATCATTGCTGGTTGATGAACGGCTTGCTGCGTGCGTCAACCTGGTTGAGTGCCGATCAGTGTACCGGTGGAATGACGCTGTCCATGATGAGGATGAAGTTATTCTCCTCGCTAAAACAACAGCAGCATGTTACTCCGCTCTTGAAGACCGCGTACACGACGTGCATCCGTACGAGGTTCCCTGTATTGAGCGATTTGATGAATCGGAGTCCTTGGATTCATTCGCCGAGTGGCTCACTGACACCGTCCAATAAAGCGTATAGAGCACCCAGCTCGAGGTTGGGGTTATGGCATCGGGAGGACGACCGCGTTCGGCAATATATCGACGAGGACAAGTATCCCGATTAGCAGGGTTGTCGCGGTGATTGCGACGGCTGGGGGATCAAGGTGGGTATCGCCGTGGGCGTAGAAGAGACGGGCTGCCAGTTCGCCGATGATGCCGGCGAGGGCACCAAACACACCAGCGACGATGAGGGCGTGTAAGAACACGATTTCACTTTGGACGAGGGCTGGCGTCATCTCGGCTAACTCGATATTCCCTGGAAGAAGTGCGAGCGCGGCAATAGAGGCGGGGAGTGCCATATGGAGTGTAACTGGAGGTTGCCAGTTCCCGATCACGACGAAGGCAAACGTCGAAATCGAGAGGCCGAAGGCGAGAAATGGACTGGCCGTTCGATAGGCAATATAGCCGCTGAATACCCCGACTGCCAGGCCAAGGAAGAGGTTATTGATCCAGGCCGATTGGTATGGGAGGAACGGTTCAACCAGTGGTCGATCCGAGCCTGGCCGTGTTTTCCCCGCTTGATATGGCGTCATGTCGAACCAGCCAGAGTCGGCTGGTGACCGCCCGATGAGTGGATACCCAAAGACAGCTCGATGCGTGAATCCAGAGACGACAATCGCGAACGCCACGGGATCCATCGGGAGGCCCAATACCGAGCCGCTGATTGTCGCAATGCCATATCCGAAGACCCCGAATATTCCGCCGATAAGGAGCAGCGTCGGGTGCGACCCCAGGCTGAGATCGATAGCTTTGGCTGGATGGTATTCCGTGTCTGTTGGCATAAGACCGCGGTCAGCAGCGTATGCTGCAGCGGCGACACCACCGGCGAACGCGACATGGGGACCGAGGAGCGGGCCAAGCCCGATCGAACCGGTGAGGCCAGTGGCCACCATCGGGAGCGATGGGTCCACGGTTTCGCTGGCGCCTGCAATGCCGCGAGCTACGATTGATGCCGCTTCACCGGCGACGATCACAATCCCGGCAAGCGTAAACGACGGGAGGCCGCCGAGGGCAGCCCCCAGGACACCGCCAGCGAATGCAGCAAGGAATAACTCAAATGCGAACGGACCGAGTTCTGTCAGACCTAGCCCCGTCATACTACCTTGGTGTCTCCGCCAGTGAGTGGTGGACGCACAGCCATCACCTACCCGGTCGTAGGACCTCGCGGAAAAACCTTCGATTCCGAACCAACAAGAGTCCTATCCTCAATTCTCCCTTAGGGTGGCGACGGTGCCAGCCGCCGGCCATCGATTGCGGCGTCACTTACTTGGTTATATCCAATGCCCGGGAATCCTCGCCCTTCACGGCGGGGAGGATGTCATGTTTGGCTCTTATCGCGTCCGCTCTGCTCGGCGGTGGCGTCAGTGTCGGCGAGAGTGATGGCGTTGCTGGCCGAAAGCACGAGGAGATTCCGGTGTTGACGGTCATATGGGCCACCGACGATCGCAGTGGCAAATCGGTGATGGGCAGCTCGGATTGCGACGGCTTCAAATGGGAGCAGATCGGCGTCAGATTCAACGGTCGCCCACGTCGACACCGGGAGACACACGAGGATTGCAGAAGGATGGACATAGACATCGCCTTCCTGTCTGAGGTCTCGTTCCCGACGTCGGACTGCCTCATCGAATCGATCGAGAGAGGTGACAAGCCGGGGTTTTGATATTGGGAACGACAATGCTATCTCATCGAGGATGTTCCCAAAAGTGGGAACGATCCCTGGCTGCGACGAATCAATCACTATCATATAGGAGGGCCCTCCGGGTATTTTCGGTTGTTGTCATTTCGAGTCGTGTATCGGATTCGGAAATGCAGCCAGCGACCGCGATGCCGACACGCCACGACCACACAGTACGGATGAAACTGCGCAATCGAGGCGCCCGTGCCCGGCCTCCTGCCAGCGGGCTGTCGTCAAGACAGCCTATGGGTGTTTGGCGTCACTCCTGGTCAGGGGCTGGTGAATCGGGAACTGGTGGCTCCCACGGATATTGATCGGCAACATAGGGAATGAATCCGGGGAATTCGAGTGGATGACCGAGCATTTCTCGGGCAAACGTATCCTCGTCACTATCATCAAAGCCCCCCGAAGTAATCATCCGTCGGAGGATTTCAGGCGTCTTGTCACTGGAGTCAAAGAAGGCAGTCTCGAATGCTTCGGGGGTGTCACCAAACCGCGTGATGAATCGCTCGCGAGCCGTTGCATAGGCGTCATCGAGCCATTCTGACCGGTGGCGTTGGTACGCCTCATCATAGGTTGCTTTCAACTCTTGGATCTCCCCGGCTCGCAGCGAATCCGTCGCAGCTAAGAACGTGACAAACGTCACAGCCGTTTCGCGTGTCGCCGGATCGCCGGGATCTGTACTCGGAAAATCGAGCTCATCCCACGACTCTGTCCGAAGATCCGGCGCGGGTGTTACGGCCGCCGTGTATGACCCATCGGAGTTTGCATGAATATACGCCGTACACTGAAACCGATCGTGGCGGAACACCCGGATGATGTCGTCGTCCGGCATCTGTCCGGTGCGACCATACCAATTCGCGATACCAAGATCGGGGAACAATGGCGTGAACGTCGTCGGGGCAATTACCAAGTCAACCAGTTCTGTATAACTCAACTGATCGATACACGGGATGGCTGACAAATCCCGGAGGACTGCTTCCTGGTCGCCTTGCAACGGTGCTCGCCGCCCACAGGATTCACATACGACAATCCGCCCATATGTGGGATGTTCGGGCGTCACTGTTGGCACGTGGTTTCCTACTTCGACGTCCGGCAGGTCGTATTCACCACACGAAATCGTCGCGAGTTCTCCAAGTGCGCGGCGTATTGGGCCTTCGGCGGTCACCGAAAATGGCGCTGTGACTCCACACGTGGTGCACCGAACAAACCGTTCGCGGGGATACAGGGTGGGCGTGTGGTCGTTGGCGACGACGTTCGGTTCCAAATCAAAGTCACGGAGCGTTGTCGGCCCAGCATCGTTCGTCGCCATATGACCACTTCGAAATCTGGTTTAAAAATGGTATGCACCGTATCGATGTATAGATTCTCCCGGTTTCATGCGGTTATTCCTCGATATCGTCGGTCGAAACGGAGCACGGATTTACAGGTTCCAGATGCCTAGGAGAGCTACCGCAATGTCAAGCCGGCTTGACCCCCGCAATTACGATCTCAGTGAACTTCGCGATGCGGTCCGCCACTCAACCGGTGATTGTCGGCCCGACGACATCCACGACCGCTACACGCTCCTCGGCCAAACAGACGAATACATACCCCCGCCACCTGCCTATCCACTGCCCCGACCGCATCCAACCGATGAAACCACGTATCATTCCTCCGGTACTGAGCCATCGTCGACCATCTCACAAGGCGATAATCCACAGTCTCGTCCAGCCACCCATACCAGCACCGCTACGCACCGTCGACGCACGAACACACGCCGTTCGGAAGCCACACCTGCCAGAGATCATGGCGCTCGACGACGCCACGTTCCGCGACGGTCGTCCGTCCAAACTGACGACTTGGCCTTCTTCGCTGATGCTCACTCAGATAACATTCAACGTCCGTATCTGACACGTCTCCCCTCGTCATATCCGGCTCAGGTCGAGATTTTCGATTGGCTCGAGACGCTTCTGGAAACAGGCGGTCCTGACGCTGCTTTTGAGGCGCTCGCCTATTATGAATCAGTTGGATGGCTCTCTGCGCACACACGCAGTCAACTTGAAGACTTCATGGACGGCATCCAGACGAATACATCCGGCCCCGGCAATCTCAGTCTCGACGACCATCGCCGGAGTCTCCAGTATATCGCCCGCTTAGCTGCACGTACACCCGGATAGACGGCAGTATCGTCCTGTTTCTTCTTTCTGACTGGTCGCGGGGGCTGCTCGATCATTCCGTGGGCGTGTGAGGGACTGGCTGGATCTTCCATTCGTGAAACTGTCCGAAACTACATGGGGTGGTACAGCCGATGTTTCGGTGTCCATGTCGTCTCAGGTGGTGACCGACCCAGGGGTCGTGACGAGTGTCCCCGTTGACAGTCAGCAACCGACTCCTGCGGATTGCCTGCCGCCAGGTGAATCTCCCCTTGTTACTGCCGATCTCTCCCCCGGCTGGATTGCAGTGACTGACCGAGAGATTTTAGTCTATCACCCGAATCGCGATCCAAATGTGGCTCGGGTCTTGCGTGTGAATGTGACCGGGCTCGCGGTTCGTCGGGCTGGAGGGCGGTCCTTGGTGCAGTACGTTCCGATGGGCGTGCTTGCGGGTGTGGGCGCTTTTGTCCTCGGCGTTGTTCTCTTGGCTGTTGATCCAATGAGTTTTCTGAGTGTACCGAGTGAAACACCTGTTGATTCGATGGTCACGATCATCCAGACGGTTGGATGGGCGTCGAACTTACTCGGTGTGGTGTTCGTATTCACTGGAATCTTAGGGTTGTTAGCAGCCGTTACGATACTTGGATACTGGTTGACGTCAAATCAGGTGGCCGTAGTGGTAGAGCGGGGGAAGGCCGCTCCTATTGAGTGTCCTTCAACGCGAGCGAATGGGCAACGTGCGCTTCGAGAACTGGAAGAGACGCTCTCTGGGGAGGTGTCATTACCCCCATGAATGAACTCGATGTGTGGCATGATGTCTGCAGCGATGGCTTGTGGTCGTGGGTGCCGGTCAGTCTCTATCAGGTGTGGACGAATGATCGGGCGGTGAGTTCGGCGATGAGTCTTGCGATGTTACTCATCGCTGTAGTCGTGTTAGCTGTCGTCCTTGCCGTATTTGTATTAGGGCCGATGTGACTGAAGAACCGGGAGTGGCACTCTCATCGTCTGCGTGGAGCATTTCTTCTCGGACCGGGTTCCCTGATTCATCCGGCGGTTGGGACGTGTCGAAATCTCGCTGTGGATTCAGGGACGTGGCCCCTTGTTTTCGGTACAGGGGGAGCGTGCGGAGAGACTCCGGACGTGGTTATTCGGCGGTTGCTTGGTCGGCGACGTCGTCAACTTGGTCTTCGATTTGATCGGCGACGTCGTCAACTTGTTCGGTGACGTCTTCTACTTGGGTGGTGAGATCGTCTGTACGGTCTTCGATTTGGGTTTGGAGGTTTTCGAGTCGGTTGTGGACGTCTTCTTCGACTTGTTGTTGGACGTCTTGGCTCCGTTCTTCGAGTGTCTCTTGCAGTTCTCGGATCCGTTCTTCGAGGGTTTCGAGGGCGTCGACTGTTTGTTGTTCGAGGTCTTCGTTCGTTTCGAGGAGGGTGTCGACTTGGTCTTCGAGGGTGTCGAGGAAGTCATCGAGTAATTCGTCGAGTGAGCCGGCACTGTCTTCCAGGTTGGTTTCGAGGGTCTCGATGGCGTCGGTCTGGCTGTCTTCGAGTTCGTCTAGTTGTTCATCGATGGTGTCGCGGATGTCTCCGATGATTTCTTGGTTGCTGGGGAGTGCGGATTCGATGGCGTCGAGGTAGCCGGTGAGTGTGGTCCGGAGGAGGTCGTTCCCTTGTTCGGAGATATCTTTGGTGGGGTCGATGGAGTTGATAACGGTGTCGTTGATGTCTTTCTGGATTTGGACGCCGGTTTCGATGGCGCTGTGGGTTTGCTCGATTGCGGTTCGTTGCAGGTTGAAGACTGCGTTCACGGGTGAGTTGTCTTGTGGCATGTCTAGGTAGACATAGTACACTCTGACTAATAAATCCACCGAACACTACCATTCAGTACCAATAGGATACATTCGTTGGATTAGTTCGGTGTATGTGGGTTACCGTCACCTATACTGCATTTCTCACTCACCCACCCGGCCACGACAACAACCAGACACATTCAAGCAAAACAGATCAACCCCCGCACTCACTCCATTCACTCAGCGATAACGCCCTGCCGTTTGTAGACAACCACGAATCCCGCGGTCGTCAATCGAACCCCCGACCCATCACTCTCCACCAACCCCTTTTCTTGCAATTTCGACGCCGCCGTTGCCGCATCCGACTCGATACCATCAATCTGCGATATGCCATCCACTCCATCAACTGTATACATCGCATTCAACACCCGGAGTTCCTCCCTCTCAAGCGATAGTTCATGCACATCGCTACACCGTGTACTATACACCAACCGAAGATACCGACCTACGAGCTTCACACCTCGTGCAGACGCTGGTGAAATCAATGTCGTCACCACCTCCCCATCCACGAGCTGCCTCACCAAGACCGTCGCCCCATCCGATACCGCAGACGGCCACGACACAACCTCGAAATCAATCACCGATTCAAGACGGATCTCAACCTCCCCATCAGACGCCACCACACCCACCCCTTCATCGGTAATCGACAATCGACCCGTCGATTCAGCCGACTCCATCAACCGACCCCCAACCAAAGCGGGATGCCTCACCCCAACCTCTTCATCATTCAACAGACACGTAAATAGCATCGTGACAAACCGCTGCATCGCGGCTTCCTCGCTCTCAAGCAACACACTGTCAACCTCACCCCCACTCGACTCAAAGCCAATCCGAACCGTATGATCAAACACGTCCTCCAACCCGTCCGGCACACTCCCAACCATCACATCAACCACAGTCGACAGCGGGATAGACCACCGATCATCCGCCCCCACAGCGACCACTAACCGCTGGTGACTCATCACAATTCGACACGGCTCTGGATCCTCATGCCCCCTCGAAGGAGCCACGACACACCGCCCCGTGAAATCAGCGATTGGTGTTTCATTCATAGTTCTACATTCAGGAGAACGTCTATCAACGTCTCCGTCGCGACCCCAGTCAAACAGCCAACCCACGTCAGGACCACAAAATGCAGATAGGCATTCCCCGTATGCCCGCCGTCGACCGCCCGAATCGTTAACGAAGAGACTGTCGCGTTAAACAGAATCACCAACAGGAGCATATACTTCAACAACGGGAGATTGTACATCTGGGTGTGCAACAGTCGGCCAAAGTCGACCCCACCGGTCGACGCTGCCTCTAACTCAAAGCCAGACATAATCGCTGCAATCTCAAGACCGGTGAAAAACGCGAACGTCGCCGCTGCAGTGATGCCATATAACAACCCGATCAGCGTCAACGCCACTTGTCGACGTTGTTGCCGAAGCTGATTAATCTGGTTCATATTTTCACTAATCAACTCCCCAAGTTGCTTCGGCTCACCTCCCATCGCCCGTCCGATGAGATACATCTCCGAGAATTTCTGAATGAGGTATGATTTCGTATCACCGGCGAAATATCGCCACGCGCGTTCCGTGTCGATCCGGATATTCAAACGGCGATACAGATCGTCTACATTGTCACTCAACTGTCCAAAATCCTTCTTCCGAAGGCTTTCAAGCACGTTTGACGTTGTCGCTTGCTTGGCACTCTCACTGGCGCCCAACGCCCGGATAAAGCTCGGGAATTCTTGATCTCGTTCGATGATCCACTGTTCCTCAAACCGGAACACGATCGCCGGGATCAAAAACGGGAGCGTTGGAATCCCCAGATACAACGGGACCGGGATGGCATCCATCGGGATGAGGACCGAAAACGGTGACACACCGATGGTGCTGAGCACCATGACGAGCACAATCCCGGCAAATACCACCAGTGCCGCTAGTGAGGCCGCAAGGAGCCGTTTCTTCGCCGGTGACCGGAAGCCGTCCTCGATATACCAGACGGGATCGTACGGCACCACCGCTCGCAACACGAGGAAGAATCCTAACTGGACGAACACGAACATCGCAATCACTGCGGCGACCGTCCACGTTGGATTCGTCGCTGTTAGAATCGGGAGGACGATCGCAAATACTAACGCAAACGTCATCGAGAGAATCATCGATAAATACAGGTCCTTCATCACGTCCAGGTTTTCGAGTGATCCCTCGTAGATCGTCGAGTAATTCTCGATCATCACACTCTGTTCTTCGAGGAGGAAATCAGCGAGGTCTTGGCCGGCACCAAGCGTATACGCAAGCCGATCGAACAGATCCGTCAACGAGTCACTCGGAACTTCCTTGGCTCGCCGACGGCAGGCGTCGTCTAGACTCTGATTCCAGGTGTCTACCAGATCGACGATCCGCCTGATTTCAACGGCTAATTCCCCATATTCCTGCTCATTCCCTAATTTTCGGAATACTTCCATCCGGTCGATATTCGTCGTCGCCAGCACCGTCATGTGGGTGACCAGTAAATGAAACCGATTTTCCATATCAATCCGTCGTCGGTCAATCAATAGTTTCGGATATCCGATACCTGCCACCAATGCAAGCGCCCCCAATATCGGGAGTAGTAATCTGACAAGAAACATCGTCTGCCAGACAACCGCCAACATAACCGTCCCGATAAACAATAGGCCGGCCGGCCCCAACACGATGAGGATATAGCGACGAGCCGGGATGTCCATCCGCTCGTACGCATCAATGACCGACCCTACGAGCTGGGATATGCCCGACGTTCCTTCAACTGTACCCATCTTACTCCCTCCTTGTCACCGTGAACGGAAGGCCCTCCATACCATCGCGCTGGTACGCCTCAATCGCTTCATTGACCTCGTGATATCCGAGGATGTCCTCATCAATCATCCGTTGGATAATGTCCGCCCGGAACTGCAAGTCCTCGTATATCTTCCGGGTATCAGCATACCCCAGCAGCGTCGCGATTTGATTTTCCAACACGTGGGAGTTATTCATACCCTGGAAAATGACGTCGTCCTCCACCGGATCCCAATAGAATACCTGGCGAGTCACAACCCCATCCATCTCCTCGGAGTACCCCTCAATTTCCTGGACGCTCGTCACCCGTCGAAGCACGTCATCGCCTTGCTTGACACGGTTCTGGAACAACGCGACATCAGCCACATCCATGAAAGTCTCAGGTACGTTGATCGGCTCACCGGTAAACCGCTGAATCATCGACACGATATCGCTGGCGTGGAAGGTCAACATCACAGGATGGCCGGTTTGTGCCGCCTGAAACGCCATCCGGCCTTCTTCACCACGAACCTCCCCCACAATGATATAATCCGGCCGGGAGCGAAGCGCCGCCTCGACCAGATTAAACATATCGACATCCTGGCTTTCGTCAATCCCACCCTCTCGAGTGAGGAGCTGTTGCCATGTATCATGTGGCGGGAGGACCTCAGCCGTATCCTCCGCGGTATAGATCTTCGAATCCCGCGGAATAAACGACATGATACTGTTCAACGTCGTCGTCTTCCCTGACGCGGTCTCTCCTACCACAAACACCGTTTGCTCATTTTCCAAACACAGCCACAGATAGGCAGCCAATTGCGGGGAGAGCGTTCCCCACTTGGTGATCTGGTTGATCGACAATGGGATTTCATCGCCCTGTCGAATCGTGAGGCTCGGCCCCTTGATACTCACATCATCACTATAAATGACGTTCAACCGAGATCCATCAGGGAGGGTTGAATCCACAATCGGGTCTGAATCATTGAGCGGGTCACCAATCCGTTCTCCCATATTCCGCAACCAATTATCGAACTCCTCGGAACTCCCGAAATCGATCGTCGTATTCAACATCCCATAGACGCCATGATCAACATAACATTCGTCCGGCCCAATTACGTGGATATCTTCATTGGCCGGATCCCGCATCACCGGTTCGAGAGGCCCGAACCCAACAATATCCCGGTTCAACCGGTACCGGATATTCTCGTAGGTTTCCTGCGGTACTTCTTGGATGTTCGGATTCACCGTGAATTTGATCCGCTCAAGGAGTGACTCCGGTTGGTCTCCTTCAATTCGGGTCGTCTCCCCCAAGAGTTCTTCAATCCGTTCGCCATACTCATCGTCTGTTTCAGGCGCGGTTTTCGTCACGCTCCGTCGGAGCAATTCATCTTTAATCTGTTTGAAGACCTCCTGTTCAGTCCCCGATAGGGTCGGCTCGATCGCGTAGTATTTCATATCCCGACCGAGATCACCGTAGATATGGCAAAATATCGGGCCGCCCACCGGATACAAGACATTTGGACGGTCGGTTTCATACTCGGATGAGGCTTCCTCAATAAACAGCGGGAACTCACCGGTAATCTGTTTGAATTTCGTGAGATGCTCTCTGAGATGCGGTCTGCGGGCAGCAGCTTCACGGAGTGCTTCGGACGGTTCGGCGGTTCCCAGTTCCGTCATTGTTACGCGACACTACGGTTTTCAATAACAATCCCGGCTCCCGACCGGACCGAGTATCCGATCGTGTCACCCACCTGCTCCCCCATCCCGGCGAAGCGCTTGACAGAAATTTGTCGACGGACGTCATTCCCCACTTCAACCATCTCGAGTTCCAAGAACACGTCAGCGATCGAACGGAACGGCCCAATTGTCTCGGTATCCACGGTTGATGGGTCAACCGTCAACACGATAACCTTCCCTTCTGAGATCATGTCACGGAAATACGAAATAATTTCCAATGCAGCCTGCCGCTCTTCGTTCTGCCGGATCAATGCCTCGAACGTCGGGTCATTCCGGAGGATCGAATCAAATGTATCAATGATAACAACGTCAGCTGTCCACATCGTCTCTGCATCCATTAATCGCCGCAACAGATCCATCCGGTTTTCATCCGCTCCACCACTGGAGAGAACCCCACCGGTATCAAGATCGGCATGGAGAAACAGCAATTGTTCATGTAAGAGATGATCGACAATATCATACGACATTGAATTCATTTGATCGATGAAGCCACTCACCGTCAATTCAGTCGAGAGGTAGGTCACAGTCGATCTAGTTTCACAGAGCCCGTAGGCCAACCGCTGCGATATGGCGCTTTTCCCCGCTCCGTAATCCCCTTCCACCAGCACAATACTTCCGCGAGGAATCCCACCGCCGAGTTCCTTATTCAACCGATCGTGATCCTCGAGTCCGAGTGAATTCAGATGCCGTTGCTGACTCATCGTCTCACCATCCACTCACTGGTCTCTCTCCAGCTGTTCTGTCCTGGTACCCACGGGTGAACGCCATTGCCGCCTCAACGGTGACGGGGCATCGTCCAATTGCGTGTCTGTCCAATAGGGTCCTGACGCAGCGGGATCGAAGGTCGACGCACCCCCTTCCCGGTCTCCACGCGATTGACGGACTGCATGAGATTCTGCCGGTGACTGGCCTCCGTCAGATTCAACAGCGAGCAACTGACCGCTGTGACGCATGCGGTTATCATCCTGCCCAGTTTCCTGATACGAATCCAGATCTGCGTACCACGGCCGACCATCCGCTTCTGATTCATTGCCTGCCGTCACCATCCGCCCCCTGGTTTGATTGAACGGAGAGACGGATCCACCACCTGTCAGCAGGTCAGGTGATGGATTCACAATGCGACTAATATAGTGTAAACTCGTATTGTGATGCGCAACGGTCAACGGCGACTGTGCATCCGGATTCGATGCGACTTCGTCTCCAAATCCGTGAAGATACGTGTGGAGTGTCTCCCCAGCCGCGGATGAGAGCCACCCGATTGCTTCATAATATGCGATCGTACGGGCGGCACCGTCGATACCCGCCTCCTCGACGAGATACTCGAGCCAATCCATCACGATGAGGTCGGTGACATACCCCGCCGGTACAGCGTCAATATAGGGTTTCTTGCCCGGAAGCGACCGCGAATCCGACCCCGGTATCGCTGTCTCCTCAGCGTTTCCACTTGCCGTGCCCCCGTTCGATTCAGGGTCAGCTTCTTTGACCTCTTCTTCGTCATCAAGGGTGTCGTCGCTGTGGGGTTCCTCGTTGATATCGGGTGACTCGGATTCATACCGAGATTTCAGATCTTCGAAGGACTGTCCATCCTCCCCCTGTTCATCATTGTCCTTGCTCGTTTCCAGCTCCTCGTCTTGCTCGCTGTCCAGGCTCGCATCTGCCTCGCCCGATGCATCATCGTCTCCCTCCTCCTTCTCCTCCTCCTCCTCCGGGCTGACGTCATCGAAATCATCATCGAAGAATTCCTCGGCATCAGCGGAGGCAACTGATTCATCCAGTTCCGCGTTGTCGTTCTCCGCTTCCTCATCAAATAGTTCAATCGAGCGATCGTCCCGTTCCCCCGTTGTCGAACCGAACGCATCTCCGATCTCCTCTTCATTGACAAACGGATTGACTCCGCGAGTCACCATATCGTACACTTCGAGCAACTTCCGGATATTCTCCTCAACGTCGTCTATCGAGCCACTAATCTGCTGGTTCTCACTCCGAACGGTGTCAAGCGTCGACGACACCGAATCAACTTCTGTCTCCAATTCATCTAATCGGTTCTCAACCGCAGGACTCACCCCACCTCCGGTGGCATCCGACCCGCTACTGTCGTGTCCCCCTGATTCGTCACTCCCATCACCATCAAGGAGGGGATCGTCACCGCTACCGGAGGATGATTCACTAAACAAATCATCCATCTCGTCACTGCCGTCATCATCGTGGGTTCCGTCACTTGGGCTTTCCTCGTCGTCATCTCCAAGCAGATTATCGAACATCGTTAGGTATTCTCCTGCGTGTCACCCCTGGTGGTTACCCAATTGAGCGGATACCATCGATAAGTGACGATGCTCCGAGCAACCTGGGAGACACGCGGTGGACGTGTTGAATCACAAGTAGGCCAAGATCGACTAATATGGTTTGGGGCATTTCACGCCCCGTATTGTCACTGGATTCGATGACAAAAACACACCATATCATACCGCCTCACAACCCAGGATACCTCCACGACAATACAGCCTGGTTCTCACCAACTCGCGCCTCGTTCCACCGTGTCGCGATTACAG
>CAZSSY010000060.1:0-18294 GCA_964609565.1 uncultured Natronomonas sp.
GGGTTCAACCCCCAGTGGGGGAACCCCACGGCTTTAGCCGTGGGAGGATGTCAGACGCAAGCGGGTTTTTGTAGCGGGTAGCCATACCCACTGTATGGCGACTCAGACAGCGACGCGCGCCTATCGTGATCGCTTTCATGAGTCGTTCGCACGGACATATTATCGGCGCTTCGACGATTACCTCGTATCGTCAATCGGCATTGGGACATATCTTGGTGATGCAACTGATAGGGTTGATGGCCAGTACCACGACGCACTCGTTGCGGCGCTCAACAACGGTGTCAACGTGATTGATACAGCAATCAATTATCGTCACCAACGCTCAGAACGCGTCATAGGTGACGCATTGCCTGCGGCGGACCCCGACCGTGATGCGATCTTTATCGCTACGAAAGGTGGGTTTGTCCCGTTTGATACGGAACGACCGAGCGACGCTGCCGAGTATATCGCCGACACCTTTCTGGACACCGGGTTGATTGATCGGCATGACCTCGTGATGGGGCACTGTCTCGCTCCCGAATTCATTGAATGGAGCCTCACTCAATCATTACAAAATATGGATCTTGATTCGCTGGATCTCTATTATATCCATAACCCGGAAGCCCAGCTCCGGGAATTTTCCCCTGAGACGGTGTATAGCCGGCTTGAGGACGCGTTTACGTCGCTTGAAACGCGAGTCGATCACGGCGACATCCGCCACTACGGGATCGCGACGTGGGAAGCATTCCGCGTGCCTCCGGACCATGAAAAATACCTGTCGCTTCCCAGAGTGATCGAACGAGCGGAAGCTGCGGCCGATCGGGCTGGCAATGAGGCCACTCATTTCCGCGCGATTCAACTCCCGTTTAATATCCATATGGCTGATGCGTTTACCCGGCAAGTACACGACGAATCGGCAGAGAAACGGAGCACCCTCGATGCGGCGAGAGAAGCCGGCATCAATGTCTTCACGTCGGCCACGCTCCTTCAGGGTGACTTAACAATAGCTGATAACATCCCAGATGCAGTTGATGCCAAATTAGCCGGGGGGTCCCCGGCGCAACGAGCAATTAATTTCGCCCGAAGTGCCCCCGGCGTTACGTGTGCACTCGTTGGGAGTAGGTCAGCCACCCATATGAAAGAAAACATAGGTGCAGGCCGCTTCGCGCCGTTAGGCGCAGCAGCGTTCAATAATATTTTCCAATAGTCGACGAGCCCCGGGATGCAAGACGGCGCTCACGATGAGGTACCGATCGGGGCAACACCCCGCGTCCACTCCGGCATATTCGAGCGGATGTAATCACAAGATTTTCGGTAGGGAGTTTGCAAAATTTCAGCGATGCGTCGCCGTGAATATCTCGCTACAATGGGTGCCTTCCTTGCCGTGCCATTCGCTGGCTGTGCCCACTCGACTGGTGTCCTTCAATTGGACGAGGTTTCCGATGAGGGAATCGCCGATCGTGCCAGTCGAGACGTCTCCGAGAATGTGGAGGCGAGACATATCGTGACAGAAACTGTCACAAACGGGACATCAACTGCATCGGGGCGATCTCCACCGCTTGAACCCGGGAAACCAGTTATCCACGAAAACCGGTATTATGCTATCTCCGTCAGGGAAACCGGGCAACGAGACACTGCAACATTCAGCATTAGTGTTGATTACGATCCGCAGGAGACACCGGCGGGATCGACGATTACTGTTGAGGATCTTCCCAGTGTTGACCGGGCTGCCCTTGACCACTTGATTCCACCGCATGAGGACGCCCCACGGGGGGAGGGGATGGATTTCGGGATTGATCGAGCCTATGCTGAAACCGAGATGAACCAATCCGTTCTAGTGCCTGAGCAAGAACACGAGTTCGTGCGCTATCAGAGTGAGGTCTATATGATCCAGGTTGGTGACCCCCGAGACACGACGGTGTTCGAGTATGAGTATGAAGCCGACGAGTTAGCGGCGAATGCCACGGAGTTTGCTGATATCGTGCGAACAGAATATCGCTTCAGTCTCGCTGGGTTATCAGCGGCGGAACGTGAAATTGTCGAGGACGCAATTGACAATGGATATTATGAGGACGATCCGACAGACGCGTTCGAATCACTCGTGGGTCGCTTACGGGACCAGCCCGCTTTAACGAACGAGGAGGGGGGTGGGGAATGGTTGGTCCGCTACAACGATACCGAGTATTGGGCCACACTCCGATATCCTCCCAGCATCGTCGAACAATGACAGTGTGCATGACGAGGGGTAGGTGGTATTGGCGGACGACTGCCAGAGAGAAATTGTCCTGAGGATTCGTCAATTGGACAAGACAAAAGACGTTTGGGTCCACCAGATAACGGACCGTAACGACGGGCTTTTTCGCGTTGAAGTCGCTGCTGGTAGTATGGAATACGTCCAGGAGGCGATAACGACACTCCATGATTTCGGGGATGCACATCCGGAATCCTCGGCGCATCGGGCAGCGGTGGTTGTCCCGTTAACGGAGCGAGACCACGCTGGGCTCGCCGCCGAGCGTGTATTTTCTGTGCTCAACTCAGTTGATCCCGAGCGGGTTGTCGTTGCGTTACAGGCATCAGCTGGCCGCATTGATGACCTCGTTGGGTGGTTGGCGAGTTTTGACGTACCATTGGAAGTGGTTTGGTGCAATGGGCCGACGCTCCAAAGGGTGCTAGAGCAGGCTGGGCTTGATGGGCCGTCCGGGAAAGGACGGGATGTTTGGCTTGCCCTCGGGGTGGCGAGTACGAGTGAGTATATCGTTGTCCATGATGCCGATGCGACGACCTATGATGCGTCCCACGTGCCGAAGCTCTTGTTTCCGTTGACACAGGGATATGCGTTCTCGAAGGCCTATTATGCACGGGTGGAAAATAATCGGCTGTATGGCCGTTTATTCCGATTGCTCTATCGGCCGCTAGTTGAGGCGTTGGCTGCAGCTGAAGGTGGCGATATCTGTCGTTACCTCCAGGGGTTTCGGTATGCCCTGGCGGGTGAATTTGCGACGACGGGGAAGTTGGCTCGCCGACTCCGGATGCAACGAGGATGGGGACTTGAAGTTGGGACGCTCGGTGAAGTATATCGGCTTATCGGAGCTGATGGAACCGCACAAGTTGATCTCGGGATTCATGAACACGATCACAAAGCGGTGACCGGTCCCGGGGGCTTGTCTGATATGGCCCGCGAAGTCACGGATGCAGTGATGAGAGTGGTTGCGGAAAATGGTGGTGATCTTCGGTATGAGACGGTAGAGGATCGGTATCGACGAGCGGCGGAACACCTCGTGGATGCCTATGAACTGGACGCGATTTTCAATAATCTTGAGTTTGACCGAAGTGAAGAACTCCAACAGATAGAGACGTATGCAGAAGCGTTGACTCCACTAGGGGAGGATACACGGCTCCCAGCTTGGCAGACAACCGCGCTCACGCCCCGTGATGTCTGTGATGCGGTAACCACTGATCTCACAGATGCAGCGACTCAATCAGTGGATCTCGTCCCGAGACACCCTGGATAGGGCCAGTCATGGAGGGAGAACGATGCACCATCAGTCATCTCCTGGCTGTTTGAGGCCATCCGTTGGTTTGGTGGTGAAAGTGATACTTTGACGGGCAGCGTGTGCCGGAACGTTCACGGTGGCGTGAGCCGACAGACATGCAGAGGGGTTATGTTCAAACCCGATGAATTGGCCGGAATCGTGGATCTCTTTGGAGGCTTAACCCGTGAGGAACTTACTGAGGCGTTGACTGAACTGGCATATCGACACGGTGCGTCCGTCCCGCCTGATGCGATCGATGACGCGGTTGAGGCGTTCGCGCTCGTTGAGGTACCAGCACAAGACAGGGAGGATGGTAGTATCGAGTCCGACGCAGTGGTCCTAGTTCCGGGACCGACTGCGTTCCCCTCCCTTCCAGAGGGTGCTGAAGATCTCCCGCATATCCTTGAGGTGGCAGAGCGATCAATCGACCAAGAGGCGGTTGGTCGAGCGGCGGAGGAGCGGCTCCGCGTGGAGGCAGCACGAGCGGTTGCGAATGACGATGGTGATCGGGCTGATGACCTACTGGATGTGAGTTATGATCTGGAAGCGTGGACACCCATCGATCTCACATCAGTCCGTGAGCGATTAGATGAGGCGAGGGATGGAACGGACTAAGAACGCTCGCTGGTAATGAAGGGTATGGACTGGGATCGGGTTGCGTCCTACGAGCCCGTTGCGTTAACGGGCAATGATCGTGAAGCCGCAGTCCTGGCTCCCATCATTACCCGATCCGAAGGAGAGTATCTCTTATTCACGAAGCGTGCTGATGATCTCGGGGAACATCCTGGCCAGATGAGCTTTCCGGGTGGTGGTCGAGAACAGACCGATGGCGATTTAGAAGTAACCGCCCGTCGGGAGGCGCATGAGGAGATCGGGCTGCAGCCTGATGACGCCCAGATTGTTGGTCGGTTAGACGATATTCCAACGGTGTCGAACTATGCAGTACGGCCGTTCGTGGGTCGAATCCCGGATCGTGTGTATACGCCGAATGAAAATGAGGTCGCAGAGATTGCGGTGGTTGCGATTGATGATCTCATTGACTTGGCAAATTATGAATCGGAACAACGCGACCACCCGTATTATGGCGAGATTCGAATTCATTATTTCCATGTTGATGGATATACGGTGTGGGGGGCGACGGGTCGAATGCTGGTTCAACTCCTTGAACTTGCGACGGACTGGGAGATGCCTGAAGCCGTTGATCGCGTCGTTGATCCGGATGCCGATTACCCGGTTTGACGTTTTTCACTCGCTGTGGCAGTATTGATGTAGAGAACCGTCTTGCCTGTGGTGAGCCACCTCTGATTGGTGGGGTGGTTATGTCCATGTGTCGACGCGCATCTCGATTGGATCTGCTGGCTCGAGGTTCACCCCGAAGTCGGGGGTAACGTCGGGGATGGTGTTGTCAGCGAAGGTCCAGCGTTGGTCCGCGACAATGGTTGAAATCACTAATGGGAGTTCGAGCATGGCGAATTCTCGACCGGTACACATGTGGGCGCCCGCAGAAAACGGGAAATACGCGAATTCGTACCGGTCAGCGGCTCGTTCGGAGCGGAAGCGGTCGGGGTCGAAGGCATCAGGACAGTCCCAGAAGCGGACATCTCGATGGGTGAGGAAGGGAGAGATGACGAGTGTGGCTGCTTCGGGGATCTCGTAGCCGCCGAGGTGGACCGATTCAGTTGTCTCACGTCCAATTAATGGAACCGATGGATACAGGCGAAGGGTCTCTTTGACAACTCGGGTTGCTTCTTCAAGGTCACGCATTGTGTCCAGTGTTGGAGTCTCGAGGTCAACATCGGTGACGGCATCGTGGAGGCGGCGGTGGGCAGTCGGGTTGGCAGCGAGGAGATACCACGCCCACGTGAGGGCCGCAGCGACGGTGGTGTGGCCGGCGACGATGAAGGTGACGACTTCGTCCCGGATTTCTTCGTTTGTCATCATCTCGCCGGTGACCTCATCCTCTGCTGTGAGGAGGAGGGCAAAGAGGTCGTCGTGTTCGTCGGGGCGGGTGCGGCGTTCATCGATTAAGTCAGTCGCGACTTGCCAGAGCAAATCTCGGGCGTCGTGGATTCGGCGATTCTCTGGGGTTGGCATCCAGAGGGGTGGTGATACTGGGGCGTAATTCCGTCGTTTGAAGCCATCGCGTAGCGTCGATAAGGCTTGGTATATGGCGGGTTCGTAGTCTTCGAGATCGCGGCTGAAGAGGGCTTGACCGATGATGCGAAGAGCCAATCGCTTACATTCTCGGAGGAGTTCGAATTCAGTGCCTGGGTCGTGTTCGTCGATGGCGCGGTGGGCCTCGTCGACGAACAGTTGGCAGAATCGCTTGACGGTCTGTCGGTGGAACATGGGGGTGATCATGCGGGTTTGACGGAGCCAGTGGTCGCCTTCACTGGTCACGAGGCCGTCCCCCATGACGGTTTTCAAATCTTCTCGAGCGCGCGTATCGTGGGCGCGGAATTTTGTCTGGTGTGTTTGGAGAATTGTTTGGATATCGTCGGGATGGCAGACGAGATACCCACTCCCGCCGACACTGGGGTGGTACGGGAATTTGACGACATCCCCGTAGTGATCCTGGAGGGTGGTTGCTGATTCTAATGGGTTGCTGCGGAGGGCATCCGGGATGAGTGTAACGAGGTCTCGTTTTCCGGGGCCTGGAGGGCCAGCGGAACTCATGGTGCTAGTGGCTAGGAGGTGGCAGTGTTTAACCCCTGGTAACAAATCACATATCGATGTGGTTTCTCATGCATGTCGCCCATGAACTCGTGGAGTCGGTGCCTGATTCCACGGTCATGCCAGTATCGAGGTATGGGCTGTGTATCAAACTGGTGTCTGCTATGGGACGGGTAGTGGCTCCTGGTTTGCTTCGTAGTTGAAATCGGGCCCGGTTCAGGGTATGGATCCGATATCAGGGTGTTTGCGCCTGGTTTGGCTGTGCTGTCTGGTGTGTGGTTGAGAGACAATGACATGATGTTGATTATCATTCATTAAGATTTAAGACCATGAAGGATGTGGACTGAAGTAGATGCCCCGAGACGAGATAGAGCCCATCGTTCCAGTGATGCCAACTGACGACACCTCCACCAGCATCCGCGCCGATGGAGGCCGCCGCAAACACTACGATGTAGACGACGTAGAGGCTCCACTCGTCCCCGACCTCCGCTAACCAGACGAAATCACCACCTCCTACTTCTCCCGACACAACCCCCGACAGATACCACGCCACCAACCAACCCCCGTCGAGACGTGACACCACCACCCGATCCATCAACCAGTTCATCGAAGACCATCCCACCGACCCACCCACCCCACCTCACACAGAGAGACACACCACCCTCGATGCCCTTCGCCACCAGCCGCTCCGTGAACAGCCCCACAGCCAACACCTCGGACTCAAGGCCTTCAATGGATATCGCCTCGATCAATGTCCGGGCATCAAGAAATCCGGGCGAGACTCCACCTATTAATTTACGACAACGAGAAGGGATGAACAGCCGCAGTCGGGGTCATGATACCATACTGGTTCCTCAACGACGGAGTCCCTGATTACACCACATCCCCACGTACGGTGATACCCTCTTGCTGCTCTTGATACTCCCGGAGAGCATCTGCTGCAGTATCAGCTTCCTCCCCACTCATCCCAAGCATTTCGAGCGCCGACGGCAATGTCGGGAAGACGAACGCCCCCTCCGCAAGCTTATCGAACGCCTCCTCACTCGTGACTCCGCCATCCTCAGTGGCAACCCAGAGACACGCTGCGCGAGGATCAAGCAGTTCCGAGTACTCATCCCGCGCCCGCGCCCCCTTAAGCCGTTGCGTAACGTTCTGCTCAAATCCCGTATTACAGACCTCAAGGTGGATCGATTCACCAGCGTCAAGGAGATGAGCCGCCAAACATTGTTCGGGAGCAGCATACCCGTTTGCATTCGCACGGACGTACTCCGGATATGCTTCAGCCCATTCAGCAGACACGGTCTTCCCTACGCCCGCAACCCCCAAGCGATCTTCAAATTCAGCCGTCCGTTCAGGCGCGTCTTTAAACAAGAGATCTTTCGTGACGTAAACATCAAGACGTTCGACCGGATCCACTCCCAAGACAACATCCCCATACACCCAGACCTCACGGACAGGGACCGGCAACCTGGTAGATTCGACCGTCGCCACAATCTCACGTAAACGAGCGACAGCCGCGTCACGGCTAAAGGTCATTGACAATGGTACCCGTTCAGGTCCAAAAACAGTTACTAGTCACATGAGAGGTAAAGCCGAAACCCGTATGCCGGCGTACCGGTAACGAATCGACTATGGACTGCGATAAGTGCAGAACCGAGGCTGTCATGTATGCCGCCTACTCGGGACTGCACCTCTGCGAAGATCATTTCTGTCGCTCCGTGGAATCGCGGGTCCGAAAACGAATCCGGGAGGACACGCTCCTGGCCGACGACGCCACGCCCACCGACCCGGACCGGTGGATGATTGGCCTCTCCGGCGGCAAAGATAGTGTTGTCCTCACCCAGATTCTACATGAAACCTTCGTCGACGATCCCCGCGTGGACCTCACTGCGGTAACCATCCACGAAGGCATCGACGGATACCGTGATGCTTCGGTGGACGCCAGCCGCGACCTTACGGCCACGCTCAACTTGACACACGAAGTGGTCAACTATGTTGACGAATATGGCATTGAAATGGACTCAGTCGCAGACGACGATCCCCTCAACATGGCACCCTGCGCCTACTGTGGGGTGTTTCGGCGAGACGCGCTTTCACGATACGCTGAGCAATACGAGGCCGATAAACTCCTTACCGGCCACAATCTGGATGACGAGGCACAGACAGCGTTAATGAATCTGTTGTCCGGCGATGTCGCCCAAGTGGCAAAACACTTCGATGCCTCCCTCGGGAGCTTCGACGACAGACAGATTGACGACGATCCATTCGTTCCCCGAGCAAAACCACTTCGAGATATCCCGGAGAAAGAGGTGGCGCTGTACGCCCATCTCCGAGACCTCCCCACCCACATGGCAGAATGCCCCCACGCCAGTGACGCCTACCGTGGCGAAATTCAATCCCATCTCCATGAACTCGAAGAGGCACATCCAGGGACGCGGCATTCCATTATGTCCGGCTACGAAGAACTCGCAGCCCTGGCTGCGGACGCATATCGACGCGACGACAGCGGGCCACAAGGAACATGTGATCGTTGTGATGCACCGACGAACAACAAGATTTGTCGAAAGTGCGAACTCATCGATGCTGTCGATGGCGAGTTACACGCAACGAAATAAATAAAATGATTGATTGGAACCACGACGCGTGCCGTGAGCAGTGACCGTCAGCGGGCTTTCACCGCCGTTATATGGTCACCGGATGACGTCAAGTCCGTTGTTTTGTTCGATTTCTGACCGGCCGCCATCGGTTTCGCCGACGCCAAAGGCGCCACTGGTATTGGTATTCGCACTTGAGGACTGACTTGCCGGCGTGGAGGCAAAGCCTTCCTCGTCGTCAAGTCCTTCGATAGCCTGCCGTGAGGCGTCGGCCTGTTTCTGGGTGGTGGGACCTAGGATTTGGGCGGATTGCACGCCGGTCATGATTGCCATGACACGGACTTTCCCTTTGTATTCTTCCTGGATCCGGGCTCCCCAGATGACGTTTGCAGATGCTTCCAACCGCTCGGTAATATTTTGAGCGATCCCCTCTGCCTCTTTCAGAGTAAGGTCAGGGCCGCCGGTAATGTGGACGAGTCCTCCGGAGGCACCGCGGTAGTCGACATCCAACAGCGGATGGTTCATCGCGTCGTTCACCACTTCTTTCGTCTTGTTTTTGTCTTGGGTTTCCCCGACAAGCATGACCGCTACGCCACCCTGGTTCATGATCGATGTCATGTCCGCATAATCCAGGTTGATAAGCGACGGCTGAGTGATGGTTTCAGAGATTCCTTTCACTGTTTCGGCGATGATCTGGTCCATCACCGAGAAGGCCTTCCCGATGGGTAGATTCGGGACATACTCGAGGAGTCGGTTGTTGTCGAGGACGATAATTGAATCTGCCTCGTTGCGGAGTTTTTCAAGGCCTTCTTCGGCTTTGACGGTACGGGCACGCTCGACGTTGAATGGTGTCGACACCATACCGACGACGATAGCACCCTGTTCTTTGGCGATTTTTGAGACGACTGGCGCGGCACCGGTGCCAGTTCCGCCACCCATTCCGGCTGTGACGAAGACAAGGTCTGCTTCTCCGAGCACTTCTTTGATGGTTCCCTGCGCCATCTCTGTGGCGCGTTCACCCATCGATGGATCGCCGCCGGCTCCGAGGCCTTGGGTGAGAGATTTCCCGACGAGGATTTTGGTGTCGGCCTCAACCATTTGGAGGTGTTGTTTATCGGTGTTGATCGCGATGGTTTCAGCGCCATCAACGCCGATGTTGTACAACCGGTTGACGGTATTATTCCCGGCACCTCCACATCCTACGATGACGATTCGTGGATCACCAAACTCGCTTGTCCCCTCGGTGTCGGGGTCAAGGTCGCGCTGTTCTTTTTCGGCGTTTTCTAAGGCGGAGTTGACAATGTCTTGCATTGTCTACACCTTTGCCCACGGGCGGTTGGTATCCCGTGGTTCTGCGTCTTGTTCATTTAGCATCTCGCGCACGGCGGAGCGAATTGCTTCGCTCCGGTTCGGGAATTCTCCCGTATCGACCATGCGTTCGACTTCATCGATCTGCTGCTTCGGTATCCGTAGTGTCACACGCTCCATAATTTTCTTCCCCTTTGTCTGTGGGTAAGACGGCGGTGCACACGCGAACTGCGGTCGCGTTTACAGCGGGAAACCGCGGGTAGACGACGGGTTTGCCTACTTACTGCCCCCGTTGTAAGACGTGCCGTCTTACGCAGATGTAATCACAGAAGCATACCACTTAAATGTTTTGACGGTCGTAAGACAGACACCAGGTTCAGCCGATAAACGCCCAGCAAAACCACACAGCCCCGTTTACGAATCACTCAATACATCCGCCGCCGGCGTCCGCCGGCCACAGCTCGGACAAAACCCCCAATCAGATCTCAGTTCATCCCCACACTCACAGAACACCCGATGCGATGCCTTTTCCCCACAGTTCGAACAATACACATCCGAATCATCCAACCCCTCCCCGCACTGTTTACACATACGCGGCGCGTCCTCCGATCCACCATCTCCACCCCCAGTAGCTGTCTTACGACTCTGTTGATGTGATACATCACCGAGGTTCTCATCGAGCGTAATATTCACGTTGATATCCTGACCACCAACCGCCCGGTTCACCCGTTCAGCAATCATCGCATCCATCCGTTCCGCAATCAAATCCTCCACTGACTCTCCAGCTCCAAGCGTCGCACCATCAACGTCATCCCAGCCGGACCCACGATCAGCCTCCATGCCCTCTCGTTCCAAGTACTCACGGAGGGCCTGCCGCATAACCTCACTCTTTGAGGCTTCAAACTCCTCAAGTCGGCGAATAAGGTCCTCATCCGCCCGGAACGTAATCTTACTCATCGCCTGTCAGACAGTAGTGTAGGACACTATTTCAATCTTCCCGCCCATGTCTGACGAACGTTCGACACCGGCAACAACTTCCATGACCAACCCCGATCAAAAGCCCTCGTTGAACCATGACAAACGAGACAAACGACCAACTACATCCGGCCTCGGTCAAAACCGTTAAGTCCTCAAATCGTTTCCTTACGGTACGACCGCCCTTAGCTCAGCCTGGTAGAGCAGCCGACTGTAGATCGGCTTGCCCCCCGTTCAAATCGGGGAGGGCGGACTCAATTCCTAGCCGCATTGCAGTCAAGGAATGACGAGTAAGTCAATGATGTAAACGCGTGTGTTTACCAGTTGGATAGGGACCCGATTGATTGTTCGATCCATGGAATCACCTGGATGGTTTGCATACCGTATTGTGGAGCCTTCCCGCACCATGCACTGCCTGTCAGTACGCTACTCTTTTTCAATAATGTGGTTGTGCTGACGGTAGTAGGATATGGGTCATCTTCTGAGTCTTAATGGACAGAAATCTGTGAATTTCGATACCAGGATCGACTCAATTCATAGATTTGCCATACGCCTGGAAGAGTTCCGCGCTCCCAACGTAATGCTGGCAGCGGGGTTCCGCCATATTTCTCTTTGAACTTGAACACGGAATCAGAGTAATGTGGATTTGTCGGTCCGAATGAATATCGGTTGAAACCTTCTTCGCTCCCCCACTGAATTGCTCGGTGATGGAGGAGTTCGGATGGGTAGTAGTCGAAGTTGGCACTCGTGCCGATAGCCGACAGCCAATGATGAAGGACCGTACTTTCCTCATCTAATAAATGAATATATCGACCGACTTCCTTGTCTTCGACGGTCGCTTTGAATACGCGCACTCGTTCTGAAAAGCGCGATGCAAGTGCTTCAAAAAATGCTTTCGGGAGTATCTTTCCGTTGACACGTTCCATATTCGAGACGTATTGGTCGTACGTCTGGTCTAACTCATCGCCGAGTTCGATCATTTCGACAGTGTAGTCTTGTTGGAGTGCATTACGCATACTTCTGCGGCGGCCCGAATCCATATTGCTGTGTATGGTTTCCCAATCATTCCGTAGATCGATGAAAAACGTGCACTCTGTCATCCTTGGAGTATATCCATGGGCCTCGAGGTATCTCCCGTACTCTATTGCATCGATATCAAAGGTATGGACCCGGTGTAATACGGTTTTGAATCCGTCTGTCAATCGGTCGTGATCGAAGAGTTGATTTAAGTTGGCGCGTTTATTCCCCGTCATAATTGGTCCGCCGTACCCGGGGGGAGGCGGCTCAACTACCTTCAGTGGAAGCGAGTTCATGGCGCGGTCTTTGAGTTCGTCCGGAAGGGGGAGATCTGTAACGAAATTGGGGAGAAAGCCGACTGGATTTCCATCTTTTGTTGTCAAGATGTGTCGTGGATCACTGGAGAGGGACTCCTCTACTGCAACTAACCATTCATATCGATGAAAGAGGGTGCCGCCATCGGATTGGGTTACCAAGTTGTTCAACTGACTGGCGTTGATATCGGTGATAGTCTTATAGACATGAGTCTCCAGTGGTGAGCTTGCTGAGGTGGTATCAGTTGTCGACACGTCAAACATTTCGGCTCTAGATATGCATAAGGTGTACTGCTATTTCGTAATAGATTAATTACATATCAGATACTTCATCTCGTCCGGACTTACCACTAAGTATGGAGCTTCAGAATCGTTCGTGTCATCAATAAGATATAATTCTGATCGAACATGGGTAGGCTCTAGTCCAAAGTTTTCACCATCAATTTGAGAAGCTAGGGCACCGATGAAAGACTAGAGGTGGTCAATGTGAGAACAAGTCGTACCTACGCGATTTGAAGCTGTAAGGATAGCTAGAATTGTCTGGCGTCTCACTCTGTGGAGCACTCTCTGCATATGCGCATTGTTGGCGGGAGTAGTCCAGTTTGAATGGACTGTCCATTGGGGGACGGAGGAGATGCGTGAAACCCGCTCTATAATGTAATGTATTCTATGTATTCAGTTGAAGCAACACACTGCTACTGGCCAGCAACCGGATGTCCAATTACGAAATGTGCGAAATAGAAGTGATACACTGACGCTATTGCTCCACAACTTCCCGTGCCATGTTCAGATTCTGGGGAATTCGGCTGTTCACGGTATGAAGTATCCTGTATCTCGGGGTAGGGAGAATAGGATGTATTGGTTACTTTGTCGCTGTCCTGTGTGTTGGCTCAGTATAGCCAGAAGAGCGTGCCTCAGTTCGGAGACGATAGCCGAGTGTCACGTAGACGATGATCAATGCTACAACAATGACAAAAACGACTTCCGCAGGTGTCGGTGTGAACACATTCACTAGAAAAATCACCGGCGGAGCTAGCAAAAGGATATTGACTGGCTGCGAGTAGGTGTCGGTGCGGAAGCTGGCGGCACTCATCAAGGGGAATGTCAGAAGCGTCCCGATTAGAACAACTGGAAGGAATAGAGGTGCGATTGTTTCTAATTCACTCCCGAGGAAGCCTGCAAAAGCAGCGAATGAGACGACAGACATCACACCATACCCAAGGATACCAATCACGGTGAAAGCGGCAGCGGCCCGAGCCAGCCAGCGGCTTCGGTCGGCGAGGCGGGGATATAGGCCAAGCAGACCAATCAGGGCCACAGCCCAACCTGCACCGATAAACGCCTGTCCCAATGGGAGACGAACGTCTGTGCCATTGATGACATCGTATCCTGCGAGTGCAGCCGAACCGATGAGGATCACGCCTCCGATGAGAAACGCGGTCGAACTCCACTGTTCAAGCGAATTCCACGGTGATATATTCCCTCCCACCATGGGCCGGCTACAGGCATAACATTCATAAATATAACTATCTGATTATTTATATATCGCTTGGTGTTGCCTTACAGCCACGTTATGACCACTATCCTGCCGAGTCATCCACCTGTATCGAACGTTGATACATTTGGTACAGAAGCCGTCACGAATCCAGAGCCAAATATCGGCTCCTACCCGTCGATACGGCCGGGTACTGCCTGTGACGTGAATCCACCTAAAGACGGCAAGGGCGGAAAATGCCAAGGGGACGGGCCAGGACAGCGGGAGGTTAACATCACGACACCGATGAGGAGGAGGCATGTTTCAGGTCAGGTGCAGTAGCGGGGAGGGTGACAGTAAAGGTGGTTCCTTCACCTGATTGGGAGTCAACCCGGATTTCGCCCCCGTGGCGTTCAACAATACGCTCACATACTGCAAGCCCTATCCCGGTCCCATCGTGTGTTTCCCGGCTATGAAGTCGTTCAAATACCTCGAAGATCCGTTCGATGTTATCGGTTGCGATTCCGATGCCGTCGTCTTCGACCGATATCGCCCAATAATCGCCCTCACGTTCAGCATCGATATAGATCGCTGGTGGATCGTCACCGCTGTACTCAATTGCGTTATCTATGAGGTTCTGGAAGACCTGTCGGATTTGACGTGGATCACCCTGCACGTTTGGGAGAGAATGAATGGTGATATCGGTGTTAGATTCCTCAATCCGAACTTGAAAATCCTGAAAGACTTCGTCAATGAGCGACGCAAGATCGACTGATT
Source organism: uncultured Natronomonas sp. (assembly GCA_964609565.1). Classification (GTDB taxonomy): domain Archaea; phylum Halobacteriota; class Halobacteria; order Halobacteriales; family Haloarculaceae; genus Natronomonas. The sequence goes on from CAZSSY010000060.1 coordinate 14,645, forward strand.
GAAAGGAGTCGCCCTCAGTCTCAATCCGAGAGTACTCTAAGAGCGCATTAATCATCTCTCGCATGCGGTCGGCGCCGTCAACAGCGAATGCGAGAAGTTCACGGCCTTCCTCATCGAATGCTTCGTCATATCGACGTTCAATGAGCTGCAGGTACGTTGATATCATTCGGAGTGGCTCCTGGAGGTCATGAGAAGCCGCATAGGCAAATCGTTCGAGCCGTTCGTTGGACGCCTCGAGCTGTTCGACAGTCGTTTCAAGTTCAGCTTTGGCGGTCTCAGCCTCGTGGGCTCGTGATAGAGCCTGGCTTTCATTCACACCGATTGCAAGTCCGGCGACTGCCCCAATCCCGAGTGCGGTCATCACTGTAAATCGAGGGCGGTCAATGCCGGTCATGGCCGTTATGCCGACAACACCCAGGATACCCAGCATTGTTCCCGTGCCACCGATAATCCAGGCGACGATTCGAGGTCGAACTTCCTGGTCGATTGCCAAGTGCGGCAGCCGGTAACTTGCATAGACGAAGATGAGGCCGATAGCGCCGAGCATGAGTGATTCAATAATGATGTTATCGAGCGAGCGTGCTTCACTGATGTCGATAATCGCCTTGAGGAGGGTGAAGCCTAAATAGAAGAAGCCCAGGGCTGCAATGAGGCGGGCTTCCCCGAGTGTCGATATAACACGCCTCCAAGTGGCCACACTGAGTATTCGAGCGACCTCCCGGTTAGTTATTTGGACTTCGACGTGTCGAGACCGGCGGGTAGTGAGTAGACGTGTATAGGGTAGGAGGTCAGGTACTGTCTCGGGACGCGCCAGATAATGCTCTATCTCAGTGGTGCCATCGGGAGATCGGCCAGGTTCCCTCTCGTGAGTGACGGCCCGATTGACGCGAATTTTTTCGAGAATCAGTAATCCGGTGACGTGATGGCCGGAGTTTGGCTCTGAGAGCGTGAGGTGGGTTGGTACTAGATCTGGTGTGATACCATCGGGGTTAATGCACTTGTTCTGCGGATTCTTGGATGTCTTTAATTAGCGGTTTTGTTTGGCCGGTGTGGTACCAGCCTTCATCGCGTGCATCCTCTTCAAGAGTCATGGAGAAGGATTTGGCTTCGTCAGGGGTCAACTCAGCAACGGTGTCATCGAGGGCGACTTCGATGGTCCCGGCGGATTCGTCTGTCCGTACTGTTACGTTTTCCGCGTTCTCGTTGCCTTCGGATAACCGTTGAAATAATTCTTCTTTTGCAGACATGGACACCCTATTGTACTCTTGGATACGGGATATGGTTAGTTGCCAATCGGTAACGGATACCCGAATACGGGCTACATGAATCGCTATCCAGGATGGGTGTGTTATCTGTCGAGACCATCCGATTCGTCGGTATGACGAGTCTCCGCTTCAACGGCGATGTCCGGTTGGACCGTCAGGACGATCAAGCAGAGATAGCCGAGGAGGACCACGGTGATGACCAGCCAACCGGGAGTGTCTGCCAATGCAGCTGCTTCGAAGATGGAGCCTGATTCACCGCTGAGGCGGAACAGCCAGACCAATAACAAGCCGACAAGGAGTGGGAGATATACCCGTCTGAGTCGGTGCGAGAGCGCTTGGCGGAGCGGCATAGTGGCATGCGGGGTTCGATAATCATCGCTCAGTTGGCGTCGCCAATCGCGGTCTTCGACCCCGGCGGTGGGATCGAGGGCGTTAGCAAACAGGTTTTCTTGCAGTGTTCTGACGCGCGACCGCCAAACGTCGTAGCGGCGGAAGCGTTGGGCTTCGATTATGAGGAAGACTGTTCCGATGAGCATCGCGACAAGCAGGATTGTATGGGAGATATCAGTGCTTGAGAAGGCGTACGCGAGAATACCGGCGATGAGAGTGACCGCCCAGTTCGTCGTTGAGTCGAGCCGGCCACGCCATGTAACGGCTCGGTCGACTTCGCCGCGATAGAGGTGGGCAGCTATTGAACTCAATCCACTGTCTTGATCGGCCATGTCTTGGCCAATCTCACGTGCCTGTGGGTTTTCTGGATCGAACTCGGCGTCGTCTCTGGGCATCTGATTGGACGTATGGCAGCCACCGAGAAATCAGTGTTGTCTGAAATACGACGAATTCCAGGGGTGGGGGCAGATTGGCACGAGGCCCCGACTCGAACAGCCTAATCCACCCTACGGGTACTCAAGGGCTACAGTGCTCCAGTACCTAGAGCAACCTAGAATGTCGACGAGACACACTATCAATGTCGAAAACAGCGAAGACATTGTCGCCGTCCACCATGAAGCCACCGGGGGTGACTGGATCATATTCTGTCACGGCTTCGTGAGTGACAAATCTGGGAGTTATGAAACACGGTGTGAGCGAGCAGTCACCGAAGGATACAACGCCGTCAGATTCGACTTCCGCGGAAGTGGGGAATCAGATGGGGCATTCTGCGATGCAACGCTGACAACCCGTATCACTGACCTTCAAGCCGTTATCGGCTATTTCGATCCACCCGTCTACACGCTTTTTGGATCGAGTTTCGGGGCGAAAGTGGCCCTCCATACAGCCGTTGATAACGACCATGTGCAGGCTGTTATCGGGCGAGCACCAGTCACTTACAACCGCGCATTTGACACGTACAAAGAAACAGCCGAAGCAAACGAAGCGGTACAGATTCACGACAACCAGTCCATTGATGCCACGTTCTTTGACGATTTCGCCCAGTATCCCTTCCAAGACGTTGCAACAACACTCTCGAAACCGGTGGCGTTCTTCCATGGAAGTGATGATATGTCCGTGCCCATTCACGATACCCTTGACGCAGCTGCGTCGTTGCAGACAGAGGTCCTCATTCAGAAATATGTCGATGAGGGTCACCGTTTCAGTGAAACAGCAGAAGTCCAGATGCGAGACCAATTTTTCGACTGGCTACAGTACTGGTGATGGCCCGATAATCTCCCTATGTGGATATCAACCGTCAATGTGCAGGAATATCACTGACAAGCTAGCGACTATTCCAGTCCCATAATATGGACGAAGCACGGTATTTCCCGGGGAAGTGAGTGGATTCTAGGAACCATTCTCGTGGCAGCTCGTCAGTTCTTGGAATGAATGTATCCCTGTTCCTGAACAATCCGTGTGTTGCTCCTCGATTTAAATCGGCCATTCCTCTTATATAGAGTCCCCGTGAAACAGGAGGTGAGACCACTGGGAGGGAGTGTATGGTATCGAGCCAAATAGAGTGTGTCACTCGGCAATAATATCGCTCCCATCCATCCGAGAGACTTGACCCATGCCCATCATATCTCAGGTCCGTCGGCTGCTCACCACGGACACCGTGGTTCACGAATGCCGGACGTGCGGAACGTCACACTCACCTGGTCGTGACAGGTGTGATACCTGCGGTTCAGAGGACATAGTCCGCTATGTAATCGAGTAACTCCGATACTGGAACATCGGGAAGCACGGTGGCACCAGACGACCGAACGGGCCTGCTGGCATGTGTATCGCAGGCTGGCGTGCCACAAGAAGTATGGTCACGGTCGGAGGAAACGACTTCAATGGCAGCCCTCCAGCAGTTGTGGTCCCTCCGTCATCGCCGCCCGTGGTTTGTCGCTGGCTCCCTCCTCGTGTTGGTTTTCCTTCTCATGTATCCCGCGTTCCACTGGTGGCTTC
>CAZSSY010000061.1:0-17811 GCA_964609565.1 uncultured Natronomonas sp.
GAGACGGTCTCCCAATACGACCTCTTGATGGCCGCCGCCGACATGCATCGCACCGGTGACCCACCCCAAGTCTCCGACCCCCACCTCCACGAACAACTCGCCGACGTCACCGCCAACAGCCCCGACGTCTTCGACAATATCATGGGCGCCGCCGCCCGCCGCCTCAGCCTCCCTCTCCGCGACGCCCGCCTCAAACCCCTATTCACTCACGCCGCCACCACCACTAGCGACGCCTGGTTCGACCTCCGCTCTCACCTCGACACCAACGCCCTCATCGTCATCGACACCAGCAGCTACCACACCGAACCCCGCCGCCTCCTCACCCTCACCATCATCACCCAACTCTGGACCGCCCTCAAACGCCGCACCCACACCAACACCACACCCACCACTGGACCACACCTAGACACCGACACTGACGATACCACGAGCGCCGACGCTGACACCGACGATCCTGATGCAGCACAACGGGCATCAACCCTTCCTGAATCCGCAGGTGACAATAGTATTCAGGGTGGGTCGTCGGGTGGGCAGCCGCAGGTCTCGTTGTTTCTCGAGGAGGCGGCTGATGTCGCAACCAGCGATCTCCTCCAGGAGCTCCTCTCGCAGGGCCGCAGCTTCGGGATCGGCGTCACCGTCTTCATGCAGTTCCCCGAGCAAATCCGAGACCGCCACCCCGACGTCTACCGCGAACTCATCAACGACGTCGGCACCCACATCACCGGCCCCATCAACGACCCCGCCGACCTCACCAAACCCTTCGCCACCGCCGAGTACCCACCCGACGAAATCGCCAGACGGATCGCGAACCTCGAACGCGGCGAATGGCTCGTCCGCCCCGCCAGTCCCTTCGCCACCACCACCCCCGGGCCCTTCATCTGTCACTCCCCACCACTCCCCACCGGCCACCCAGACAGCGACACCCCACTCACCACCGCCCAAACACACGCCTACACTGATGCCCGCGACGCACTCGTCGACCGCCTCGCCGACACAGCCGCCATCCCAATCGACGGGACCTACACCGACGACGCGGCGAACGGCGCTGGTGCTGGCACCCAGCGTGCCCGCGAGCACGGGGTCGCGGAAGCGGGCGCGATCACACTCCCGTATACGAGTCGCCTCCCTGAGTTCCTCACCGTCCTCGATGACCCACCCTACGCCATCGTCTGCCGGCAGTGTGAGAATCGATACTACCCGACCAGCGACGGGATGCACGACGCGATCACGTGCTGTCACGACTTCGAGCTTGTCGACCGCGACGACATCCCCATCTGTAACGTCGACCTCGCACTAACACCCCAAGAACGAGCGGCCAGCGACTGCACCGACAGCCAACTCCGGTTTCTCGCTGCCGTCTACAAAGCCCACCAACGCGGCTTCAACCCAGCGTTCGAGTACGACATCGTCCACGACAGCATGCGTCGCCTCCAAGACTATGTCGGCGCCACCACCGACGATATCAACGCCCTCTGTACGGCCGACCTCCTCACCCGCGACTGCGACCACCCCCACGTCCTCTACACCGTCACCCCCGAGGGCCGCAACACCCTCTCCGTCGGGCACCGCGAAGGCATCGCGTACGGCGAAGAAACCGGCGACCTCAACGAATCCAGCCTCCATGTCATGATGACCGAAGCCGGCGCCCGCTACCTCAAAACCGAATACGTCGACGACCCCGACAGCCCAGCCACCACCATCACCCCCTACCGCGACGTCGACGACGGCCGCCTCGACGCCGCCGCCTGCACACCCAACGGCGACATCATCGCCGCCCTCGAAGCTGAACGCATCAACCACGACCACCGCCGCGCCATCCCCGCCGACTACGACAAAATCGCCGCCTGCAACCCAACAGACGCCATCTGGATCGTCAAAAACACCACCGCCGCCCACACCCTCCTCGCCGCACTCAACAACCCCGCCACCGGCTACCCCCGCATCGAGAAAACCTACAGCGACACCGTCACCCCCACCAACTTCACCATCACCACCACCGGCCTCACCGAGATCCACACCATCCAAACCCTCCAAACCACCCACCTCACCCCACCCAGCTAACTACACTCATTAAACGCTACCTGAAACACGTCCACCCGACACAAAACAAACCACCACGAATCGTCCAAACCTGTCACGCTCACGACAGTATAAAGCGTGTGGTGTATCCGAGCGTTCAAGGCTGCATGCCTGAACACCCGGGTATGGACCAATATACGCGCCCGCACCGCGACCGCGTCGCATTACTTACGATCGATATGCAGAACGACTTCACCCTCCCCGACGCGCCCGCTACAATCCCCGGCACCCAAACGGTTGTCCCCAAGATCACCGACCTCATCGAGGCGTTCCGCACCACGAACAGATCAATTATCCACGTCGTCAGACTCTACCAGTCCGATGGGTCGAACGTCGATCTCTGCCGCCGACAGGCCATCGAAACCGGCACCACCATCGTCACCCCTGACACGACCGGTGCCAACCTCATCCCCGATCTCACCCCGAACGACACCGACTCACTCGATGCTTCCACGCTCTTGGATGGCGACTTCCAAGCGCTCGCCCCAGCCGAGTGGGTTATGTACAAACCCCGCTGGAGTGCCTTCTACAACACCCGCCTTGACAGTTTTCTGGACGAACACGGGGTCGACACACTCGTCGTCTGTGGCTGCAACTTCCCGAACTGTCCCCGCACCACCATCTATGATGCAAGCGCTCGAGATTACCGCGTTATCATCGTCCCAGACGCCACCTCTCAGACTTACGACCGCGGCCTCACAGAGCTTGAAGACATCGGGGTTCACGCCAAATCGACCCGGGCAACCATCGAATGGCTCACCAACCCCACCGGAACGACCACCACCTGATATCGACCACCCAGCCCGGCACGGCGCACCCACGAACACCGGAACGACCAGCCGGTGGCAGCGCATATCTCTCTGGTCCAACCGGTCGTGACTCAGTTCCCGTGTTAATTCCGGTGTTTAAGACCCGAAACCCCGAATACCGAGGTATGTACCGACGCCGACTCATCATCACACTTGGGTCTCTCTCCACGGTGGCCCTCGCGGGCTGTCAAGAGGACGACCCCGACCAACAAGAAGCCCAAAACCACTACGACGACGCCGTCGGCGCGCTCGTCGAGAACAAAGCCATCTTCACCGATTGGGCTGCAGGCCGCCCCGGCCGCGAGACCAGCGACATCCAAGCCATCCGGTCCCGCATCAACCAGGCCGAAACCACCCTTGAGGACGCCGCCAGCCTCGCCTCAGGCGACCTCGCCGACAAAGTCGAGAACCTCCAGGCCGTCGCTGCATTCCAACACGCCCAAGCAGACTTCTACGACTATGCCCTTGAGTATGAAGCCGCGGTGGCAGACGCTGCCGCCTACGGCGATGCCGAACAACACCAACGCGCAGCCGACGAATATCAAGCTGCCATCGACATCCTTGAGGACGCCAAATCCCATCTCTCAACCGTCGAATCCACCCACGCCGACATCGACCCCGCCATGATTGACAACCCCGACCTGGACTACCAGGGTGAGTACACGACGTTCTTCGAGATTGAAGCGCCCGAGACCATCGACGCCCAAATGCTCCGCGAAGACGGAAACCACCACATCCACCATATATTCATCAACCTCAACGCCGGCTTCGAGGCATTCGAAAACAACAACCAAACAGAAGCCCGTACCAGTTTCGAAGACGCCAACGACAGCGTCCAAGCCGCCATCGACGCCTTCGAAGCCATCCAGGATCACGAGTACGCCTGGCAAGACCTCCGCGAAGAAAGCATCAACCTCCAAGGCATCGTCGAAGACATCGATGACGCCGTTGATCTCTTCATCGACGCCACCCACGAAGCCGAAGCCGGCAACGACGCCGAAGCCACCGAACTCGCCGAAGAAGGCTGGTGGCTCATCGAACAAGCATTCGAATAGCCGTTATCTGTATTCGAGACATTCACCAACGACATCCACGACCTCATCCGTAATCCGAATCGTCGCATCGAACTGCTTACATGACTCGGCGTTCCACGCGAGCTGCCCCCGCCAATCCGTCCCGATAACGGTAACCTCGTGCCGGCCACTCGCCGCCCCGGTCGCCGTGAATGACTGTGCTACGCTGCTCTCCAGTTGGTCCGACTCCTCCAGAAATATCGTGCCATCGTCAGCCCGCACAACGATATCGAACGACACAACTTGGCCCCGATCATTCTGCACCGTCACATCAACCTGCGATCCATCATCGCTGCCACCGCCAAACCCCACACACCCAGCCACAACGAGCACCAAACCCAAGGGCGATGACGTGCCAAACGCGCATACACCCCCATTACACCACCTACGATAAAGCCCTCCTCTCACCCGCCCATCGCCACCCAGAGCGACCCTCCTCTCTCCGCAGCCCGACCGAATACACCTCAAGACAGCGAACAGAACCGACCCCACATCAAGGAAACACACCGAACGAGATAGGCCGCCATCCCGGCTGTTTATCGGGACTGGTCCCGAACCACGCGTCGTATGCCGAGTATCTCCTGTAATGACGCCCGACTGTATTATGAAGACGAGGGGAGCGGGCAACCGATCGTGTGTCTCCACGGCGTGATGGGCGGCCTCCGCTACTTCCATCCACAGCTCTCCGGGCTATCGGATGCATATCGCCCGATAGCGCTCGATTACCGCGGGCATGGCCGATCGGAGAAAACCCCCGACGCCCACCGAATCCCCCAGTACGCTCGCGATCTCGAAGCGTTTCTCACGCAGCTCGACCTCGAGGATGTGGTACTCGTCGGGTGGTCGATGGGCTCGCTCATCGCCTGGGACTACATCACCCAATTCGGGCCCGACCGCATCCAAGGTGTCGTCGATATCGATATGGAACCAACGCGGTACCAATGGCCGGACTACGACCACGGCATCGCTGATTTGGCGAGCCTCCAAGCCGAGATCAACGCGATCCAAACCGACCACCTCCACGCCATCGACACCATGATTGAGACGCTCGTCAAACACCCACCCTCACCCGAGCAATACCAGTTGATGTTCGATGAACTCGCCTACTGTCCCCCCACAATTAAAACCGCGATCCTCTTCGATTGCACGTTCCAAGACTACCGCGACATCCTCCCCGACATCGAGGTCCCACATCTCGTCTGCGCCGGGGGCGACGAACGCTGGCGGAGCATCGCCGCCGTCGAACACACCGCCGACCTCCTCCCCAACGCAGCATTCGACGTCTTCGATGACAGCAGCCACTGCATCAGCATCGAACAACCCCCCGCGTTCAACACCCGCGTCCACGAATTCATCACCAACCTCTAACCCCAACCCCAACCATCTCGTCTCCCACATCCAGCCCAGCCGCCACTCGCAGAGACGGGCTCGCTCGTTCCACTCGTGGGCGAGAGGATACAACCGACCACTTTAGGCATACCCGCATGACAGGCTGCGTCGAGACAGAATGCGTCAAACACTGATTTGACCTGCGAGAAGGCCTTTAGGACACCCTCACTGAAGATCTTCTATGGCGATACCGCGACGCACCTTCATTAGAGGAGCCGTGCTGGCGGCGACGGGCGCCGCCGGGTGTCTCACCAGCGGCCCACCAACTGATGAAAACGACACCGCTGGCTCACCGACCCCGGTTCCTGAAGACCCACGGGTCGATACCCCACCATACCAGATCGAGGAACAACCACCCGATGAAGACGCCTGGAACCCGCTGTATCTCTGCGAACACATGCCGGATACCTCACACCTGGATTTCCAGCCGGTGCCGGCACCACCCCTTACCGACACACTCCTCTCAACACATCCTGACGACGGAGATGCATACGCCGCCCGCGTTCTCACCTCGCCCACAGCAGTCCGAGACGTCTTCGAAACCACGCCCGATGACGGAACAGATGAGAGCCCGCGTGAACCTATCGAGGAAATTGATTTCGAGAGCAACATTCTCCTTGTCATCGAATCTGGCTACGGGTCGAGTTCGGTCACCCACCACTGGAAACGCGTCGACCACACCAACAACGGCCTACACCTCCATGGCTGTCACCGCATTCCGTTCATCCAAACTGCAGATATCACCGACCGCCACTCCGTCGTCAAACTTGAGCGGCCACCCGACTTCGAGTATGCCCGCGTCAGCCTCACCGTCACCCGCGAGCGCCGTGTCCACTTCAACTCCACCGAAGGCCGCGTCACCACCACCCCAACCCACTAACAACACCTCGGTGACGGCGAATGATCCGACTGACTACTCCCAACTATGGCTGGTTATGGGCCGTGCCAGCTATAACCGTCTGGGGTGGACTCGATAACACCGGTGGCTTCCCAGGTATCGATGACCGCGTCGATCCCTGACTCGATGGTGGGATACTCCGGGATCCACCCGAAAGTCTCTTTGAACCGCTCGTTCGTCGTCGGCATCGGCCGCGTGAGTAAACGGACCGTGTTTGCGTCGACGAACAGGCGGGCCAGCCAGGCGGGAAGGCGGCGTGGTGTCGACGCCCCCAACCGGTCGGTAAACGCTTCGATGAAGGCTGCATACGTCTTCGGCGCATCATCGACCACGTGGAACAGCCCGGTGGCGTCCCCTTCAACGGCGTCGGCGAACGCCCGCGCTGCATCATCGACATGCAGGAAGGACAACCGGGCGTCCTGTCGCCCGAGGAGCCCGCGGCCGATGATCGGGAGAAACCCTTCGAGGAGCTCTTCGCCAATCAGCTCTGTGTGGGCGGCATCATGGGCGTAGAAGTAACCACCGCGGAGGATCACGGGCTCGAAGCCGTGATCGGCTGCGGCCGTTTGCACGATTTCTTCGGCATCCAGCGCCGATTCCGTCGACCGGTCCGGGTGAGGGTCGGCCGTCTCATCGAACGGCTCCCCGTCCGGTTGTCGGGCAAGCCACACCACACTCTGTTGGATGAACCGCTCGACATCCGCACCGCCTGCGGCCGCCACGAGATTCCGGGTGCCCTCACGCCGCACCCTGTCATTCTCTGCCCACGCCTCGCTATCCGGATTCGTACTCGTCGGGATCTTCGTCGCCGCATGCACCACTACATCCGCCTCCGCCACTCCTTCAACCAGCGACGACGACTCAAACAAATCACCCCGATGCGGCTCACCACCCCGCTCCTCGACGAGGGCATCACCCGCCGCATCCCGCGTTAACCCAACCACGTCATGCCCCCGACGGCTACACTCCGACACCAGTCGACGCCCAAGTACCCCCGTGGCACCAGCGATAAACACACGCATACAGCCACCTACACCACCCCATACCAAATCAACACCGCAATCTTCCCACTGAACTCCGTTCACCGACGCCCACCACTGCGGCGTCGCTTCGTCGTCACGACTCTCTTGGGACGTCATCACCTGCCACACAGCGATCAGTAACCCGAACCCTCGTTCATCGCTGTATTCGTCGCCATGAACTCGCTGCTGGTCGGCCAGCCCCTGGTTTCCCACCACACAAGAGCTGCATCGGCCAGTGCCCCTCGTCAGTGCCCAACGCGACGAAGGAATATCCATACTATCTGACAACTTTCAAGTCGCTCCATGCCTGTCAACCACGAGATAGCTATCGGTGGCGTAATCAGGCGAGGGTGACGGAATTGTGGTACCGGTATTGATGTGGATTGGTGGTATCTACGTAGCGGGTACTTGCAATATGTAGAGGGGGTATCGGGCTGGGGGGCTATCTATGTGGGCATAGCTGAGTTCCCGATTCCACGCGTCTAGCGCCTAATGCCAGTTCGTCGAATAGCATCCAGCAATCACCGCCACCGAAGAACCCAACCTCGATGTCGATCGGTCGGGCCCTCGACTCGGTCTCTCAGCGTTGGTCTTCGCTGGCGAGAAAGCACGCCACAGCATCGCCACAATGGACCGCCTCAGTTCCCCACCCCCACCGCAGATGGTCCCACCCCTATCAGCTCCCGCAATCCCTGCTTCGATCCAGCAGACGGGCACCATTCCATCGTGAGTGGGTCTCGCGGGTGTGGTAGCACAACGGCCAAGGGAGTCGACACTGCGAGATTTCCCTCCCGCGGAGTGACAGATGAGTAGCTTGTCAAACCACGAGCAGCTGTCTCGGGGGCAAATCGTTGTCGTTGGCGCGTTACTTATCGGGACGATCCTCGTCGGGATTGCGCTCGTGGTCAACGGGGCGATCTACTCGGAGAATCTCGCCAGCCAACAAACAACGTCAACGAAGGAGGTGGTCGATACGCGGACTGAGATATGGACGACAGTCAATGCGAGTCTGGGCGATGCAAACCAGGATGAGACAGTCAATGACAGCCACGAGGCGCTTGCCAGTGATCTCCCACCACGCATTACACGCGACACGCGGCATGTGACTGACGGTGCCGCCGAACGCGGTACAATCGCCTCTGTCTCCGTCTCCAATATCACCAACCGGACGATTGTGACACATGATGACGATGAGGCAGCCTTTACCGATGCAACCGGCGAGGCCAACTGGACGGTCGCATCCAGCGTCATTCGGTTAGAGAACACCCGCATGGACGTCAATACATCAAGTCTCCAGCCGGCCGGTGCCGCCGATGCATTCACGCTTGCGATCGATAACGGGTCGACATGGTCGATGACCGTCACCGACCCCCCGACCGGTGGTGGCGTCCAAGTCGAGACGTCTGGATATGACGGCACGACATCGACCTGTACCGCCAGTGGTGATCGCGTCTGGATTAACATCACGGCGGGCACCCTGGACGGCACCGACTGCCCTGGGCTCGCCGCCAGCCACCCAGACGACCCGGCAACCGTCACATATCAGTATGGTGACACCGTGAAAGGGACCTATCACGTATCGGCGGTCATGACAGCGCCAGCCGATACGGACCGATTCGATACAACTGGGGCCCCATCTGCAACGTATGCGGTTGAGTCCGCCACTATCACGTATCGGTACCAATCCACGCGGATTCAGTACACCGCAACCATCCCGGCACGGCCACGCGTCGCCACCTGACGCGTACAAATCCCAACCGGGACGCATCGATCTCTCGGTTTGGAGGTGGAGACTGCGTTCTCCGCGAGATGTCTTGTATTTGACAAGTTCCAGTTTTGAGGTTTCAGTCCAGCCGCACTCACCCAGGCCACACTCCTCTCAGCACAGTCTCGGGGAATTGACGAGGAATAGCCGGTCGTTGGTCGGCGATTTCAGGACGAACGTATAGATATCACTTATATCAGGATAGTGACTTGACTCCAAATTTATGTATTCTATGTTTTATTACGGCATACGAACATATTAGTCAAAGTACCACTAGAGATAAGACAGATGTCGATCCGCGTTCTGTGCGTGGTCGATGACCCAATGGACCTCGCCGAGACGGTCACATCTCTCGAAACCGAAGATTCGTCTCTCGACATAGTTACAACGACAAGCGTCGCCGATGCCTGGTCGATCCTCGACGACCATGACATCGACTGTATCCTGGCGGCCCACCACTTACCAGACGAAACCGGACTTCAGTTCCTCAGCGAGCTCCGCGAAACAAACGAAGCGATCCCATTCATCCTCTTTACCACCGACGGCGACGCCGCCATCGCCAGCGAAGCCATCGCCGCCGGCGTGACCGACTACCTCCACACCCAACCAAACTCCACCCACTCCCTCCGATTGGCGAACCGGATCAAACACGCCGTCAACGAATACCGCGCCACCCGGCAACAAGCGCTCACCGTCGAGCGCATGACCGACGCCATCTTCGAACTCGACAACGACTGGCAATTCCGTAGCATCGACGACTCCGCCATCGAGATATTTGGAGTGCCACGCGACGAATACATCGGGCAATCCATCTGGGAGATTTCACCAGCCCTTAGCGACACACCATTCGAAACCGCTCTCAAAACTGTGATGGAGACACGTGACGCAGAGACTGTCGAAGACTATTATCCACCCCTGGGGGGATGGTTCCACGTCGATATCTATCCCGCCGCCGATGGCGGGCTTGCGGTATATTTCCGTGATATCTCTGATCTCAAAATCCAGGAACGACGCCTTGACGCACTCAACGACATCCTCGCAGACCTTGTCACGGCCAATCGCCCAGAAGACGTGTGTACGATCATCACCAACCAGGCCAATCAAATTCTGCCGCTAACGCATCCCACAATCGCACTGCTCGACACCGACGGCGTATCCATCACCGTCCGGGCTGCCACCGAAGCAATGCGCGATTGGATCGAGACTGCCGACATTCTCGACCAAGATGGCTCCGCATGGACCGCCTTCGTTGACGGCGACCCCACCCTTATCGACCTAGCGGACGACGACGCCACAGCACTTGATGTCCCACAGGCGTATATCGCGCCGCTCGGCAATCACGGTGTTTTCATCTGTGGTCTGGCAGACCACGTCACGGAGACAACAGCGATCGATAACAGCATCACGACACTCATCAACGACACCCACGCAACGCTCGAACGCCTTGATCAAACCACTGAACTCCGGCAACGCGCCGCGCAACTCGCCACTCGCGACCGACGACTCAACCGCATCACCCGCATCAATAATATCATCCGAAACATCGACCAAGCCTTAATTGACGCCAAGACCAGGCAAGACGTCTATCAAATCATCTGCGATGAACTCGGCGACGACGGACCGTACCGGTTCGTCTGGATCGGCGAACACGACGCCACCACCGGTCGCATCGAACCCACCGCCAGCGCCGGCTTTGATAAAGGCTACCTCGACAGCCTCACCCCCCGATATACCACCACCGACTCCATCACCACCGCCACGACCACCTCACCCCCAAACGCCCACCCCCATGCCCCAGACACCCCCACCGGTGCAGACAGCAACGCATCACATCCAACACGTGGTGAAATCGATCCGGATGCCAACTCCCCTTCTGAAGAACCCGATGCAACATGGCAGGACCAACCACCAACAGGCAATGCGGATAACGGTACGACGAACGACTCCCGACCCGGCGAGCCACCGCCAATCAGGGATGAGTCACCATCTCCTGGCGAGAATGAACACTATCCGATCGTCCATGTAATCGAGACCGGAGAGGTCCAAACCATTGAAGATATATTCGACAATCCACCGCTCTCCGAATGGCGAAAGGCCGCATTCCAACGCGGCTTCCGGTCACTCATTGTCGTCCCCATAACCTACCACAATCGTGTCTATGCCGCCATATCCGCCTTCGTCGAACGCCCAAAAGAATTCGACGAGGTGGAACGCCAAATCCTCACCGAACTCGGCGAAACAGCCGGCTACGCCATCAACGCTATAGATCGCCGCCATGCATTCCTCAGCGATACAATTATCGAACTCACCCTCCGCGTCGATCCCGCATCCATCCCACTCCTCGAACCCGTTGCAGGGATGTCAGGGACGTTCACACTCGATCATGTCATCCCCTCCCAAGAAGGCAGCTACCGCGTGTTTTTCACCGTCACCGGGATCGACCCGGCGGACGTCAAGGCGTTCGCCCGCAACTCACCACTCGTCAACGAGAGCGCCCATGTGGCCGGAGACCAAGACGACGCCCGATTTGAATGGGTCGTCACAGAGGAGAGCGTGATCGGGTGGCTCCTTGATTACGGCGTCGTCCCCCGTAGTCTCATGGTCCACGACGGGAACTGCACGGTGACAGTCGAAGTGCCACACACCGAGGACGTCAGCCAGTTCATCGACCACTATAGCGACACGTATGGCGTCATGGAGCTGCTCGCCCGCCATGAAAAGGAGCGTCCGGTCCAAACGCGCCAGGAAGTCACTCATGCCATCGATGAAGCCCTCACCGATCGGCAACAAGAGGTCCTCCAGACTGCCTACTTCAACGGCTACTTCAAAAGCCCCCGGGAACGCACCGGCAGCGAAATCGCCGAATCACTCGACATCTCCCAGGCCACCTTCAACACCCACCTCCGGACTGCCCTTCGGAAACTCGTCGGCTTGCTCTATGACGCGGCCGAACACTAACGTCCACTCCAGGGTCACTCTTCGCAGTCCTCTCGACTGATCGAACCACACACCGCGAGCGGAGACTGCGGAAACTCGGGGACAGAGAGGTGATCTCGGCCAGAACCCTTCGGGGTGGCTACGTTATTAGCCAGGTGATCGGTGGTTGCATCGAAATACGTAGCCATCCCGCCCTTCCCGTTGTCACCCATATGATGAGATGGAAACGTCCCGATCGGCCACAACGCACCCGCTACCGTGAGCGATCCAATCCTACGGTTGCGTCGGCTGCGTGACGGCACAATCGGGCGGTATCGACAGGTAACCAACATGATCGCCTCACCAACCACTCAGCCTACACACATGCACAGCACCGGTGTCGTCCAATGACGGCAGCCGAGACAATCACCGTCCTCCACGTCGAGGACGACCCCGCATTCGCCGACATCACAGCCCGCTTTCTCCACCGGTTCGACAACCGCCTCGAGGTCCATTCCGCGACCAGTCTCTGTGACGGCCTCACAATCCTCGAAGACACCGACATCGACTGTATTATCAGCGACTACGATATGCCCGGCGGAACCGGATTCGAATTCTATGACTCCCTCAGGGACTACCCACACGATATCCCGTTCATTCTTTTCACCGCGTACGACGAGCAAGCCCTCGAACAGGCACCCGACCATACCGAGGTTCCCGTTATCATCCAAAAACGAACCGATCCAGCGCAATTTGACGACCTTGCCCGCCTCATCATCGAACTCGCGACTGCAGGTCCCACCAGCCACCCAACGCGGGCCCCCAACCACTCCGGATTCACTCTCGATGCGGACACAACGTCGACCGCGAACCACCAGGGCGTCAACGCTGACGGGGGTGCCGATGGAAGCGATACCTAACGCGTTCATCCGCGTCCATGGATACGACCACCTCCCACCCATCGCCGCCGTCGAAATGTCCCCTGCCAAGGTTGCAATCCATACCAGACAGACCACGAACGCAGCGGACCTCAACGACGACGCCACCGACCTCTGTATCGTCTTCCCCGATCGACTCCCCAGTCTGAATCAGGGCAGCGATAACTCCGACCACGCCACCCACGAGGTGTGTACCGATCTGTTCGTCGACCCGGATCGGTCAGACGAACACTGCCTCGACACCACCATCGAAATCGCCCACCGCCTCACAACACCGCCAGCCGCCACCGAACCCCCAGCCGATCGCCCCCTCGCTGACGCCTCTCCCGTCGCCCTCATCCTCTCGTTGTTAACGCGACTCGCCGACCTCGAAACACAGTACGCCCTCGACAACGTAACAACCCGTCCAGAATATCTCATCGGTCGCCAGGCTGTCACGACAGCCTCCAGCCACCTCGATTTCACCCCGGTCGCCTCCACCAGCCGTAGCCGCCCAGACCGCTGCCCACAGTGTGACCTCCGGTGGGACGTCATGCTCGACGGTCGTGTCGGCTACGACCAAGTCGCCTCCTACGTCTGGACATGCAACCGCTGTGGCACCATCGTCGACGTCCCCATGAACTCAAACCGCCACGTCGCCCGCCGCTAACTCCACGCATCAAAACCACGCCCACCCACCGCCACATATCAGCATCCATCGAAGGGCCGGGCCACGCTACTCAAGCCACGCTTGGAGGTGTTCCTCATAACAGTCATGACAGAGATAGCCGTCAACCACACCAGCCCCGCTTTTGGTATGCACCATGACATGAACCGTGTCGCTGTACGGAACGGTCGCCTCACACACCCGACACGGTTCAGTCGACATCGCCCTCTCCCATGACAATCGCTCCCACACTATATAAGCATCCGGGCCGCCACAGCCACTACGCCTCTAGCACGGGTCAACGCGCTCTCAACCCCTGTCCTGCCCTGAGTCCCGTTGATAACCACGGATGACGGCCACCCCAGACGGCCCACAGCGAGTTCCAGGGTTATTCGACGGTGACGCTTTTGGCGAGATTCCGTGGTTTATCGATGGAACGGTCGAGCAACGCAGCCGTATGATACGCAAACAACTGCAACTGGACATTCGCCAGAATCGACGCCGTCCGCTGGTGACTCTCCGGCACCCGGAGCGTATGATCACTATACCGCTCCACATTCGATTGCCCATCCGTGATCGCAACAACCGGCGCATCCCGCGCCTCCACCTCTTTCACATTCCCGATCGTTTTCCGCGCGAACTCCCCATCCCCCAACACGATCGCGAACACCGGCGTCTCACCCGTGACCAACGCCAACGGCCCATGCTTCAATTCACCAGCCGCAAACCCCTCAGCGTGCGTATAACTGATCTCTTTCAACTTCAACGCCCCCTCCAAAGCAACCGGATAATCCAAGCCCCGTCCAATGAAAAAGTACGCCTCACTCCCGAGGTAGGCCTCAGCCACGGACGCCGCCTGCGACTCATCCAAGATCGCCTGGACATCACTCGGTAAATCCCGCAACGCCCCCAGCAACTCCCGATCGACGGACTCGGACGTCACCGAGGCTGACACGAGATTCAACGCGGTCTGTTGCCCCGCGAAGGTTTTCGTCGCCGCCACCCCGATCTCCGGGCCAGACCGGATATAACACACATGGTCGCACTCCCGAGCCATCGTCGACCCCACCGTGTTCGTCACCGCCACCGTCTCCGCGCCCTGCCGGCGAGCTTCCCGTGTCGCAGCCAACGTATCCGCTGTTTCTCCACTTTGAGACACCCCGATCACGACCGCATCATCGGTCGGCGGCGCCGCAGCCGCATACTCATGGGCATAAAACGCCTGCGCCGGGACGCCATCAGCCTGCAACAACTGCGAGCCATACACCGCCGCATGATAACTCGTGCCTGCCGCCACCAAATGCGCCCGAGTCAGGGAGACATCCGCCAACTCCTCAAGCGACACCCGCCCGCGGAGTTCATCAACCCGCCCCTGGAGACACTGCCGGAGCGCCCGCGGCTGCTCGTGGATCTCCTTCAACATGAAATGGTCATACCCGCTTTTCCCCGTCTCATCCGCATCCCACTCAATCGTCTCCACCGCTTTCTCCAACACCACACCATCCACATCAGTAACCGCCCACCCATCCGCGTCAAGCCGCGCGAATTCACCATCCTCAAGATAGACAACTTGATCCGTGTACTCCCGGAACGCCGGCACATCACTCGCCAGATACGTCGCCGCCTCCCCCAGTCCCAACACCAGCGGTGAATCCTCCCGCGCAACAAACACCGCCTCCACGCCCTCAATGAGACAGGCAATCGCAAAACTCCCCTCCAACTGTGCCACCGCCTCCCGGAACGCCCCCTCGACATCACCGCCCGCGGCCAACCGGTCCTCGATGAGATGTGGAACCACCTCCGTGTCGGTCTCACTCGCAAACGTGTGACCATCCGCCTCCAACTCATCGCGCAACGCCTGATAATTCTCGATAATCCCATTGTGAACAACCGCCACATCACCCGTACAATCCTGATGCGGGTGGGCATTCGCATCAGTCGGCGGGCCATGGGTACTCCACCGCGTATGCCCAATCCCCACACGGCCCGACACCGCACCACGCGCCTCAAGCGCGTCGAGTAACTCCTCAAGTTCCCCCGCCCGCTTGACCACGTCCAGCGTGCCATTCCCAGCGACCGCGACCCCGGCTGAATCATACCCTCGATATTCGAGATTCGAGAGGCCATGCACGAGCGTGTCCAGGGTCCCATCCCCCCGGCCAACACACCCGATGATCCCACACATCAGCGGACCACCGTCGCATTATTCGCAATCGTTCCACGCACGAACGCACCCGCCGACACCGTCGCGCCCGCCCCAACCAGCGTCCCCGGCTGCACCGACACCCCCCCGCCGACCGTGACACGGTCGGCAAACACCGCGCCAAGCGCTTGATCCTCAAACATCATATCCCTGACCCGCACGTCACTCGGGCCACCAGGCACAACCGTTCCAGCCCCAATCGTCACGTCTTCGCCAGCGACACAATCGATTAGGAGCGCACCCGGCTCAACCCGGCAGTCGGCATCCAACAGCGTGTTCCGTAGCGTCGCATTCGCCCCAATCGTCGCATTCCGAAAACACGCCACATCCGGCCCCACGACAGCCCCCGCCGCAATCTCGGAGTCCGGCCCCACCACCACCGGCGCCTGCAACGTCGCATCCGGATGCACCCGCGCCCGCTCAGCCACCCACACGTTCTCATCAATGGCCGGCTGCGACACCAACCCCTGCTCTAAGAGCTTCCGCTTCAAATACAGGACATCCCAGGGATACGTCGCATCAACCCACAACCCATCTGATTCCACCGCCCGCACCTCCCCCTCTGCCATCATCGTCTCAATCACGTCAGGGAGCTGGAGTTCCCCCTCACGCCGCGGAGTCCGCTCAATCGCATCAAACACCGACTGGTCAAACGCATACACCCCCGCGTTAATCAACCGGAAGCCACCATGGTCGGGCCGCTCGACCAGCTTCACGAGCCGGTCGCCATCCACCGTGAACGCCCCATACTGCTCCGGGCTCGGATGCTCGACGGCCGCCACCGTTGGCGTCCCATCAAACCCCTCCAAGACCGCCGCCACAATCCGCTGGTCAATCACCCGATCCCCATTCAACACCAACATCGGGCCATCCACCGCCACCTCCGCAGCCTGCAACGCATGCCCACTCCCCAACTGTTTCGACTGATGCACGTACGTAATCGGGACATCACGATAGGCATGCCCGAAATGCTTCTGCACCCGCTCGCGCCGATACCCCACCACCACGACCAACTCCTCGATACCACACGCCACCAACACATCCAGCACATGCTCAATAATCGGGCGGTCAGCCGCAGGCAACATCGTCTTCGGCCGATTATGCGTCAACGGCCGCAACCGCGTCCCCTCCCCCGCCGCTAACACCACACCAGTCGAAACATCCATAAATACTGCTTCATCTCCCAGAGGATGAAACTATCGCCACTCATCCAACACAACCCACAACCACCCCCACCCCCGTCTTCCAGACTCCCCCTATATCCCGGCGTACAGCACCGACCACAGGCGAATTCGCCCGGCCAAGTTAGGAAGCCGTCCACGTCGGGCTAGCTCGGGCCGCCAGCCGACCAGCGGCCGCGGCCGCGTCACCCGAGGTATTCCCGTCAGATTCTTGGATGATATAGCGCTGCCCAGCCATCGGGTCCAATAACGAATCCACGGGCGCAGGCTCATCCCGCAGCACCGGCGCCTCAGCCACATCCTGCCTCGATTCCCGATGATACCGATCGATCTCACTCGATAAATTAATCCCAATATCACGGCGGGCATTCCGATCGCGGAGCATCGCCGGCGTCACCACCGTTTCGTTCTTCGTAGCGACCATCTCAATGTTCTGGACCGCACCCGTCTCACTCGTATGGAACGCATACACCTGGGGAAACACGGTCGACATCGTCCGATATTCAGCCCGATAAAACTCTCCCGCCGGCCCCACCGGCGCCGAAATCACATTCGCAAACAACATCCCCTCTGACGAAAGCCGCGACGACGCCAGCTCCATGAACTCCTGGGTCGTGAGATGGAACGGGACCTTATCCTTCTGATACGCATCCAGCACAATCACATCATACGAGACATCCGAGTCCCGCAAGTATTGGCGGCCATCCCCCACATGGATCCGTAACTGCTCGGACTCCTCGACGGCGAAATACTCCTCGGCCACCGACACGACCTCCGGGTCCAACTCCACGACATCGACCGTCGCATCATACTCCTCGACGAACCGCTTCGGGCCCGTGAACCCGCCACGCCCGAGGGCCACCGCGCGGACGGTATCCGCGGTCTCCGCAGC
>CAZSSY010000062.1:0-6493 GCA_964609565.1 uncultured Natronomonas sp.
CTTCGACATCCTCCAACAGTTCCGGGACCAGGGCTTAGATTTCATAGTGGTGGGCGGATATGCAGTCTCAGCCTACAAGCACCGTTTCTCAGTCGACGCCGACCTCGTTATCCAAGAAAATGACCTGGACGAGTTCACCGAAGTACTGGAAGAGAACGATTTTGAAGAGGTCGTTGACCGTGACCTCGACTCCTATGGTGGGCGGTACCTCGCATACGAGAAAATCAAGGAACTCCCAGTCACCATCGATTTATTGGTGAACAGTCTGCAGTGCCGACAGACCACTGCCTCCTGGAGCTACGAATATTTCCAACAGCATTCGACAACCGCCGAGATCGAGGGCTCGGAACAAGCCGTGGAAGTCCAGATACCGGAGAAGGAACTCTTGGTCGCGGTCAGGCTGCACAGTGGCCGGTTAACAGATGCACGGGACGCCGTCGCACTGG
Source organism: uncultured Natronomonas sp. (assembly GCA_964609565.1). Taxonomy (GTDB): domain Archaea; phylum Halobacteriota; class Halobacteria; order Halobacteriales; family Haloarculaceae; genus Natronomonas. The sequence continues at coordinate 447 of CAZSSY010000062.1, forward strand.
CCATCGACCTGGATTTCGACGTATTGGGGAAACATCTCGACAGAGGTGATCCTGAGAAGCGGCAACAAGTTTTGAAGCAGGTCGAATCCATCATCGGCAGTGACGACTTTGAGGACGAATTCAAGGGTGTGTTCCAACAAGGAACCTTACCCGAGGAGAACATAGAAAAGATTCAACGATTCATACAGGGCCAGGTGGATTAACCAATCTCAGACCCCGCGTTCCACGTTGGAGACAAGGTCAAACTCATCCTCGACAAAAAACGAAGTATCGATAACCAGTATCACGGCCAAATCGGTACGATCTTAGACATAGAATTCGACTTGAGCGAGTTCCTTGATGCTTTTCTCAGTGAGTTGGATTTTTTGGGTTTCCAGACGTATTTTTCGTGTCCGTCGACATCACTCCAGTCCCGGCCATTTTCGTAGTTGATTGAGACAAGGCGGAGTGGGATTTGAGATGACTATCAGGAGTCATTGCCCTCCGATTTGTGGTCACCTGGCCGATGTTGATTCTGCTCGTGTGCCACGGGCAGGGAAGGCTCGGTCGGTAATGCTTGCGGTGTGGGTCTGGGATGGTAGCTACTCTTAAGTAGATTGGATGCGGAGTATTCCGTATGTCACTTGATACCATGAATCGGTGTCTGGAGTGTGGGTATGAGGCCGCACCTGATGCGGAGGCGTGGGGGACAGTGGAGCATCCACCGCTCGGGGAGTTAGCGCAGTGTCCTGAATGCGGGAGCACCAATACGCATACGTTGTAACTACCGGTAACCTGTATGGTCGATAGCACTACGGTTGTGATGTGAGAGTATGGTGGATGCTGGAACAACTGATCGGATTGTGGAGGTGTTGGAGGAGGGCGAGGAACCGTTATCTGTGAGTCAAATCCAGCGGCGGCTGGCGACACGGAGTCGCGATGTCACCACGGAGGTCATTCGTGATGCGTGTCGGGCGCTCTGTGAGGAAGGAGTCGCCCGGAAAACCGACGACTTCCCCCCGAAATACATTCTCGAACTCGAATCAGACTAAGGAGGCCCTCCTCTGCGTTGTTGCCAGTCGTTATACTTGGAGGCTAGTTGTCTAGGTGGTCGAGTGAGGCTGCGATGATGAGGGGGAGGGTGATGGTTGCGTCGGCGTATACCGATGCGTTTGTGGCGTCTTTTGCGAGTTTCCCCCAGGATCGGGCTTCATTCAAGGATGCCCCGGAGAGCCCGCCGGATTCGGGAGGATCCATCGTGAGTTGGACGGCGTAATCGTAGGCGTCTGGGGTGACCAGCATCGCTTGGAGGACGTAGTTTTTGGGGACGCCGCCGCCGACGAGGAATGCGGCTGTGGATTCGGCGTCGACGGCTCTATCGTTCAGCGGTGACATATCTGCGAGCGCATCGAGTGTGAAGCCGGAAACTTGCGAGCGGAGCCAGGCTTGCAGCCCAAGGATTGAATCTTGGATCGCCGGCACGTGGATGGGGACATCGTGGTTGTATGCCGCTGCGGCAATCCCTGGGTCGGCCTCGATTGAGTTGGTGTCGTTCACGGCGGCGTTGGCGTGGCCGAGTGCCCGGGTGAATTCAGCGATTGAGATGGTGTCTTCCTCGATGCTGGAGAAGACTTCCTCGCGGAGGTGTTGTTCGAAGGCTGTGAAATGCTCCTGGGGGAGATAGACGTTGTAGATGCGGTCAACTGCTTCATCACGGAGCTGTTCATCGTATTCACGAGGGGTGAGGTCGCCCGGGTCGTGCCGTCCATGGTGGTGGCTGCCGCCGATGGCGTCGATGGTGTCATGGGTGAGGTTCGCGCCGGTGGTGACGAGCACATCAATGTAGCCGTCTCGGATGAGGTCGGTGATGATCTGTCGCATGCCGGCCGGAACCATGGCGCCAGCGAGCCCGAAGAACACTTGGGTCTCGGGGCGGGCGAAGGCTTCAGTGGTGATCTCGATTGCTGCAGCAAGATCGGTGGCGCCGATGCCGGCGTTGGCATACTCGGTGGCGAGGTCCGCTACGGACATCCCAGGGGAGACGGTTGCATGCGATATCGGGTCATGCGTGAATGTTTCTCGACGCGGGGGGTCCCGATCGTGGTCTGTCATTGCTGAGGGCTAGGGCGGCGGCTGTTTCAAGGACCCGGTTTCCCGGGCAGCGCACGCCTGGTCGGAGCCACCGGTCGCGGGGGATGGGTGGAGAGGTATGTTTTTCGTCTCGTCTGGTGTTGGTGGGGGTATGGATGCTGAGGTGGTCAGGTCGGTGTTCCCTGAAGTTGAGCGGATTGGTGATGCGGACCTGCAAGCCAATGTGGTTGCAGCGTGGGTGACGGCGATGACGGACCATGGGGTATCTGATCTGTCGTCCGTGCCGTGGTTTCCGCCGGTTCAGCGTGACCTCGGGGTGGAGGATGAAGTCCTCGTTGAGCATATTCGAGATGTCACGCTGTTGAGCATCGAGCTCGGGGAGTTTCTCCGGGAGCGGCGGGACGTTGCTGTGGCCATGGATACCGTGATTGCGGGAGCGTTGATTCACGATGTGAGCAAACTCGCGGAATTTGATGGGATGGCCGCCACGTCGGTGTATGACTTGCTCGGTCACCCATATTACGGGATCCATATTGTGTTGCAGGCGGGTCTCCCGATTGAACTGGCTCACATCGTGCTGTCCCATACGCGGCGTACGACCGTGGAACCAGCGACGATCGAAGCCGCAATCGTCCAGATGGCTGACGAAATCGCCGCAACAGCCATCAGGACACGCGCTACGGATGACCTCTCTACCCGATAACGAGCCGTGCGACACCCGTCGACAGAACCCCCAGCGATTCAACTCCGTCAGGCCGGCGCATACGAAGTAGAAGTGAGACACCTAGTTCTCGTACCGATGCACGGAAGGGAGTGGGGTTCGGTCGGTGGTGGTTAGATAGCGATTTGTGAGGTGGGGTCATCGAGGTCCCAGAGGAGTTCTGGGAGGAAAGCATCGAGGTGGTCGATGACCCGGCGGTCGCTGACATCAAGCCCGTCGCAGTGGTCGTGGGCCGCATCGCGGATCGTGACATGGATGTCTTCGTTGTCGACGTACACTTCGAGGGGGAATATGGAACAGCGTGTTGGTTTCCAGTCGTGGTCGGCGTGGAGGGCACAGAGGCCGTCATCCCGCAGGAAATAACAGGCAGTGTCGTCCTGCCCGGTGGCGGCGTGAGAGGAGGGTTTTTCTTCGGTCGGGATGAAATCGCGGCCGTGTGCCTGGATGGTTGACTCAGCGAGTGATTCTCGGGCGGCTAACGCGAGGAGGTCTTTCTCATAGAGTAACACGCCGTGGTGGCAACACCACGTGCAGTCGTCGACACATTCAAACGTCAAGGTGGGATCGAAATCAACGACCACCTCCTTGTCGGGATATACCTCAACGTGCACGGTGGTACTGGGGCGTGAAGGGTGAAAGGCGTGTCGTTAACTGTACTCTCGCCACCGGTGCCCACAGTCTTGACATTTGAAGAACCGCGTCGGTGGTTCGTCAGCGGACCCGGTTTGTTTGATTGTATACCAGGCGGTGCCGTGGCCGCATTTCTCACAGGATACGTCGTCAGCGGTTGGTTTGCCTTCGAAATTGGCCCCTTCCTCGGTCTCGATCACATCAGCCGCTGTCTGAACATCGGTTGAGATATAATCGGCCGCGACATCGTCATCTTTTGCTTGCGTCGCGCCACATGATGAACAGACCATTTCGTCATCGTGGGCGTGCATGAGCGAACCGCATTCCTCACAAAACTGCATACAGTGCCACACGGTTTGAGCTGGCAAAAGCCTGCGGTCTCCGGGCGAATGGAGACACAGCCGGCGAGCACGGTGTCACGGCCGCAAATGGATACATGCGATATGGAACGACGGGTGGAGACGGGGGTTGTGAGTGTGGGTGTTAGCGGATTTTGCGGACGTCGCTGATGTCGAAGCCGGAGTCGCCGATCTCGGTTTCGAATCGGACGATGTCTTCGTCTTCGATCCGTGAGAGAACGCCACGGAATTGTTTGACGACCATGGTGCGGGCACGGGCTGACCCGCCGCTTTCCCACTCGAAGAGGAGGGTGCCGTCAGCGGAATCGATGAGCTGGCCGTGGCGTTCTGCACCAAGCGTTTCATTATTTACATGGACGAGGATGAGGCCACCCCAGTCGTATGCGGCCCGCGAGATGCCCTTCAAGAGGGTCGGGATATCACGCCACGGGAGATTGTCTGTCGTTGAACTGATGAGGTCGGCCAGTGAATCAATGACGACGAGGTTGTCGTGGGCGTGGTCGGAGAGCCTGCTTCCGAGGGCGGTCGGGACACTTTGGCGGTCTTGGTTATCACCGAGTTCCGAGATGTTCGATGTTCGATCAGCGTACCAATCCCTGGGGACGGGGCTGAGACGGAAAAACTCCGGGGAGAGGTCATGGAACTCGACGTGGTCAATCCCGGATTCCACGATTTCGTCATCCATGGCGAGCGTCATCTCGCGGGTGACCTGCCGCTCGTCGGAGGTGAACGAGACATAATGCACTTCGCCAGGCGCGGTCGCTTGCTCGTCAATCCCGCCATAATAGAGATCAAAGAGGTCAGGGTCGCCTTCCGCGAGCCCATTCATGATCGCACAGGTATACATAAACTCGCGGGCGCCAGCGCCAGCTTCGCCGGAAAGCAAAACCACGCTCCCTGGGGGTGCCCCGCCACCGACTGTCGTGTCCAACCGCCGAATCCCGAACGGGATACGATCCATGGCAACTCTTTGACCTCAATCCCTTAAATCATTGACCCGATTTCACCGCATGCACCCGCTCGTCGTCCGGCCTACGACCAGAAAACCAGCACGGGTGATCGACCCAATCGGGCGTCAGTGGGTGGTGATCGTTGCTCCGGTATTCCGGGGTGCCACAACCTGGATTGAACCCGGGACGTCTTTGTCGGTAAGGACGGTTTCGGCGGCGCGCCGGGCCGCGTCGGCGTGGTGGGTGTCCGTCACGCCGTAGATAGCCGGCCCCCACGACGATTGGCCGACGCCCTGGATCGACGGCTGGTCTGTGAGTTCGTCGATGAGGCGGCCGGCTGGCGGCCGGTAGATCCCGCCTTGTTCGTCGGCATACCACGCGCCATTCAGTCGACCGAATTCACTCGCCGCTGCCCCGAACGTTGCGAACTGGTCGGCGGCAACGGCCGGGAGTAATTGGCGGAGGACAACAGCGGCGATGTCGTCGGCGACAGTCGGATCGGCGGTCTCGACGACCGCCTGCATACTGGCATCCTCTCGCTGTCCGCTGCGGCCGGGATCGACCGCTGGTTGGATGAGAACGAACCGCCATGAGTCCGGGAGTGTGTGGTGAGCCATCACGGCGGGGACGTCCCACGTCCCGGGGTCTGGCGGAGTGGTGGTGAAGCGATCGGTTGGATGGCCCGCATCGATCACGAACCCGCCGCGTTCGAAGAGCGCGACACCGACGCCGCTGCGGCCTCCTCGGTTGAGAGCCGGAGCATGGTCTCGGATGCGTGGTTCTTTGTCGTAGGCTGTTGCCACCGCGGCCAGCGTGGCAAGTGCGAGTTGGGTGCCGCTTCCGAGCCCGACATGTTGTGGGAATCGATCGATGACCGTGATGGCAGCGCCAGGGACATCTAACACATCGCAGGCACGGTCGGCGTACGCTCGGACGTCCGTATCTGCACACGTCACCGTATCGGCAGGTTCGGCCTCGATGGTGATCTCTGGGGTCGAGAGCGCAACGCCAATCCCGCCATAGAGACGGTCGTGCGCCAATGAGAGATTCTGGAAGCCGAGATGGAGGCGGGCACCGGTTTCGACACGGACGGCCATACACCCAGCGTTGGACCTGGCGTGTGTAGTGCGTTTCGACCCGTCCGCCACACCTCGAGCGTGCAGACCCACGCGTGGTCGGGGATTGCCGGTGGCAACCACGTGTGCGATTTGAGAGTATTGAGTGACAGGGCGGCAGATGCCGGGTCTGGAGCGTGCGATGGCCAGCGACGAGTAGGGTCTGGAGGTGCGTCACGTGGCCGTTAAGTCCCTTGGGGGC
>CAZSSY010000062.1:6503-17759 GCA_964609565.1 uncultured Natronomonas sp.
GGAGGGGTATGAGCCAGCAGGAACCACTTGACCGTGAGGATGCGGATGCTGGGGAGAAACCCGCAGATCTCCGGAGTCGGGAGGTCACTGAAGGGACTGAACGCGCCCCTCATCGCGCGATGTTCCGGGCGATGGGATTCGACGATGAGGATCTCGCATCCCCGATGATCGGGGTGGCGAATCCGGCAGCCGACATCACGCCCTGTAATGTCCATCTCGACGACGTGGCCGATGCCGCCATCGATGGAGTTGAGGCGGCGGGCGGGATGCCGATCGAGTTTGGTACAATCACGATATCTGATGCGATCTCGATGGGGACCGAAGGCATGAAGGCGTCGTTAATTAGCCGTGAAGTCATCGCGGATAGTGTCGAACTCGTTGCGTTCGGCGAACGAATGGACGCGCTCGTGACGATTGGTGGCTGCGATAAGAACCTTCCAGGGATGATGATGGCTGCGATCCGAACTGACCTCCCGTCAGTCTTCCTGTACGGCGGGTCAATCATGCCCGGGGAGCATGAAGGCCGTGAGATCACGATTCAGAATCTCTTCGAAGGTGTCGGCGCCGTGGCGTCCGGTGACCTCTCTGAGGAGGAATTCGACGCGATGGAACGGAATGCCTGTCCGGGCGCCGGGGCCTGCGGTGGGATGTTTACCGCGAACACGATGGCGTCTATAAGTGAGGCTCTCGGGTTGGCACCGCTCGGGTCGGCGTCGCCACCCGCGGAAGCCGACGAGCGGTACACCGTGGCTGAACGCGCCGGCGAACTTGTGCTTGAGTGCGTCCGAGACGATCGGCGGCCATCCATGATCCTGACACGAAAATCGTTTGAGAACGCCATTGCGGTCCAAGTGGCACTCGGTGGGTCGACGAACGGCGTGCTCCACGTGCTCGCCTTAGCCGCTGAAGCCGGGATCGACCTTGATATCACCGCCTTCGACGAGATTTCACAGCGAACACCGAAAATCGCCGATCTCCAACCTGGCGGTGACCGAATGATGAACGACCTCCATGAAGTCGGCGGCGTCCCCGTGATACTTCGGCGGCTCCTCAATGGCGGCTACCTGCATGGGGACGCGATGACGGTTACCGGACGCACAATCGCCGAAGAAATCGAAGTCCTAGAAGCCAACGGAAGCCTCCCGCCGGACAGTGCCATTGATGCGGACTTCCTGCGGCCGGTGTCGAACCCGATCCACGCGGAAGGCGCAATTAAGATTCTGACAGGGAATCTCGCCCCCGATGGCGCGGTCCTCAAAGTGACGGGTGAGGACGCGTTCCATCACGAAGGCCCGGCCCGCATTTTTGAGACGGAAGAAGACGCGATGGCGTACGTCCAAGACGGCCGGATAGAGTCAGGCGATGTTCTCGTGATTCGGAACGAAGGCCCGAAAGGCGGGCCCGGGATGCGGGAAATGCTGGGGGTGACCGCGGCAGTTGTCGGCGCCGGGCATGAAGACGATGTCGCGATGGTGACGGACGGCCGGTTCTCTGGGGCGACACGTGGCCCCATGATCGGTCATGCCGCCCCAGAAGCCTTCGTCGGCGGCCCGATCGCTGCGCTCAAAGACGGCGACACCATCACGATTGACATCCCTGAGCGCCGTCTTGATGTGGATCTCACCGATGATGAACTGTCGTCTCGATTAGCGGCTCGCCCCGAACCAACGCCGGAGTACACAACTGGCGTCCTCGCGAAGTATGCAGCCGCATTCGGGTCAGCGGCAAACGGCGCCGTGACGAATCCCGGCGTGAAACGCAGTAGATGATACGACTCGGCGTTACCACCAGCCCTCTTCATCACCGATCCCGATGCGTTCGCCGAGGTGATCAATCTCATCATTGATATCGGCGGCGGCTGATTCACCCGGGAGAATATCACCGAGCGCAGCGCCGAACACACTGACCGTCCACACCACAGAAATGCGGGCCAACGCAACCGAGGGATCCGCCCAGTTATCGACACGACCCCACAACGTCATCGTGAACGTGGCGGTAATGAACGCGATGACCAGGACGGCAAGGAACCGTCGGGGAATGACGCCAAAGAGCGGGCGTTGCACGCGGATATCACGGAAATCTGCGAAGTATAACAGGCCAGCAACCATCCCGATGACGAACACGATATTCAACACAAAAAGCACCGGAACGGCGAGAAACACCTCGGCAATATCGAAGACACCATCCTCAACCAGGAGCGGTAAGGAAATCAAGATACTCCCAACAAATGCTTCTGCGATATCGCGTTTGGTGAACTTGCGGATAAGATCTCGCCCGGCCGAGCCGCCCGGTAGCCGGTCAATCAGTCGGATGGTCTCTTGGACTTCCTCTCGTTCTGCGGGATCATCGACGGCCGCTTCGAGCTCCTCAAGTTCTGCGAGGAGGTCATCCACCGTGTCAGACGCCGATGCAGACTCATCCCCCACATCACTCATATGTCCGTACACACCGGTTGGAGCGAAAAAGATTACGCGACATGACACGTGCATTCCTCACGGGGAACCCGGATTCCGTGAATCACCGTACAAACAACCGTACACTGCACACACGCAGAAACAGCTACGACTGGAGCGTCCGCCCCGGAAACCGGGTGGTATTGCCCTGGATCACACCAGTTATGGTAGTTCCACGCATCATCATGTCAACAAATGAACACAGTGGCTGTGATATGACGCTACTACTGGCTGTCAGTGAACGCGTTGTGAGTCACGCCGTAACAGCCCTCTCGGCAGCCAGGAAAGTGTCCCGGCGAAAAGCAGAAACATGGCGGTATGCCAGGACGACCGCTCAAGCTACGCAACCCCTCGCGGCCTCTGAGACCACTCGTAGTGAACCAACATGACCACTACTCCGTCACCATCGAGCCATCGAATTGCATTCGTCTGTGTGCAAAATGCCGGGCGGAGCCAGATGGCATATGCGTTCGCCGACCGGGAACGAACGCGCCGGAAGGGAGCCACCGAAATCGAGATTCTGACCGGTGGGACACACCCAGCCGATCACATCCACAATGTCGTCATTGAAGCGATGCGGGAACGCGATATCGATCTCTCTGACCGGACGCCCCGAGAAATCACCGTTGATGAATTACAAGCCGTTGACCTCGTCGTAACGATGGGTTGTTCTGCCGAGGATGTCTGTCCGGCAACGTGGCATGGAGAGACGCGTGATTGGGCGTTAGACGATCCACACGATCGCCCGCTCACAGAAGTCCGACCCATCAGGGACACCATCGAACAGCGCGTCATCCAGCTCTTTGACGAGCTACTCGAGACACCCTAACACCAGATATCACCGCTTAATGAAGGCCAGTACGGCCGCCTCCAATCTGGCGTCTTGAGATATTGTGAGAAGATGTGAGCGCTCGCTGAGTATTCCAGGTTGGGGGTGGGTCACGTGTCTGGCGAGATTTCGCGTGATGTCTCAGGGCCGTGGGTGAGTGTCACGGTGTGTCGAGTGTGGCGGGCGTGGATTTCGGCCCAGCGGCGAGCGGGGTCTTCGGCGAGGAACTCCTCGCCGTCAGGACACCGGTGACACCGGGCGAGCCATGGGGTGATATCATCGGGAAAGTGACCCGTATGGCGTTTGTGGTCGAGAGCAAACTGTTCGACGGCTCGGTTCCCGACTTGGAGATCATCAAGTTCGTATGTGAGCGTCCACGTCGCATCACATCGAGTACATGACACGGTCGGCGGATCCGCACCCCGATTTGAGCCGGCATCTTCATTGAACGAATTGGGCACAGCCATCCTTCATGTTCGAGATACAAAGTCACTCGCCAACACGCGATGAATCCTAAGCACATCTATCCCGACGATGGACGAGTGAACCGAGAGTACAGCTGCCATCTCGATTCAGTATCGGTGGAGCCGCTCTGAAGCCACTAGTTTGTGATCATATGGTGTAGAAGCGGGAATGGGACCGCCGTGATTCGAACACGGGTCCAACGCACCCCATGCGCAGAGGATACCACTACCCTACGGTCCCAGGCGTTTCGAGAGACGATTGTTCGACGGTTAAGCGCTTCGCTTCACTCGATCCCACAAGCCTAGACCCGTTCCCGTTGCCGGGCTGAACGGCGCAGTTCCGACACTGACTGGGGAGCAATACTAGCCGCATATCGAGTTCAACTTCTCCCCCGGGTCGCGGTGGATGGAGTGCCGTGCGGCGCAAAGGCTGGTCGGGTGCCAAGGTTGGTAGTGGGGCTAAACGAGGACGCGTTCGAGGTCGACTACGAGCCCTGTTTCGTTGTCGGGGTCGGCGACGAGGTGGCCGAGGCAGATGGCGGCGCCATCAGGCGTGTGACAGGCGACGAGGTCGCCTGTTGCTGCTGGGTCTGCGGTGATTATGCCGGGGGCGTAGACGGGGGCGCCGTCGGCAACCTCGTGGGCTGCGGATGGCGCGATTGTGAGGGATGGTAAGTGGTCGAGTGCGCGTTCGGCGGGATCAACGACCGCTTCAAGGAGGTGTGTTGTATCGTCGTTCCGCCAGAATGCCAATCCATCGGCGAGATCGTGGAGTGTCACCAGATCGGTGTCATTGAATGTCCCGGTCATGGTTCGGCGGAGCGCGCCCATGTGGCCGCCGGTGCCGAGGGCCAACCCTATATCGTGACACAGCTTTCGGATATAGGTCCCGCTGTCGCACTCTATGGCGAGTAACACTCGGCGGTCGTGCTGTTCGAGGAGGTCTACGCGATGGATGGTTCTGGTCCGGATTTGGCGAACGACGGCTGATTTCCGCGGTGGTTTTTGATAGATTTGCCCCTCGAATGCTGCGAGGGTTGCCTCGATATCTGTCGGAGCGGGGGCGTGGAGTTCGAGGACGGCGATGTAGCCTTTTCGGCTGTCGTCAAATACCTGGGCGGCCCGCGTTGCGGTTCCGGTGAGGATGGGGAGACAGCCCGTGACCTTTGGGTCGAGTGTTCCGGCGTGGGCTGCGCGGTCGACACCGGTCATATCCCGGATCCAGGCGGCCACCTGGTGGGCAGAGGGGCCGGCTGGTTTATCGAGATTGATCACGCCGAACTCAAGGAGGGTTGCTGGCTCGCGGTCGGTCGGTGGCCCTCGCTCACGCATCGCTAAAAGCTATAGGAGATGTCCTCGATCGGTGTTTGTCCCTCGTCTCTCGCCGGGTCATAGACGTCGAGTATGGTGGTCAGGACTGAGAGGACAGCGTCGGGTGACAACCGCGCGGTGTTCAACGACAGGTCATAGATGCCGAGGTCGTCAATGTCGATGTCATAGTATTCGCGATATCGGAAGGATTCGCTTTCGGCGCGCGCACTGGTTTCGGCCCGGGCTGCGGCCAGTGATTTGTCTTCACGGTCTGCGATACGTTCGATGCGGACGGCGAATGGGGCATCGAGCCAGAATCGAAAGTCGGGGTGGTCGCCGGCCATCCAGCCAGCGAGCCGGGATTCAAGGACGAGGTCGTCGCGAGAAGCGGCGAGGTCTCGAAGGCGGTGGTCGAGGTCACGATCGATCTGGTCGTCGGTTTCGGCATGCTGGTTTAATTCAAGGGGTGTCATATCCCGTTCTGCTGCCAGTTCACGGAAAATATCACCTCCGCTGATATGGTCGTATCCGAGTGTCTCCGCGAGCGCGCTGGCCGCAGTGCTCTTGCCACTGCCGGCCGGCCCGGAGATGGTGATCAACATATCCGTACTCTACCGGTCCAACTGAAAGAGGTTACCCTTCCAACCGACAGCAGTGAACCACCGACGAGCTCGCCGACGCCACCATCCACCGTCATGTTCAGCCGCATCTCAGCGTCCCTGCGATGGATCGCCGCTTGTATCGGCCCGTTCGATGCGTGTCTTGGCGGGGATCGTGGGAGTAACGCGTGCTTAGGGGTGCGCGTTGGGGTGGTTTTTTGCGACTACTATTCCACGTCCAGGTGCTTGTTCTGGATGGAGTGACCTGTGTGCAACGTGATACTGACTCAGTTACGGATGCGGTAGAGGGAACAATCGGTGAACAAATCCTTCACATACTCGAAGGGACAGACGTGGACGTCAGCAGTCCAGGCAAATCGAAGAGGTCTGGCCCGTTCCTCCTGGTCGATCTCGGGACAGCGGTAAACTATCTACGTGGTCGTCGGGCGGGAACATCGATGATTGGGGAAGCGGCGTCGGAACTCACCTCGAGTACTGACATGGAGACAGCCAACAGCGGACGAGGACGTCTATCGAAGCTGTTGGTTATCGGTGTCGTCCTGGGGCTCGCGTATTTAGTGCGGAATCGAACCCGGCAAACAGACGATGCTGCGGAGGAAACAGCGGCAGAAGCCGAATCGTTGGCCGAACGAGCCGCCGCGACGATTCAGCAGCGAGGGGAGATGGCAGCCACCCGGATTGAAGAAGGGAGTGAAGCGGTCGCTGAACGACTTGAAGAACGCGGTGTCGAAGCGGCAGCGACCATCGAGGACACCGGCGACACCATCGACGAGACCCAAGATACGCTTGACGATATGGAATCAGACATCGAATCAGATGTCGAAGATACAGTCGATGACGCGACCGACGAACCCGGGTCTGGCGACGCCCTCGACGAATAATTCTCCCTAAATCTCGGGGGTTGGGTAGCAGGCTGTTATGTGGGTGTTGTCTGGATGTTGAGGGCTTTCCGGATGACTTGGGTGAAGCACATCGAGCAGACGAAGTACCAGACGATCCAGACGCGGATTGGGCCAACGATGCCGTCGTTCCAGTCAACTTCGCCGACGAGAGGCATGATGACATTGGCGAGGTTGGCGTGGGCCTCACTCCCGCGGAACCCGACTATCCAATACATCCACAAGAAAACGGGGATGGTGAGGACCATGATCCATACCATCGGGCGGAATTGTTCTTTGAACATCCCGAGGTTGTCCGCCATCGCCTCCATTTGTTCACTCTGGATTTCCTCTAAGGCCTCATCGTCGCCCCGTTCTTTGGCTTCTTTCCGCTTTTGCTGGATGTCTTTCATCCGTTGTTGATATTCGCCCATGACGTCCATATCCATCAGATTCGCTTGCAATAACGTCGAGTACAGCCCGGTGAAGAGCGCGAGCACCATGACAACCGCAAAAAACGGGAGCAGATCGAGGAGAGGTCGGAGGAAGATATCGAGAGCTCCGGCGAGAGGGTCACGAACCGATTCAAAGGTATAACCCGCGAACATCGACACCGAGCCCACGGCAGCCATTTTATCCCATTTCGTCCAGGAAGAGTCTGTATCGGGTGCATCAGGGATCTCGAGATCATCGTCGGCGAGTGCCTCTTGGACACCGTCCGGGTCAGCGACATCGAAGCCCTGGCCATCTGAGTCGACGAGGAGACCGGTTTCGATGAGACGGCCCCATTGACCACTCGTCAGTTCATCCGAGACATCACCCCACGAGACACTGCCGTCAGTGGATTCCTCGAGAACATACTCGATTGCGGGTTCCATCTCGGGGTCCTCACTCAAGAGATCTTGTACTTTCGACGCGGTTCGTGCCATTATACCTCCGTAGACAAGGGGTTATAATCAACCTTTTACCTCATCGCTGGCTGTCAGCGGTGAATCCATGATGCGACACCGATAGGGATATCGTCTCCTGGGTCATCCCGGGTGGCGCTCGGGGAGTGGGGCAGGTAGTGCTACTCGGAGTTGTCACCAAGGCGACGAGCAAGCCGGTCGAATTTGTCGCGGAGTCGCTGTCGTCGGACGGCCGTCTCGTCGGGTTTGGCCTGAATATCGACCACGGTGTTGTCCCGAAAGGTGAGTTCACAGACAGTGCCTTCGGTGACATCGGCTGGAAGGTCACGAGCCGGTAGCTGCCATTCATCGACTGTGTCACCGTCAGCTTCGAGTAACACGACAGCCCGGTCGTCACGGATACGGTCGACAGTTCCTCGAACAGTCCCATTACGCATCACGTGACACCATCCCAACGACAGTGTGAGCGTACGCTGCCTGCTCGAGTGCGGTCCATACCTCTTTCTAGCAATGGAAGGCTAATGGTCTTCCGGCAACCCCCACGCAAGGCATGGCATCGATACCTCATCGGTGTCAACCGACACCTCGAGAATGACTCCTCGTGTCGTTACAGTGCATCTTCTATCGCCGTCTGGAGTCGTGACCACACTTCCTCTGGCGTAGCTTCACCATCGATACGAGCGAAGTAATCCTGTGCGGCATAATGCTCGATAACCGGCTTGGTGTTTTCCTCAAAGACCGCGAGCCGTTCTTGGACGGTTTCCTTGGTGTCATCATCCCGTTGTATCAAGTCACCACCACATTCATCACACACCCCGGGTTCAGCTGGCGGATTAAATTCGACATGATAGGTCGCACCACACGCCGCACACACCCGCCGTCCGGTGAGGCGGGCGACAAGTTCTTCGCGGGGGACGTCAAGCACCCCAATGAAATCAAGGTCGGTGATATCATCGAGGTACGCTGCTTGCGAGAGGTTTCGTGGATAACCATCAAGCACGAAGCCGTCCGCCTCCGCGATAGCGGCTTCAACGATCTCGTTGACGACGGGATCCGGGACCAGTTCGCCTTTCTCCATATATTCTCGCGGGGTTCCATGCTCGGTGTCCATGTCTTTATTCGCCCGGAGGGCGTCACCCGTCGTGATATGGTCGACGTCGTATGCCGCCGCAATATTACTCGCCTGCGTGCCTTTCCCAGCGCCCGGCGGACCAAGGAGAAGGAGCCGGGGTTGATTGTGGGCCATATGTCGGGATTTCTCACCCCCCGTAAAAGGCTTCTAGGTATCCGTTAGGCATCGCCTCTATAGGTGTCGCCACCCCAGGTACGGTTATGACAGCAACGGATTCGGCCTCGCGACGTCGGCTGCTGGTCGAAGCGCTCGTTGAGGCGCGGCAGACAACCCAGCCCGTTGCCTTTGTCGCTGAAGACCGGCGAATCATGTTCGAGGATCGAACGCTCCGCGTCGAGGCTACGGACGCAGAACGCGACCGTCTCGAGACGCTTTGTGATGAGTATCGCGTGTTGAAAATCCAGCAGCCAGAAACACGGAAAGCTGCGGACAACGTGGTGTATCTGTCAGCTGTCACTGACCCCAAACATTTGGCCGACTTCATCGATGCACTCTTCCGAGACGTCTATACCGCCGATGCCGACTACGAACTCACCACTGACAGACCCGACTGATCGGGATCGACAATCACCAGTATCTGTCGAATCGTGCGTCGCGGTCGTATCCGAGTGCAGGGTGGCTGGACGACCATATCAAGGAGGTGACAACAGGTGGTTGATGGACGATGCACAGAGCGTTATAGGGACCGTTTGGAGCCCTGAAGTGGGTAGTTAGACGTCGTCTGTTATGACGGAGTGGCGGGGTGTTTGTCCCGTCGATTGGGGGTGATAGCTGTCACGCCATTGCTGTGAGGTCATCGACGAATGTGGTTTCGAGGAAGACGATGATGTGGTCGCCTGGTTCGAGGACGGTGTCGCCGCGGGGAGTGATGAACTGGCCATTTCGGGTGACTGCGCCGATCACGATATCACCTTTGAGAGACGAAACGAGTTCTTGGATTGGTCGGTCGATTAATGCACTGTCTGCGGAGAGTTCTAATTCCAATACTTCGGCTTGGTCGTTTTCAAGGACGGAGATGTTCTCTGCGACAGATTCGTGGGTGAACCGGGTAATTTCCTCGGCAGTTGCTTGGCGGGGATTCACCGCGACATCGATCCCGATTTCTTCAAAGACGGTCACGTAATCTGCGCTATCGACGATCGCGAGGACGCGGTCGACGCCGAGTCGTTTTGCGAGGATTGACACGAGGAGATTCTTTTCGTCAGCATGGAGTGCCGCGACGACGATATCTGCCTCATCGACGTGTTCTCGAGAGAGGAATTCGGTGTCAGTCGCATCGTGTTCCATGACGAGTGAGTTGGGGAGTTGTTCGGCGAGTTCTCGTGCACGGTCGGGGTCTTGCTCGATAACACGGGGGTTGAGGTTGCGTTCTTCGAGAAGTCTGGCGGTGTGATAGCCGATCTCGGTGCCACCAATAATCACGATTTCATCGGCTTTCCCGGGAGTGGTGTCTGGGTGGATGTCAGAGGCGAATTCCTGGACGCTTTCGGGACTCCCGATTACGACCGCGCGGTCACCAGGCTGGATCTCGGTTTCGCCACGGGGGAGTATGAGTGCATCATCACGGAAGAGGCCGGCAAAAGTGAGCGATTCAAAGCGGTCTGCTTTTGCAACGGTCTGGCCGGCAACCGGACTCTCTTCAGATATCTCGAACTCCGCCATTTGGACCTGTCCGCCGGCGAATGGGTCGACGTCGATAGCTGCCGGAAGCCCAACGACACGGACGATGTTCTCGGCGCTCAAGAGGTCTGAACACACCATGAAATCGACACCGAATGCCGCGTGGGTGATCTCCCAGGTCCGGAGATATTCGACGCTTTTCACGCGAGCGATGGTGAACGGGTCACCGATCGTCTTGGCTGTCCCGCACGCAATGAGATTCGTTCGGTCATCGTCGGTACTGGCGATGACCATATCCATATCTTCGATGCCAGCCCGCCGGTGGGTAGCTAATGAGGTTCCGTCGCCTGCCAGCGTCATCACATCGAGTTCGTATTTCAACTGGTCGGCGCGGTCCTCGTCGATGTCGATCACGACCACGTCGTGGGAATCATCGAGACTCGCCGCAATTGAGGTTCCCACCTCACCCGCACCGATGATAGCGACATCCATACACGCAGTGTCCAGGGCCGACGGTAAGTGGATTACTATCACGCCGCCACGCAACCAGGTGCACTGGTGAAACGTTGAGGTCAGTCGTGATACGTTCCGAAGGAGGTACAATAGCGAAGGAGAGCTAGCCGAACATCTCGCGCATCATTGGATGCATTTCCATGAGTTGCTCTTCGGCGATTTCCTCGTAGAGCTTGTACGTGATGGAGACGGTGAGTAGGAGCCCGGTCCCGGTGACCTGCCCGATGGTCCCGAGCATGTTCGCCATCACAGCGAGGAGGCCGACGAGGGCGCCTCCGATTACTGTTACCTGGGGTATGTATCGTTCGAGGACTTTCTCGGTAACGCCGGGTGATTGCCGGAATCCGGGGATCTGCATCCCTGAGCGCTGGATCTGCTCGGCGGTCGCTCGTGGCCCCATCCCGGTGGTTTCGACCCAGAAGATCGCGAAGATCCCGCCGCCGACGATCATGAATGTGAGGTCGACGCCGACACGGACCATGATCTGCCAGGGGGCGGCGGTTGTTTCGCCGAGCCACCACATCCAGT
>CAZSSY010000063.1:0-17745 GCA_964609565.1 uncultured Natronomonas sp.
CCGAACGCGCTGGTATCCGCGTCGAGAAGGTCGATGCGTACCATACCAGCCAGCGGTGTTCGGCGTGTGGTTCGATGGGAACCCGTGATGGCGACCACTTTTCGTGTTCGGAGTGCGGTCGTGGACGCCACGCCGACCTGAACGCTTCGGAGAACATCGCACAACGGGAGGGAGAACCATGCACGGCGTAACAGTTCGGCTGACGCGAACCGTGCTCCCTCGCTGGTTGAACAGCCAGCCGTCGTTGACGCCCGCTGTATGCGGGGAGGAAGGCCCCATTGGCAGGGCTACACGCGCTGTAACGCACGTCCTTGGTCACAACTGGACGGCGACCGTCGACGTTCCACGCGAATGCGTACTTGAGAACCGAGGAAACGCGCAACCTGAATATCCCCTTCGGGGAATCCTCGCGCTTTAGCGCGGGGAGGATGTCAAAAGGAAGCAGGCTTTGACCTCCACCTCTTTGTCGTGTGTCGGGCACCGACCGCAGAACGCACCGCGGTGGCGGAGAAAGCTCTCACACTCCCCGGAGTCATCAATGTCCGTGAAATGACAACCGGCTCGCATAATATCCACATTGAAGTGGTAGCGATCGATCCTGAGACAGCTGACGAAACGCGGGCAGGACTTGAACGCCTGGAGAATCTCGAGATTGTATCGACTCAGGTTATTCATGATCTGCATATTCAACCATTCAATCACTTCGGTGCAGACGTACTCAACGAGTGACTCCAAGACAAATTCTCGCTTGGTATCACCAGAGCCTGGAGGGGACACAGAAAACGAAACTGGTAGTAATACAAGAAAAATCGAGATTGCAGACTCTGGACAAGTATCACCAATATTCTGTTTATTCCACACCATTATACAGTACGGTTTCCACAGTAACCAACCGTGCACGCCCCTTTATTGTGACTATGGCTGAGCATTACCCAACTGAAGCTGTGGGTCGGTCCAGTAACTCAGATGAGCCGACTGTCGATGAGATTTTCCACCTCCTCGCCAACAGACGCCGCCGAATTATCCTCTCATACCTGATGGAACAGCCAGATCCAATACACATAAACGAGTTGACCAACCATGTCGCTGGTCGCGAGACCGAAAAGCAACCGAATGACAACTTAAGTGAAACTGCCGCAGCAATTTCAACAAATCTCCATCATGTCCATCTTCCCAAACTGACGGCCGCCCGCCTCGTCGAATACGAGCAAGACACCGAAAAAGTCCGTCTAGAACACCCTCCAGAGCCTGTCGAAGAAATACTTGCCCACACCATAAAGGCCGGTGACATCGCATAATACCCTCGCTGTAACCAAAAGGGACTTCGATATGAGCGTTACTTGCTGGCTTGGTGACAGATCGACACCGCATTGATTTCGTGGGAGTCGGCCGTACACCGGACTGGATTCCAAATACCGCATTGGTAGTGCGGGCGGACAGGCTGCCTCCGAAAAATACTGAGGACTCCACCCCCTCCCATTGGAAGCTCATCCAGTCGGATGCCTCCCTGTTAAGTCAACGTCGGCAGGGAAATTCCCAGCGGACGGCACAACGGGTAGTATTCCCCCCTCCCTCTACCGAGTTGACTTCATCCCCCGCGTTCAGGCGGAGGGCTTTGCCTGATAGATGTTATAATGATTGAGGTCAGTCGTCGTGAGGAACCCGACGATGGTGTCGGCATCGACCACTGGTAGTCGATCAATTGAGTTGGATTTCATGAGACCTGCCGCTGAGTGAATAGGTTTTGAGCTATTGACCGTCACAACCGGTGTCGTCATGAACGAGCCGACTTGGACGGTGGTGATATCGGCGCCGGTTGCCACTTGCTCCATGAGATCAGATTCGGTGACAATGCCGTTCATTGCGTTGGTTTCGGAATCGAGCACAACAGCAGACCCAATATGTTCGTCCGCAAAGAGTTGGGCAACAGCACTTGCCGTCCACTCTTCCGTAATCGTCTGGACTGTGGACTGCATCACATCGGCGACTGATTGCTCGATCATACTTGTCATTGTGGGCGGAGACGGTTAACCTGCCGGAAGAAAGTATCCGGATAGATGGGCGTCCCATGTTTTGACGCCGTTATGTACTTGGTGTCTTCACGTCTGGTTTGGATCTGAGTTGGCTGTTAGTGGTGAAGCCACAATGTTACCCGTCCACAGGTGTTAAATGCTGTATGATTTGTCGACTTTGTTTTCGGAGTGAAGCAGCTTTACAAACACTGCAGTTTAACGATGGCGAGGAAATCCAGTTGGAACTCTGTAACCTCTGTAAGACGGCGTTCGAAAAGGAGGACCCGATTGAGAAAATCACCGGATCATAGTCCGGAATCTACCATGATTCGAGAGGATATTCCCTGTTGACGGGTATGCGAGGTGGGGGATGAGCCAGTGGTGGCGCACCACCAGTCATGGTATCATGACACTCGGAAGGGTTATCCCTGTATCGGCCATACGTTTGTTTGCAATGGTAGAAGGTAAAGTTGATTTCTTTAATCACACTGGCGGTTACGGTTTCATTTCCACTGAGGATGCGGACGAAGACGTTTTCTTCCATATGGAGGACGTAGGCGGCCCGGACCTCGAAGAAGGACAGACGATTGAGTTCGATATTGAACAGGCCCCGAAAGGCCCTCGCGCGTCGAACGTCGTACGCGCGTAATCCTGCTTCAGTCGGTCGCCATACAGCGATCCTGAGTCCAGATTCTCCGTTTCCACCCGAGTCATTCAGAGCGACAGCTTCCACTATCTCTGGTTCATGACATCACGTTAGAAATATTACAGTAATGATTTCGCTGCCTCGATAAGATCGTCCCGGTCACGGGTATCCGATGGGAGCTGCTCTGGAGCAAACCATTGTGCTTGGCTGATTTCGCCATCTGGATCCGTGACGGTTGGGGTGGTTGTTTCTGCCTTTGCGTGAAAGACAGGGAGGATGCCCCATGTGTCGCAGTTGTCACAGGTGATCTCGACGCGGTTCAGCATTGCCAAGCCGTTGTAGATTGCATCAATCCCTGCCTCTTCTCCGAGTTCTCGTTCGGCGGCGTCACGGAATGACTCCGAGGCATCGACGCCTCCCCCCGGCAGAACCCAGAGGTTTACGCCCTCGTGGCGGACGAGGAGTATCTCTCCTGCGTCACGATGGACGAGTGTATGGGCGCCATATGGTCCACCGGTTTCTTGAATCCGGGTGGCGAGAGTCCGGAATCGGCCGCGAGACACGCGTTTGTGATAGGTCTGTTCGATGGGTTGGGTGGCATACTGCTCAGTGATCCGATGGTATGCTTCTGTCGCTCGCCGTGTTGCTTTATCGGCCAGATACCACATGCCGTCGACCGAGGTCATCGCGGACGTCAGGCAGGGAGTGACCGGCGGTCGGTGGGATGGCGAGCGACAGAGAAGACGGGTTGGGTTGGCATATGCGTCGGGTTTGGCCCAGTCTGTCAAAAAGTGTTCGAAGGGGAACCGAGGGGCTTTTTCCGACCGGATGAGAACTACGCATATATGCCGTATGAGAAGGGAGACACGGTCGTCTTTCATGATAAGCACAGCAAGTACGATGGTGAAGTTGGCGAGGTCACCCAGGTCTCAGAGACGATGTTCGGAGACAATACCTATATTGTGCAGTTTGAGGAAGGCCAGGAGGCAGGTATTCCGGAGGATGCCCTCGACGAGCCTGACGAATAACTGAATGAGCGGGGTGCCATTCCACTATATCGACCTCCGCGCGTTTTGTTATGCCACCGAGGATATCGACCGGGTGGAAACAGCGCTCCGGCAGTTCATTCCAGATGAAATCGAGATTACACACGAGGAAACTGAGGGCTACCATGGTGACACGATTACGGTGCTTTCCGTTCGAGTTGACCGGGCAGATGACATCCGGTATGTGCTCTCTCGACTGGCTGAGTTGGATGATTTTATCGACTTAATAGACGAACTCGAGGACCGGATTGATGAGAACTGCGCATTTTTTGTCCAACTCGACAAACAAGCCGCGGTGTCTGGCGCTGTTGAACGTGGTGCTGGCTTGATGCTCCGAGGGAAAGTTGAAGCATATCCAGCCAAGCCGGAACGCGCTATCGAAACTGCACAATCGGCGTTCACCGATCTCGCCGACGCGGAAGAGTAACCACCAGGTGAGAGGGAAACACAGGCCAGCTGTGTCAGTGCGATCGCTCTTTCAACGGCAACGCTGCTTTCGTTCGTTCGGGTTAGGCGTCGCGGAGCGACGCCATATGGTCGATGCGGTGTTGGACGAGCTCGGGAGTCCCGATATCATGCCGGACCCGAAGCCCCGACTCACCAACGTTTGTGATGGCCGTCGCCGCTATCTCCTCGGCGGCAGAAATTGTATCCGCCACTCCAACGACCGCGAATGATCGGGACGTCGTTGTGTAGATACCGTCCTCACGGGCATCAACACTGGCGAAATACAGGAGTGCATCGCCACTCAACCCGTCGTCAATCTGGACTCGTGCGCCGGCTTGGGGGTCCGTCGGATACCCGGTCGGTACAGCGTATTTACAGACGGTTGCTTGTCCGGAAAATTCCAGCGAGGGCAAGGGATCTCCCTCACGAGCAGCAATGAGAATTTCGACGAAATCGGTGTCAAGGACAGGGAGTGTATTCATTGCTTCTGGATCGCCGAAGCGGGCGTTGAACTCAACCACCTTCGGGCCGGTCGCCGTCAGCATGAATTGCCCGTAGAGTATTCCCTTGTACGTCGGGAGGGCCGAGACGACAGCGTCAAGTATCTCAACGGCGGCATCGTAATCGGCCTCCGTCATGAACGGTAATGCAAACGAGGCATCGCTATAGGATCCCATTCCTCCGGTGTTTGGGCCTTCATCACCCTCATACGCGCGTTTGTGGTCCTGGACTGCCGGTGAAACTCGGTACTCCCCATTCGCCACGAATGCTTGCAGGGTGAACTCCTCGCCGATGAGTCGTTCCTCGAGGACAAATGACTCATAGTCGCTGGATTGGACGTATTCGATACCTTCATCGACGGTGATCTGGTCACCGATGACGCGGACGCCTTTCCCGCCGGTCAATCCACGGGGTTTAATGGCGAGATCGTCATCGTATTCCCGGATGTACTCGGCGGCTGCCTCCGGATTATCGAAGGTTTCAAAGGCAGGACAGCCTGGGATGTCGTGTTCGGCCATAAATTCTCGCTGGAATGCTTTATCGGTCTCAATCCGGGCGTCGGATTCCCGGGGGCCAAACGTATAGACCCCGGCGTCATCGAGGGCGTCAGCTCCGCCAGCTGCAAGTGCTGATTCTGGCCCAATGACAGCTAGTGTCGCCGCGACCGAGTCAGCATAGTCAGCGACCGCCGCCACCTGTGTTTCCTCTATCTGTCTGAACCCTGCAGCCATGTCCTCGATCCCCGGATTTCGATTTGAGGCACAGGCGTACAGTTCAGCATCGGTCGATGCACGAACTGCTTTGGCAATAGCGTGTTCCCGCCCACCGCCACCGACGAGTAACACTCGCTCTGTCATACTCGAACCCGGTACGCAGAGCAGAGTAAAGGTTCCCCTTTCCTCGATAGCTTGTTCGCCATCCAAGCCAGACACAGCTTAGCTTCCGTGGGCTGTTGGGACTCAGACGGATTGTTGAGTGGTGTACCCGAGGTTTAGCGTCCAATGGAAATTATAGGTGTCTTGTCGGTCCTCTTCACAGACGCCATTCACTGATTGGATGCCGCCGTGTGTCCCGCGCCATGAAACAGTATATGCACCGGCTCCAGAGGCGGCAACACTACTGTCAACACGGCCATCGTTCAGGGGATATCCGCCTGCTGGCGGTGTCTCAAGATCGATACTGACCGCATCGTCTGTAACCGATGGTACTGCGCCGTCCACGAGCGTGCCGTCTTGGAAATCAAGGCCGGTTGCGATATACTCCAGAGAAATGTCTCGAACCAACTGGTCGGCATCTGCGTTGGCGGCAGCCCACAGCCAGTACCGTCGTCTGTCATCACCGATATCGAACCCTGCTACACAGGCATCGGCCACGAGGAGTGGGGCGTCCGGATCAACCGATGTCGGGTCAAGACTGGTCTCACTGTGTCCGACGCCGCTCGATGCTGCTTCCGTGATGGCGTGTCGCTGGACGTAGGCAGCAGTAAATGAATCAGGTCGATCGGTCCCGCTGCCCCAGACGCCGTTGTCACCGTATCGGTCAGCCATCTGCTCGGTATACGCTTCGAATGCGTCGGCTTCCAGGACGGCCGACTCGGCAGCCGGTGTTAACGGCCAGACACTGTTCGACGTGACGTGGGTCTCGCGGTCCGTCACCCGCTCTTCAATACATCCGGCGAACCCGGCTGTAGCAACCAACCCACCAGCGGCGGTGAGCGCGGCCCGTCGAGAGTAACCCATGTTCGATACGAGTGGGACCGACCACAAATAACCGGTTGATACCACCTAAACTAACGAATCTCACCGCGAATTCGGCGGACCGGATAGACCGACGATTTAGTAGTCTGGCGACACGACACAGAGACATGAAGAATCGCCTGGATGAGGCGTCGTCGCCATATCTCAGACAACATGCTGATAACCCGGTTGCATGGCAGCCATGGGACGACACGGCTCGGGACCTGGCCGCGGAGCGTGACGTCCCGATATTTCTTTCGATCGGGTATGCCGCGTGTCATTGGTGTCACGTGATGGAAGATGAGAGTTTCTCTGACCCCGATGTTGCCGACGCACTCAATCGTCATTTTGTCCCGGTGAAAGTCGACCGTGAAGAGCGACCGGACGTGGATAGTGTCTATATGACGGTCTGTCAAATGGTCCGAGGGACGGGCGGGTGGCCGCTGTCAGTCTGGTTGACGCCGGATGGTCGCCCATTTCATGTCGGGACGTACTTTCCGCCTGAACCGACGCAAGGGATGCCCGGATTCCATGACATCCTCACTGACATAGCCGCATCATGGACCGATCCAGACGACCGGGCAGAGCTTGAAGCACGGGCAGACAACTGGACTGACGCACTCACGGGCGAACTGGAGGCAACGCCCGACAACGGGGGGTCGGCGCCGGATGCCTCGTTTATCGACGCCGCAGCGAGCGCTGCCGTCCGGGGTGCTGATCGGGAGTATGGTGGGTGGGGTCGCGGACAGAAGTTCCCGCAACCAGGGAGACTACACGTGCTCTTCCGGGCCTTTGCCAGGACGGGGCGGGCGGAATATCGGTCGGTTGCCACTGACACGCTCGATGCGATGGCAAGTGGCGGGTTGTATGACCATGTTGGCGGCGGGTTCCATCGGTACTGTGTCGATCGAGAATGGACTGTACCGCATTTTGAGAAGATGCTGTACGATAATGCTGAAATACCGCGTGCGTTTCTCGCCGGATACCAGGTGACCGGGAAGGACTGGTACGCCGACGTTGTTCGTGAAACGTTCACCTTTATCGACCGTGAGTTCAGGCATCCGGAAGGCGGGTTCTATGCTACGCTTGATGCCGAAAGCAAAACTGAAACCGGAGAGCGGGAAGAAGGAGCATTCTACGTCTGGACACCCGAAGAAATCGAGGGTGCTGTTGATGGAGAGCAAGATGCAGCGTTGTTCTGTGACCGGTACGGGATCACGGAGGCCGGGAACTTCGATCGGGAGACAACCGTCCTGACGCGTTCGGCGGACATCCCCGACTTAGCCGACACATACGGATTTGACCAGGCGGACGTCCGCGATCGACTCGCAGCTGCCCGCGACCAGGTCCTCGAGGCCCGGACGGACCGGCCACGACCAATGCGAGACGAGAAGATACTCGCCGGGTGGAATGGATTGATGATCTCCGCGCTGGCCGAGGCCGGCATCGTGCTTGACGAGGAGTATGCCGACGTTGCTGCAACCGCCGTTGACTTCTGTCGGGAAACACTCTGGGATAGCGCTGATACCCAGCTATATCGCCGGTATAAGGATGGTAATGTCGGGATCAGGGGCTATTTAGAGGATTACGCCTTCCTAGGCCGTGGGGTACTTGATGCCTATCAAGCAACGGGCGACCCGACATATCTGGAATTCGCTCTCACACTGGCGCGGTCGATCCGTGACGATTTTTATGATCGCAACGAGCAAACGCTCTATTTCACACCGGTCGACGGCGAATCGTTGGTTGCACGGCCCCAAGAATTGACTGACGCCTCGACGCCGGCGAGTACTGGTGTTGCTGTCCAACTATTGGAAAGCCTCTCACATGCCTCGCCCGATGATGGCTTTGCTGAAATCGCAGACGCCGTGCTTGAGACGCACGCCACCACCGTAGAATCAAATCCGCTCTCCCACGCGTCGCTGGCTCTGGCTGCCGATACCAGGGCAGTTGGCTCACTCGAATTAACCATCGCAGCAGATCACATTCCGCCGGAGTGGCGGGACGTGTTATCATCGACGTATCTCCCGACGCGATTCCTCACCCGTCGCCCTCCAACACAGGAGGGCGTGACAGACTTGGTGGCTGAAGCGGGTCTGAGTGAAATCCCACCGATCTGGGCGAACCGAGAGGCTATCGATGCCCAACCAACGGTGTATGCCTGCCGATCATTCTCGTGTTCACCCCCACAACAGTCCATGGCGGCCGCGATTGACTGGGCGACCACAAACACCAGTACTGAGGACGGTTCAGACACCCAACCCCACACCAAGTGAACTGCCCCGGTGGCAAGCTACGATGCACTCGACTGGCTCCGATTGTCGCAGTCACTCGACGTGGTCTTGTAGTTGGTCTGCGAGGACCGTCGCGATGGGTCGGTCGGCTGATTCGACGAACCGTGCAAGCTCAGCTCCCGTCGCGGCATCCTCAACGACGACCGTTGGGATCAATGTGATGCCATAGTTATCGACATGCGGCCCCACTTTCTCGCCCTCGTCTGTTTTCTCAACGGGATAATGGGTGATATTCGTGACGCCGGCAGCATCGAGTGCCGCACCGAAATCTGGTAATTGCGCGCGGCAGTCTTTACACCAATCCCCGCCCCAGACTTTCACGATAAGATCATCCGCGAGCGCTTCGAAGATAGCAACCTCCTCTTCGAACGCCACATCGTCCCAGACGGGGTTAGGCCGCATCGTCTCCAACGACATACAACGGATTTCGTGGCGAGTTACTTTAATAATCCCGTTCGCGGCCCCCTCACAGACCCTGAACGAGGATCTCTCGGAGCGTATGTCGGTGACAGCGTTTATCGTCCGCTTCGAAGCACACTAACGCGATATCTTCACCATCTCGCACTCGCTCACGGAGTTCAGTTAAGGCGTCGTCGGCCGCTTCACTCTCATTGAGATGCGATCGATACCGTTCCTCGAAGTCAGTCTCCTGCCAGGCCGCATTGTGAGCCTCTTCGTCGCACAGCCCGGCTATTGCTAACTCATCTCGAGTGTCGTCGATGGCTGTTAGTAATGGGTCTGGCGGCCCTAAGTCGCGATAATTCTCCTCGATGACACCGTGAAACCACCGTGTTGGTTGGCGAACTACCCCAACGGGTGTGGCGCCATCAAGATCAACCAGGTCATGTTGGAGTGCCGCCAGATAGGTTTCAGACACACGTCCCGTCATCGTTCCTCTCGTATCCGTACGTTGGAGTGTCAAGCGATAAAGCCTTACTGTGCCCCAGGCAGCCCCGAGCACGGTGCCTGTCCCCTCCCTCTCCGGCATGACGGCCGACAGCCAGCAAAAGACCCGGTGTGAACAGCTATCACCACCCCCATAGGGACGTTTTGCTTGCAATTCGTGTACCTCGTTCTACTCATTGCAGACTGTCGGGATGCATCCTGTGGATGTGGCCGCCACCGGCGAGCTGGGGTGTGCTGGTGGGCATGGAAGTTTAATACTGGCCCGCCATAGGCAACGGCAATGAAACGGGGTATTCTAGGGACAATCAGCTCCCCACTTGTGCAGGTTTCGTCACCAGATGGGGCAGTGATTGCGGCTAAACTTGAATCGAAGAACC
Organism: uncultured Natronomonas sp.; assembly: GCA_964609565.1. GTDB lineage: Archaea > Halobacteriota > Halobacteria > Halobacteriales > Haloarculaceae > Natronomonas. The sequence goes on from CAZSSY010000063.1 coordinate 9,966, forward strand.
CCGGGGGTTCTGCGAAAGACCGACCAGCGGTGGCGATGGTTGAGGCCGCCGAACAGGACGGGACCCTGTCGCCCGGTGACCGGATTGTGGAGCCAACATCGGGGAATACGGGGATTGGGCTGTCGATGGTCGCTGCTGCGAAAGGGTATGATATCACGATCGTGATTCCGGCCTCGAAATCACCAGAGCGTCGGGAATTGATGCGTGCGTATGGCGCTGATTTAGAGATGGTCGAGGGAACCATTTCTGCGGCCCGGGCCCGTGCTGACGAACTGGCAGCTGAGCCCGGCGTTATCCAGTTACGCCAGTTTGAAAACCCGGCGAATCCTGAGGCCCATTATCGGACAACCGGCCGTGAAATCCTTACACAAGTCGCAGATCATTCAATTGATGCGTTCGTTGCCGGGATCGGGACTGGGGGAACAATTTCTGGCACCGGCCGTCGACTCAGAGAAACGTATCCTGACATGGAGATCATCGGTGTTGAACCGGAAGACAATGCAGTGCTCTCTGGTGGAGAGCCCGGCGACGATGCGTTTCAGGGCATGGGGCCTGGGTTCGTCTCGCCAAATCTTGATCGGGCGTTACTGGATGACGTCGAAGTTGTCGGGATCGATGCGGCAGAGGCGGAGTGTCGACGGCTCGCGAGAGAGGAGGGAATCCTTGTGGGACAATCGTCGGGCGGGACGTTGTTGGCTGCCAAGCGAGTAGCCCGTCGCCTCGTTGAGGCGCGTGATGAACTGCCTGGGTCAGTCCCAGGGCCCGACAACACGGTCGGGATCCTTGCAGACGAATCACCATCGCTGGCATCGCTCCCCGCTGATGTTCCATTGATTGTCACGGTGTTTTGGGATTCAGGAGAGCGGTATATGTCGACCGGGATGTTCGGTTAATCCGTCGCGGCGTCCAGCCAGGTGGTGAGGTGAGAGTGGAACGCGTCGTGGCGTTCACGTGGCGGCCAATGCCCGCAGTTTTCAATCGTGACTGCCTCGGCGTGTGGTGCGGTGGCGGCGGCTGCCTGGGAGTGGGCGGGTGGAATGAGATCATCGTCTTGGCCATGGATGAACAATGCGTTCGCCGAGAGGTCAGCCAGCTGGTGCGCGTAGTTGGTTCGCAGGCCAGTCCAGTTGATTTCTGCTCGCCGGAATCGGGTGTATGCCTCTCCGGAATTCCTCCGTTGTAATTCGCGGTAGACGTCTTCAAGAAGGGCGTCAGTCAAGTTTGGCGGATACAGCAGGTTCTGGAGGTGCTGTTTGGTTACGGTTCGACTGTGTTTCATCAGCCACCACGATGCCTCCAATAGTTTTGGTGCTTTGATGTAGGCCGCCCCGAGTGGCCCGCCGGGTACGTCGCCGCCGAGTCCATAGCTGTCAACGAGACAGAGGTTCTCGACGATGGTTGGATGGGCTAACGTATAGCCGAGTGCGATACCCCCGCCTTTGGATATACCAATGAGCGTTCGTGGGCGATCAGTGATGGATGCGAGGGCTTCTGTGATTACATCGACGTAATACTCGGTATGTGGCGTGTCGTCATCGGGAACTGGCCCGCTTTCGCCATACCCAAGGAGATCAAGGGCGTAGACGCGGTAGGTCTCAGCGAGTGTTGGGAATGTCTGTCGCCATGAGACGCCAGCGGCGTCCATCCCGCCGCCGTGTATTAAAACGACTGGCGGAGCATCCTGGGGACCGGCCGTGTAGTATCTGACGTGGGTCGTGTTGATGTCGATGTCGTAGGAAGTGGCAATGTGTCGATGCACAGTGGAGGTACGGCGGCCACGATTGAAAACTAGCCAGGTGTATTATGCGCCGAATTCGGTTTCAGTCACACGGACAACGAGGGTATCATCAATCTCGTGGAGGTCGTATTCCGGGAGGTCTCGGCCGGTCCGTGTGACGTACATCGGGTCGAGTAGCTCGTTATCAGCCACTCCATAGATTTTGAGGAACCGACCCGATTCGTCGGGTGGAAGTTCATTGTCCCGGATCCGTGTCGCCAACGCACGTGACAGCCATTCCTGGTCGCTGATAGAAGATTCATAGACGAGCGCGTCCGCCACAAAGCGGACGATATACCAGTTTAAATCATTCAAAAGGGAGACTGCACCACCGAGGGAGACGGTCTCGAGTGCGACAGTATTCTGGTATGGTTCCTGGAGGTCATAGGTTGTTAATGCCTCGTGGGACGTTGTTCGGCTGACGAGTTCATACCGCAACTCCACGTCATCAGCGCCCACCAGGCACACCCGAGTCATACGCAGAGATGTTCCTGGCCAGAGAAATCCGTTACGCCTCCGCACTGAACACCGGTCGGGACGGTATGCGATCCTCGGACACCGCTTCGGCACGGTCAGAGAAACCGTTCTTGCCACGAACACGGGGCGTGACAGCTCCAGCGTAGCGAGAGACGAGTGAAGTTCCAGAGGGTTCAGATGATGATAGCAGAATTCTTAACAGAGACTGGCGGAAGTGCAGATGTTGTGGAGGAAAACGACCGGACGATTATCGGGTTTGTGATGGTTGGCCATGCGTTGGTCCATACCTACGAGTTGTCGGTCCCGATATTGATGACGATTTGGTTGTTGGAGTTTTCGACGACTGCGGCGGTGCTTGGCGTGGCCGTTGCCGTGGGGTATGGATTGTTCGGGTTAGGTTCCGTCCCGGGTGGGTTACTGGTTGATCGGTTCGGCGCGAGAGTCCTGATTTGTGGCTGTCTTGCGGGCATGGGGATATCGTTCCTTGGGTTAAGTCTGACATCCGGGGTGTGGGGTGTGATGGTTGCGTTAGCGTTCTGGGGAATCGCTGCGAGTGTTTATCATCCGGCTGGCTTGACGCTCATTAGTAACGGCGTGCAATCACGGGGACGGGGGTTTGCCTATCACGGGATGGCGGGGAATGTCGGGATTGCTGGTGGGCCGCTGGTGACGGCGGTTTTGCTCCTGACGTTTGAATGGCGGTTCGTGGCGGTTGTGTTGGCGGTGCCGGCGGTGCTGGCCGCGGTTGGTGGGCTTCTCATCCAGTTCGATCCGACTGCAGCGGTTGAGATGGCCGGGGGTCGTCGCCAAGCAAGCCCGTCGACGGTCGGTGAATTTGTCGGGGAAACGCGCCGGCTGTTCACGGTTGCGTTTCTCTTGGTGTTCGTGATTGTCATGTTTAACGGGCTGTATTACCGGGGTGTCCTGACGTTCTTACCGGATCTTCTCGGAGATTTCTTGATGGCGACGGTTGGGGATATTCAACCCGGTGTGTTCGATCCCGATAGCCCGATTGCAGACGAATTCGATGTCGCGCAGTATCTGTATGTCGGGTTGTTGACGGTGGGGATTGCGGGGCAATACATGAGTGGACGGTTGACAGATATCATTGAACCTGATCGGGGCTTGGTGATTATGTTGGCCGTCCTCACTGGCCTTGCGTTGCTTTTCGTGCCTGCGGTCCAAGTCGGGCTGTGGGGGTTGTTAGTTGTGAGTTGCCTCTTTGGGTTTGCGTTGTTCGCCATTCAGCCGTTCACCCAAGCAACGATTGCGAAATATTCCCGGCCTGATGCCCGAGGGTTGTCGTATGGCTATACGTACCTGGCGAATTTCGGAGTGGGGGCACTCGGCGCCGCTATCGCAGGCAGTATCCTCACGTATGCATCCGTCTCGTTCATGTTCATTGTTCTGGCGGTGTTTGCGGCAATCGGTGGTGTGCTCGCGTTCATCCTCGTGACGAACAAGTAACGGACGGGAGCGGAGTCGGTCGGTGCGGCCGTTAAAATGTTGTGAGGTCACCGGCGATGGCGCGGTCGGTGATCGATGTGACGTTGGCGAGTTCGCGATCGATGATCGCAGTGACTTCGTCGTGAATGTCGCTGACTGCGGTGGAGTTGTCAGTGACGAGGCTTGCGTCGGCAACGTGGGGATTGTCGATGGGTTGCCCGATCTGGGAGAGAAGTCGAATTCGGATTTCACGAATCCCGGTGACTTCATTGACGACGGTTTCAGCGATGTCTGTCGAGAGGAGATTGTATATTTTCCCGATGTGGTTAACCGGGTTTTTCCCGGAGGTGGCTTCCATCGACATCGAGCGGTTTGGCGTGATGAGACCGTTAGCTCGATTGCCGCGGCCGACAGAGCCATCATCGCCTTGTTCCGCGCTGGTGCCGGTGGTGGTCAGGTAGATTGAGCCTTGATCGTAATTATCGGCGGTATTGACATGGACAGTCACATCACGGTCGGTGATGTCGGTGGCGAGGGCGGTAACGTAGTCACGGACGTTGGTAACGGCGGTATCGTATTCGTCGAGGTCTGCGATGTGTCGGTCCACCATCGCCACTGCAAGCGTGACGTCGATTGTATCGTGTTCGCGTTTGCCCATGACTTTGATGTCTTTCCCGATTTCGGGGTTGTTGTCGGCATACGGGCCGTTCAGGTGTCGTTCGGTTTTGAGGACGATTTGTTCGGTTTCGGTGAGCGGGGCGTGACCGACACCAAAGGAGGTGTCATTCGCCATCGGGATCTGTTGGCCTTCTTCGCCGAATACTTCTTGGAGGTCGCCGGATCCTTCACCGAGTTTGACGTCGACGATGACGTCGGTGCCAAAATCGATGAGTGGAAAGTGGGTGTGGAAATATGATCTGGCGGCGCGGAGGGCGATGGTTTCGGTGGGGATTTTGATCCCGTCGTATTCTTTGGTTGCACGGCCGGTGATGAGGAGGTAGATTGGTTCGATGATTTCGCCGCCGCTAAACGCTGGGGCGGAGGTGCCGGCGACGAGTTGTGTTTCGTCGGTGTTGTAGTGGAGGACTTTGCCGACGCGGTCGATATATGCTTGGGCGAGGGCGCGGGAGACGTGTTCGGCGATGCCGTCGCAGATCGAGTCTGGGTGGCCGACTCCCTTCCGTTCGACGATCTCGACTGCTTGATCTTCAACCGCGCGGCCGGCAACGGGCTCGACGCGGATGTTTCGCTCGGTCATTACTTCTCTTTATCCAGCCGCTGGTTCTATAACTTACGGAAACCAAACTGGAGAAATAGATAACTATAATGCATAAAATGGGTGGGTTACTCCGCGTTCAAAAGCAACTCGAGATACGACGCCCGTATCTGCTCGTCAGGATCCAGCCCCAAGTCCCGTAACAATTCCAGCGCGCCATCCCGAGCCGGAGCCACCGCGTCAGCCTCCGTTTCCACCTCAACAAACTCCCCGAGGCCATCCACCGCATCAAGCACAACCAGATAATTCCCGGCACGAAACCGTTCACGGCGTTTCTCCACCGTTTCAACCGATAGAAACCCGAGTTCCTCTAACAGCCGTGCCATCGCAGCACCGTTATCGACACCGGTTTCAATCTCCAGTCGCGTTTTCGACTCCGCCTCCACCAACGGCCCCTTATACGTAACCCGCGTCTGGTCCATATCGGGTCCGGACTCGTGGCGAAGCCGGAGTGCCTCATCAGTCGTTGTAAAATCACGGTCAGGATGAGAATAGTACGTATCCCGCTGGTCGACAACACCGAGGAAATCAGCACGCCGCTCCTCCAGCGATGCCCGGACATCCTGGTGGTCCGCCTGGACCTTCACTTCCACTTCGTACATGTAGACGTCCTGGTGTTACCCGCCAAAAAGCCTCAGGGCTCCCACGCCGGCGAAACGTGATTGTTAAGGGTGCGACGGCGTACGGTCAGCGTATGAGCGATGCTCCCGATGAAGGCGACGAGGCCGATGAGACATCTGAAACGGCCGACATTGACGCGACCGACGAAACCAACGATCAGGCCACCGACGAGACCGACACCCAGTCAACAGGTGAAGACGCAGATGAGGAGCGTGACGGGCTACAAGATGGCGCCTTCATCCGCATCGCGTACACCGCCCGGACGGTTGAAGATGACCAACTCGTCGATACAACAGATGAGGAAATCGCCGAAGAGGAAGGTGTCGCCGAAGAAGGTAGCTTCGAGCCCCGAATCATTGTGCTCGGCGAGGGCCATCTCTTTCCTGGTGTCGAGGATGACATCCGCGGGCGAGAGGTCGGCGACGAAGGGAACGTCGTTGTCCCCGCCGAGGAAGCGTTCGGAGAATACGACGAAGAAGAAGTTCGTACCGTATCCGCCGACAAAATAGACGAAGACGACCGATACCCAGGCGCTCGCGTACAAATTGACGGTCAACAAGGTGTCCTCGAAACGATCATCGGTGGCCGAGCACGGGTTGACTTTAATCATCCGCTCGCTGGGAGTGACCTCAAATATGACTATGAAATCCTCGACGTGGTTGAAGACGAAATTGAACAGGCGGAAGGCCTCCTCACCATGTTCCTCGATGTTGACCTCGAGATGTGGGTGGAAACCGACGAAGTCGAGGAAACGCGAGTGGAGGAACCGGACGAAGACGAGGAAGATGTCGAGCCGGAAACCATCACCGAGACGGTCGAAAAACGCACCCTCTATGTTGAATCGACCCCGCAACTCTCGATGAACCAGCAGTGGATGATGCAAAAACAACAAATTGCCCAACAAGTCATCTCACTGACCGACATCGACCGGATCATCATCGAGGAAATCCTCGATGGCAGCGGGATGGGGATGGGGATGGGAGGAATGATGGGCGGGATGGGTGGAGCAGGCGGCGAAGACATCGATATTGAAGAAGCCCTCGAAGACGCTGATATCGATGCAGACGAGATCGCCGAAGAACTCGAGTAAACCGGTTCGCCGACGGTAGACTGCCAGGCAGCGACTCCCGATCAAGTACGTTACCAGTATGAATCGGGGTTATGGATCCACTGCCGGTTTTTCGCGCCCACTGCCACGGCAAGAGCAACGACGACAATGAGGACTGCCAACCCGATTCCAGACACGACAGCGTAACTCGACGAGGCTAACGTGGTTCGACCGATTTCAAACGCCGCCGCAAGCGATAACACCGCAACCAAGCCCACGAAGCCAAGCGACACCAATTGGGTCCACTGCATACGGGTAGCTACCGGGCCGGACCGTAAAAAGACTCCTTCAGCGATGCAGCGCTCACCGTCGCAGGTTGTCGCCAGGATATTTATCGACCGGCGAGTCACCACAGGTATGACGACCGTTGCAGTCCTCTGTGATCCCCCACGGCCAGGGGTTGTCCTCCATGACTTAGTCGAATCATCCCCGTTGTCTGCAGATGATGCAGCCGAGTTGTACGCGGCACTCCTGAAAGATACAGTCCAGGCGGTGGAACGGAGCGGGGGTGAATTACTCGTCAATTACCGGGCAGATGACGCAGTCACTGGTGGAGAGACTGACGCTGAAGCGGCCGTCCGCGCCGTCGTCGCCGACGCGATCGATCCGACAGATACCCGGTTTGAAGTGCAAGTGGGGGAGTCATTCGCCGGTCGTGTTGGGAATACGGCCACGCATCTCCTAGAGGGCGAAGCGGCAGATACCGTTGGGATAGTCCGGCCGGAAGCAGCATTTCTCGCCCGTCCTGACATCGACCAAGCAGCAATGAAACTCCGCTCGCACGAGGTAGTTCTCGGGCCCGCACCTGGCGGTCGCGTGTATTATGCTGGGTTCGCGGCACCTATCGACTACACTGATAGTTACATGGGGTGTCCGATCGAAACCCTCACACAGCGGGCCCTGCAGGCAGACCATTCAATCGATTATTTGAGCTGGAAACCATACCTGGAGACCGCGCCAGATCTCGCCGATATAATAACCAACATCCGCGCCCGTCACCAAGCAGGTGTCCCCGTCCCGCAGTTTGTCAGCCAATGGATTACAACCAGCGAGCTGCAAGTGACTGCCCACCAAG
>CAZSSY010000064.1:0-17497 GCA_964609565.1 uncultured Natronomonas sp.
TTGTTATGTCAGGGTTTAGTGGAAAAATTGGAAAAATCGAGTGGGGATGGAGGGATTTGAACCCCCGACCGACTGATATCTCCGGTATGCGCCTCGGTTCTCCAAAGGGTCGTCAACGCGAAGCGATGATCAGTCGCCCGCTCGGTATATCAGTCTGGAGTGTCGTCACCGGGCGTGTGGCCTCTGGAGTCAGTCGCCATGCCTGGCTTGGCCACATCCCCTCGCCAATCAGTACCTGTGTACCGACTAAAGGGGTTTCGATTCAACAGACTTCCCACCCGAAAACGGGGCCTCCCTCCACAGCTGGTCGATTCCATATCTCCGTGTGTGAGTGGTTTAAACCACTGGTGAGGTTATCGATCAGTGTCGCTCCATGGACAGTCTTGGCATTTATAGCCAGTCACAAATTCAGTCACGCTGGGCATATATCCGACTGCAAGGACATCCCCGTTACACTCCGGACAAGATCTCTCAGCATCGGTGATTTGCTCGGTGTCCATGACGGTATCACCTTCGATCATTTCTGCAAGTTTTTGCGGTGTGACCATCCGACCCTCTACCACACGGTTGTCGGCCATACAGAACGACGGACATCGAGCCCCCTAAGTGTTTGTTGCGCCATTCGAAGCAATGGGCGGACCGTACCGTGGTAATCCAGCGAGCCCCACTCCGCGACGCCAATTCACTGTCCAGAAACCCAGGTTTCACAGGCCCGACCCGGGACTGATGTGGCGGGTGCAAGCCCTATTGAACGCTGCATACCCGAGGTCTCTTGCTGGTATTGCATTGAGCGATCGGTCTGTGTAGTACGTATCGGCTTGAGTGCTCGGAGTCTCGCAATGCTTTTAGGCGGTGGATTCGCACGGTTTACATGGCGAGCGAGGATTCCTTCTCACGAAAACTCCAGGGCCCAGAGGCGCTTACATTCGATGATGTTTTACTTCGACCGATGGAGAGCCGTGTTGAGCCCGATGAAGCCGACATGACGACCCAAGTCTCGAAAAATGTGGCACTCAATATCCCGATTCTGTCGGCCGCGATGGACACGGTGACAGAGGTTGACTTAGCCATCGAGATTGCTCGGCACGGTGGACTCGGTGTTCTCCATCGAAATATGACGGTCGATGAGATGGCGGCGCAACTGGAAGAGATAAAACGGGCAGATGAGTTGATTATTCGTGACGTGATTACAGCGCATCCTGACCAAACCGTCCGGGAGGTCGACGAGATGATGGAACGAGAAGGGGTCTCGGGAGCGCCGGTCGTCGATTCGGACGATGTGGTTTTGGGCATCATTTCGGGGACCGATATCAGACCGTATCTGGAAGTCGGCGAGTACGATGAGGTCAGGGAAGCGATGACTGACGAAGTCATCACCGCCCAAGAAGATGTCACGGCTCGTGAAGCGCTCGAACTCATGTACGAACATAAAATTGAGCGAGTCCCGATCGTCGATGCAGAAAATCGCTTGACAGGACTCGTGACGATGCAAGGCATCCTCACCCGACGTGAATATGATGATGCAGCCCGGACCGCTGATGGCTCACTTGTTGTCGGCGCGGCGGTTGGCCCGTTTGAAACGGACCGTGCCTATGCTGCTGATGATGCCGGGGCGGATATCCTGTTCATTGATTGTGCGCATGCCCACAATCTCGAAGTCATCGAGTCTGCAAAGGAGATCAAATCGACGGTTAATGCGGATGTCGTCGTCGGGAACATCGGGACACGTGAGGCTGCCGAAGCGGTAGTGGGGTTCGCAGACGGCGTCAAAGTGGGCATCGGGCCCGGGTCTATCTGTACAACGCGCGTTGTCTCTGGTGCCGGGATGCCGCAAATCTCAGCTGTTGCCGAAGTCGCCGATGTGGCATCTCGCCACGATGTCCCCGTTATCGCGGATGGCGGCATTCGGTATTCTGGTGACGCCATCAAGGCTATCGCGGCTGGTGCCGACGCCGTGATGCTCGGGTCGTACTTTGCTGGAACAGACGAGGCTCCTGGCCGCGTGATCACAATGAATGGCAAGCGGTACAAACAGTACCGCGGGATGGGGTCCGTTGGGGCGATGCACGATGGCGGCGGTGACCGATATTTAAAGGATGATGTTGAGGACGAAGAGTTCGTTCCCGAGGGCGTTGAGGCCGCAACACCATATAAAGGATCGCTCGGGTCGGAACTCCACCAACTTGTCGGGGGCATGCAGTCCGGGATGGGCTATGTGGGTGCGGACACAATCCAGACGTTCAAAGAACGCTCCGAGTTTGTTCGCGTCTCGACGGCTGGGCAGACAGAAAGCCACGCCCACGATGTCGTAATTACTGACGAAGCCCCGAATTACAAACCCGATAATTAGGCACCGCTGTCGATGGAGTCTTGCGAGGATAGCGGCCGACAGCCGTGCGTGCCACACTAACGGAGAGTGACACAGGTCTTATCCTAGATGCTCCCAGTCGGTCGACACCGGTTATCGCTGATTTTCCACGACAGTCATACATCGTGGACTACAGTACCCCAGTTGGGCCGTTCTCGCGGATGGATGTGCGTTGAATTCCGCCCCACACCGTTTACAGACGTGTTTGACTAGAGTCATACCCTCACCGGCCATATGTATCGATTTTACCTGGCCATCTGCATATCGATTGAGGGGGGAGGGGGGAGGTAAAAACGTTACCCTCAATGGCTTAAAACAATTACCTCTCTTACCCGGCGTTTTATACTATTTCCACCGAGAAATCGGGTTCCGCTCAATACAGTCTCAAAGCAATATACCACCCCTACACACAGACATACCTGGAGCTATACGGGCCGTAATCCCGATGGTGTCGTATATCGCCTCGGCGTCTCAGTGTGACGTCGCTATCCTCACAGTTCTCTCGGCCTAATCGATAGGGGTGACCGACCAAACAGCTACCACTTTCAGCAGCGATATATACACGAGAATAAAGGCGGGATCTGCCTTTTTAGCCCCTGAACTCGAACAACACCGGGCCGAGGGGGATTTGAACCCCCGACCGTCTGGTTAAGAGCCAGATGCTCTCCCTGACTGAGCTATCGGCCCACAAATCTTCGTACCAATGGTTGGCTGAAATACGTTGTGTTCGGCTTATCCAGCCCCTGCTGGTGGCCGCCGGTCGTACGGACCAATTAAGTGCATCCCGACCGTCCAGATGGCTACATGAGTAGTGCCATCTCGATGGCATCGATGTCAACGTACGCAATTCTCGGGTGTGGGAGCGTCGGCCACGCTGTCGCGGAAGAACTCGTTAATGAAGGAAAAGACGTCCTTATTCTTGACCGCGATGAGGGCCGAGTCGAGGCGCTTCGAGACCAGGACCTCGATGCTCGGACCGCTGATATTGAGGACGAAGCGACGGCCGAAGCCATCGCAGACCGCGACGTTGTTCTCATCCTTTCCCCCGATGCCGAAGCAAACGAGGCGGCCGTTGCCAATATCCGGCGATCCACAGAGGACAAATTCATCATCGTCCGGGCCTCCGACCCGGTCACCGCCGACGGCCTAAAAGAAGCCGGTGCCGATGTCGTCATCAATCCATCAGCAGTGATTGCAGACTCAGCACTCCGTGCGCTCGAGCAAGGTGAACTCGAGTATAAGGCAGCCCAACTCGCTGATGTCATCGATTCAGGCGACTCCATGGCGATCCTTGCCCACCGATCCCCCGGACCGGACTCAATCGCATCGGCTGTCGCGCTTCAAGCGATCGCAAACGCCCGTGATGTTGAGGCAGACATCCTCTATGAAGGGGAAATCGGCCACCAAGAAAATCGCGCATTCGTGAACCTCCTCGGCATCGAACTCACCTCTCTCGCAGACACCGATCTTGAGGCATATGATACCATTGCCCTCGTTGATTGTGCCAAAGCATCTGAACGCGTCATAGAGGACAACGTTGACATATTACTCGATCATTTTGAACCTGAAGTCTCGTATGACGCGACATTTTCAGATATCCGGCCGAATGTCTCCTCAACCTCAACGATACTCACCAAGTACGTCCAAGAGTTCGACCTCACCCTCCCCGAAGAGGTGGCAACCGCCTTATTATACGGGATTCGCGCGGAAACTCTCGATTTCAAACGTGACACTACCCCTGCAGACTTAACTGCCGCAGCATACCTATTCCCCTTCGCTGACCACGACACTCTCGAACAAGTCGAATCGCCATCAATGAGCCCGGAAACGCTCGATGTCCTAGCCGAAGCAATCCGGAATCGCGAGGTCAAGGGATCCCACCTCGTCTCCAATGCCGGATTCATCCGTGACCGAGATGCCCTTTCACAGGCATCCCAACATCTCCTCAATCTCGAGGGGATTACGACATCAGCCGTGTTCGCAATTGCGGACGATACAATCTATCTCGCCGCCCGGTCCAAAGACATCCGTATGAATATTGGGAACGTCCTCCAGGATGCCTTCGGTGAAATCGGCGAAGTCGTGGGGCATTCAACGGATGCCTCTGCGGAGATTCCATTGGGAATCTTTACCGGCTTAGAGGTCACCGGCGAAAACAGAGATACACTTCTTTCATTAACCGAGGAGGCAGTCCGCACGAAGCTTTTCCAGGCGATGGGCGTCGAAAGCGGTAGCAGCAGCGACAACTCCAACGGGAGTTAAGCGGTCGCTTCCTCTTCTTCCGGCTGTCGGAGTCGTTCGACGATATCGTTCACCAGGACAATATCACCAACAGCCCGGACCCACCGATACGGGATCAACACCCCTTTCGAATCCTCGAGACGAGCGTCGAATAACTCATAATTGACTTGGCCGAGCGCCAGTCCCGTGACAACTTCTTGCTCCATATTCAGCCGGATATCCTCAACTTCACCGACGAACACGCCATTGTTCGAGTAGACTTCTCGGCCAACGAGTGACGTTATCTCCTGGGGGACAGACTCCGTTTCCATAGCAGTCGGTTGTGTGGGCACCTCTTAATTGTTGGCTATACTTCCCTCCGACCCCGCTTCGCCCTTCTCTCTGGTCCGCGATCGAACATCACCGCCTGCTCGTTGTCGGAACGCTACCGAGCGGGCGGGTGTAGGAAGCCTGACCGTCACTTATAGCTTGACCGTCACGCGTCATCCGGACACCTGTAGGCGCAGCATTGGAGGGCTCGGGGAGAATAGCGCTCTATGGACGTGTTTTATATATGCATGCTGCTTAGGCGTGTCATGCAATCGGAGTGTCTAGTGGTTGAATTCCGCGTGACCGGGGATACATGTCCGTTGGCAGAAGCCTCCGATGTGGTCGCGGAACCAATCGATGCGGCACCACCCTTGCTCCGGGCCGATGGCCATACGCTGCTCCGGTTTTCCAGCGCCAGTGATACCCTCGAAACAGTCTTAGACGACGATGATCGGATTCGCTACCTCCACCGCACACGACGGGACAATCTCCGGACATTCAGGTGTTTATCGAAAGATCGATGTGTCGTCCACGATTTAATCGATCAAGGGTTTCTCGTGGAGTCCGTCCAGTATCGAGACGGCGCCGAGAAACACGTCGGTGCAGTAGTGGGACAAGAGGTTCTCCGCCGTGTCCTCGAAGCTTCAGGCGATACGGTGGGGGTGCGGCTCGAACGGATCTCACCGCTCGGTGAACAACAAGATGAAAGCCCCGTGGAAAGCCGCTGGAATCTCACTCCAGCGCAAATCGAAGCGCTGCGAACTGCCTACGAGTTGAATTATTTCGCAGTGCCGAAAGGAGCAACTGCGGAGGAGGTCGCCGCCGAGATGGGAATCTCTAAATCCGCTTTCTTGGAACGACTCCGCCGCGGCCAAGGGTCATTACTCGGCCAACTCCTCGATTGACCTCCTCCCCATGAATCCGGAGGAATCCCACCCAATGGGAGATACCGGGTTGCAAACGCCCCAATCGGCCGGTATGACCCGACGCACTTGCGGTCGCACAAACGGACTCTCAAGTGCGCCAGCTAGTCAATCGTGGTAGTTGTAGTGGTCGGCGGCAGTCGATTCGGTGAGTTTCTCCAAGCGGAGATCTCGTTCGATGGCGGTCGCAGTACGGTTGGTTGGGTCCCCGTAGCCGCCAGCTCCCGGCGTCCTGAGACTGATTGTTTCCCCTGCGGCAAGTTCGAGCGTTGTCTTGGCTGGGAGGCGAGTGGTCTCGCCATCTCTGAACAGGTAGGTGGCGCCGGTGCCGCCGGGTTCGCCGCCTTCAATGCCGTATGGCGGGTGGGTGTGGCGTTCTGCGAGCACGCTACAGACGACATCGGTTTGGACTTCGATATCGCGACGGACGCCAAGCCCGCCGCGGTACTCGCCGGCCCCACCGGAATCCGGTCGAAGATGATATCGCTGAACCCGTAATGGGTACGTGGTTTCAAGGACCTCAATCGGGGTGTTCAGTGTGTTACTCATGTGGACGTGGACTGCGTCCATTCCATCTCCCGTTGCATGCGCCCCAAACCTGCCGGCTTGGGTTTCATAGAACGTAAATGGGTTGCCGTCGGGATCCGTGCCGCCGAACGTGATGTTGTTCATTGTTCCTTGACAGGCGGCAACGGATCGGTTCGGGACGGCTTTCGCGAAGGCTCCGAGGACAACATCTGTTATGCGTTGGGAGGTCTCAAGATTCCCGGCAACGACGGCGGCAGGTGGTTCGGAATCGACAAGACTGCTCGTCGGTGTATTAATCGTGATTGGTCGATAACACCCTGCATTCGGTGGGATATCCGGGTCAGTGATGGCCCGGACAGCATAGTAGGTGGCCGATGCGGTGACTGCATAGACAGCATTGATCGGCCCGGTCGTTTGGTCGGCTGTCCCGGCGAAATCAACCGTTACATCGTCGTCAGCGATCGTGAGCGTGACCACGACACTGAGATTTTCGTTCCCTCGACCATCGTCGTCAAGCACATCATCAAACCGATATTCACCGTCCGGGAACGCGGCAAGTTCAGCGCGCATGCGTTCTTCCGAGTACTCACAGAGGGCCGTCAACGCCTCCTGGAGGTGGTCTCGGCCATACCGGTCGGCGAGGTCTCTATAGCGTTGCACGCCGGTGTTGTTGGCGGCGACTTGTGCGCGGAGATCGCCGCGACGCTCCATGGGAGTTCGAACATTCTGGTCAATTATGTCATAGACTTCGTCGTTAGGGACACCGCCTTCCTGGAGTTTGACCGGTGGGAGCCGCAGGCCTTCTCCGTAGATTTCCCTGGCATCAGCGCCAACGCTCCCCGCAGTCGCCCCACCGATATCCGCGTGGTGCGCTCGGTTCGCTGTGAATGCAACGAGTTCGTCCTCGAGAATCACCGGGGTCACGAGTGTCAAATCCGGGAGATGTGCACCGCCCGCATAGGGATCGTTGAGGAGGATAGCATCGCCTTCGGTAAGTGAACCAGGCGGATACTTGTCCACAGCGGCGGCGACTGAGAACGGCATCGCGCCGAGGTGGACCGGCAATGTCTCTGCTTGGGCGAGGAGCATACCCGATGCATCGAAGAGGGCACACGAGCAGTCTTGCCGTTCCTTGATATTCGGCGAGTAACTCGTCTGCACCAATGTTGCATTCATCTCCTCGCAGAGCGCAGCGGCCGCATTCCGCACGACTTCAAGTGTCACGGCATCAACCATCTCTTCGCTATTCTCACGGGATGTCATCGGGTTACCTCCAACTGTAGAGTGCCTTCAGGCATGACTGATACCTTGTCGTCTGGCCGAACAACCGTCGTACTCTCGCGATCTTCGATGATAGCCGGGCCAGCGACTGTGGCGCCGCGAGGGAGGCGACTCCGTTCATAGATCGGGGTGTCATATGTCGTGTCAAACCGTATGGTTCGCCGGCCCTCCCGGGCCGCAGCGAGATCTCCCGTTGGCGTCCCTCGATCCATACCCGGCGTTTCGACTCGCCCGATGGTCCGAACCCGGAGCGTGACAAGCTCCAGTGGTTCGCTGGACGCCGCATACCCATACCGGGATTCATGCCGCGTATGGAAGCGCTCGATAACCGTGGCCAACGCATCCTCATCACACGGGGCCGTAATCGGGATCTCGAGGTCAAACGATTGCCCCACATACCGAAGGTCGAGCAGCCGCGTTTGGTCAACCGGGACACCGTCGGGCACACGATCGAGACCGTCAGCTTCGAGGTTCTCGA
Organism: uncultured Natronomonas sp.; assembly: GCA_964609565.1. Taxonomy (GTDB): domain Archaea; phylum Halobacteriota; class Halobacteria; order Halobacteriales; family Haloarculaceae; genus Natronomonas. Next base: position 8,129 of record CAZSSY010000064.1, read on the forward strand.
ACGCCGCCTCCAATGCTCCAGGATCGATATCGTCTAGCTTCCGGACCCGCGACGTGGACGATTCATACACAAGGTCGGAAGCAAGTAACCCGAGCGCCGACAGCACGCCTGCTGCCTGTGGAATCAATACGTGGGGAATCCCGACTTCTGCGGCGACCCCAGCCGCATGGACCGGGCCAGCGCCACCAAACGCCACTAGCGTTAACGACCGTGGATCATAGCCGCGTTCGACACTGACGACACGGAGTGCCCGCGCCGTATTCGCTGTCGCGACTTCAGCAATCCCCACCGCGGTTTCCTGGACATCGGCACCCATGTCGGTGCCGAGCTCTGCAATCGCGGTTTCTGCCTCGGCACGGGAGCCGCCGATGTCACCACTGAAGGAGGCTGGATCGATCCGTCCAAGCACTACATGGGCGTCTGTGACTGTTGGGTCCGTCCCGCCGCGGCCATAACAGATTGGCCCGGGGTTGGCCCCGGCAGATTGCGGGCCGACGCGGAGGGCTCCCCCCGAATCGAGCCACGCGATAGAGCCTCCGCCGGCGCCGACGGTATGGACATCAACCATCGGGATCGCGACCGGATACTCCCCGACCTCGACGTCAGTTGTCACGACCGGATCGCCATCTTCGATGAGTGAGACGTCGCACGAGGTCCCACCCATATCCATCGTGACCACGTCACGCACGCCGAGGTTGTTGGCGACAAATGCCGCGCCACGGACACCGGCTGCTGGCCCGGATAACACCGTATGGATTGGGCGGCGACGAATAGTTGCCGCGTCACGCATTCCCCCGTTCGATCCCATGATATGGAGTGGGACGGTGACACCAGCGTTTTTGAGTTGTGTTTCCAAGTTGCTGAGATAGGTGTCGATTACCGGTTGTAGCGCCGCGTTGAGGGCGGTTGCAAGTGTCCGTTCGTACTCGCGGATTTCCGGGAGTACGTCACTGGAGACCGAGATTGATTCGATGCCAGCCGCCGAGAAGATGTCTTCGACGCGCTCTTCGTGCGCGGTATTTTCAAAGGCAAACAAGAGTGATACAGCGACGCTATCGGCATCGATAGCTGTCGCAACCGCTTGGACTGCATCCTCATCGAGTGGGGTAATGACCTGGCCGCGTTCATCGAGACGTCCAGGGATTTCATACCGTCGATCGCGTGGCACGATGGGATCTGGTTTACTGTCATCCAGGGCGTAGATGTGTGGGCGGACTTGCCGACCGATTTCGAGAACGTCACGGAACCCGGTGTTTGTCACGAGGGCTGTGTCTGCCCAGTTTTCTTCGAGGATCGCATTGGTTGCTACGGTGGTGCCATGCGCAAAGTAGTCGATCGCCGTCGGTGCCGCCAGATCCTGGAGGGTTGCGAGGGCATCGATGACGGCGCGTTCCGGTGCGTCGGGGGTGGAGGGAACTTTCTCGATATGGACGGTGTCATCTGTAACTGCGATGACATCAGTAAAGGTACCGCCGATGTCGACGCCAAGCCGGAGCTGCATATCCTGGCGTTGGCCGGAGGGTCCCTCAACGTTACTCTCTTTTCTCTCTTCGGTAGCCAGGGACGGGATTACTGCGATGGGGGTGATGTCGGTGTGTCTGCAGACCGGGGGTGAGGGGCGCGGAATTTATGGCTGCTGCAGTTGTCTCGGTGGTATGCGAGATGTCTATATCGTTGGCGCGGGCCAGTCACGATATGGCTCGTTTCCTGCGGAAAGTTATCGGTCGCTCTTCGAGACGGCCGTAGTGGATTCAGTTGAGAGTGTCGAACACGGGATCGATATTGCGGATATTGATGAGGCATACATCGGGATGCTTGGCGTCGGTGGCCGGCAGCTCGGGTTGCCGGGGCCGGCGGTCACCGAGCATGTTGGTCTCCACGGTGTGCCTGTCACTCGTATCGAAAATGCGTGTGCGGCCTCCGGATATGCTGTCCGGCAAGCCGTGATGGCTGTCCGGGCAGGGATGGCTGACGTGGTGCTTGCAGGCGGGGTTGAAGTTATGACTGATCTGTCCGGCGATGCCGTCCGCTATTGGTTGGGTGTCTCCGGTGAAACCGAGTGGGAACGCATGTCGGGCACCACGTTTGCTGGAGTCTACGCCCAGATGGCCTCTGCCCATATGAATACGTATGATACAACGGTCGAACAGCTCTCGCATGTCGCTGTCAAGAATCACGAGAATGGCGCAAAGAATCCAAAAGCCCACCTCGATTTTACCTGTACTCTTGAAGATGCAGTGAATGCTCCTGCTGTTGCTGATCCACTCACGCTCTATCATTGCTGTCCCACTACCGATGGTGCTGCCGCCGTCCTCATCGTGAGTGACGACGTGGTAGACGCCTATACCAGCGAACCGGTCTGCGTGCGGGGAGTCGGGGCGGCCTCGGATGATATCGGGCTGTTCCAGCGGGACAGCTATTCGTCAATCCCGGCGGCCGGGACAGCGGCCTCGACCGCCTACGAGGATGCGGCAGTCGCGCCGGCCGATATCGATGTTGCAGAAGTCCACGATTGTTTTGCGATCGCGGAACTCATGGCGTATGAGGATCTTGGATTTTGTGATCGAGGCGAGGCCGGGGCATTCGTTGAATCGGGGGTGACCCGATTGGATGGTGACTTGCCGGTGAATACCTCTGGAGGCTTGAAGGCAAAGGGGCACCCAATTGGAGCGACGGGTGCTGGCCAAGTCGTCGAAGTGTTTGAGCAACTCACAGGCCAGGCCGGTGCTCGCCAACTGGACGATCCCCGTATTGGCCTCACCCATAATGTCGGCGGGTCTGGTGGTGCGGCTGTCGTCCATATCTTCGAACACAAGACCAAGGATGCATCACCGCCAACTGGTGGCGAGGCGGCTGACTCGGAGGTGAAAACATGACCCGTGGCATTGTTGCCGTTGGTGCCTACGCCCCCCGCAATCGGATTCCGGCGGAGGCGTTTGAGGAAGCATGGGATCGGTTTGATGCGCCTGGCATCGAGTCGAAAGCCGTCCTAGATGCCGATGAAGATGTGGTGACGATGGGAGTGGAAGCCGCCCGTCGGGCGCTCACAGCAGGCGATCTGGATGGGAGTGCCATCGATGGGTTTCGGTTTGCCTCGACAAATCCGCCGTTAGCCGAAGAAGATTTGACTGCACGATTCGGGTCATATCTAGCCTTGCCCGCAGGGATCCCACGCCGTGTGTCTTCCGGGAGTACTCGTATGGGGCTGGATGCAGTCATCGATGCCCTCACTGCTGATGGCCTCCAGTTGGTCGTGGCCTCGGATGCCCCGCGGAGTGCACCAGACGACCCTCGCGAACATGCTGCCGGGGCAGCCGCAGCGGCAGTCCTCATCGGGAATGATGCAGCGGGAACCGTCGTCGATACTGCCACATACACGGAGCCATATCCCGGGACCCGATTCAGGCTGCACGGGAGTACAGACGTCGATGGCCTCGATATCGGGCAGTACGAACGATCCGCGTTTACAGTACCGGTAGACGCCGCCGTCACCGCCCTCGAGACGACGGAGCCGCCGGAGGCAATTGCATTACAGGCACCAAACGGCAAACTTCCCTATCAATGCGATCTCGACACCGATGCCATCGCCGCCGTCGAGACGGTTTCCCACCTCGGGGATATCGGAGCAGCGAGTGCCCTGGTTGGTCTCACGCGGGCGTTTGCTGGTGGCTATTCGCCCATCCTTGCAATCGCGTGGGGAGCTGGCGCAGGCGCATCTGCACTCATCGTGACCGGTAATCCGCCCGTGGAGACGACCCTGTCGGGTCGGCGTGACGTGGACTACACGGCGTATCTCCGACGACGCGGCGATATCGTTGGAGCCAAACCCGATGGCGGAGCCGCACACGTCTCGGTCCCAACGTGGCGGCGAAGCCTCCCGCAGCGCCATCGACTCCAAGCTGGCCGGTGTCCTGACTGTGAGACGGTGACATTCCCACCGGCGGGTGCGTGCGGTGGCTGCCGAGCCCTCGTCGACTTTGAACCCGTCGAACCGGACGGCACGGGAACGATTGCGGCGGTGACGACGATCGGGCATGGCGGTGCTCCCCCAGAATTCGCCGACCAGCAAGCCAGACAAGGGGCGTTTCGGGTAGCGATCGTCCGTTTCCTGGTCGATGATGGCGCATTCGATGTCCCGATGCAAGTCGTCGGCACGGCCACGGTCGGCGATCAGGTTACCGCCGTTCCCCGCCGCATATATATCGAAGAAGATGTCCCGCGATACGGCCTCAAAGTACTCCGCTCGTCATAACGCGACGACGTGGCCGACCGGTTCAAGCACTGCTCAGACACTCGGTTGTGCCATCCGTGGAGGTAGCCGGTACTGGAGCGATGCGTGGATGAGTCTGCATCGATGCGGTCGGCCGCGAGGGCGCGCGGGTGGATCTAGGTCGTGGTAGTTGGTGGTCGGTGGTGTGTTGGCTGTCGTTTCCCGGGGAACCGAGGGGTTCTTGGGGAATCGCGGTAACGGGGTCGATATGCATCCCCGTGCAGCAGACTTCCAGGAGTGTGCAGCGAGACGGTATGATTTTGAAGTGGATGTTCATGAGTTTCCGGAGGGGACAAAGACCGCTCGTGATGCCGCGGCGGCAGTCGGGTGTGATTTGGCTCAGATTGCAAGCGGGATTGTGTTCGCAGTTGACGACGATATCGTGGTGGTGATGACGAGCGGGGCCAACCACGTAGTCGAAGAGAAACTCGCTGATGTACTCGATGCAGACGTGTCTGTGGTGTCGATGGCTGATGCAGCGGTGGTGAAAGAACGACTTGGGTGGTCGATAGGTGGGGTGCCACCATTCTGTCATGAGCGTACTGTCCCGGTGTTCATGGATGAGTCGTTGACGGGGTTTGAGGTGGTGTGGGCAGCAGCTGGGACGCCGACTGCGGTGTTTCCGATTCCACCAGGACGGCTTCAGGTGTTTGCGGATGCGACAGTCGCTGATATCGCCACCCCTCGAGATTAACAACTCGACCTGCTATACCTAGCCTGATTATTAAAACTCGGTACTACGATAACAACTCTTTTCTGTCGGAGTGTACAAATGACCAGTATGCCGACCCGCCGCCGCTGCTTCTTAGGCGGCCTCGCCGCCATCCTCCCGATCGGTCTCACTGGCTGTACCAGCGAAGCCCTCCCCACCACCCCAGAGACCATCAACCGCATCTACACCGCATTCTATACTCTCGCCAACTTCACCACCCATCTCACCGACAGCACCATCCCCGTCGAAAACCCGATCCCGCCCGGCGAACTCGGCCACCACTACGAAGTCGGGACCACCGCCCAAATCGAGATCGCCAAATCCCTCGCATTCATCTATCTCGACATCCCCGGATTCCAACCCTGGGCACGAACCACCGCACAGAATATCAACACCGAAGACACACCCGTCACCCTGATCGACGCCGACGCCGAGATCGACCTCCTCACCGCCCCCGACGCCCACACCCACACCCACGACACCGACCTCACCCCTGACTCCCCACACCCGGGCGAGACACCGCCAACAGCCACCACCGATGAAACCGAAGCCACCAGTCACGATATCGATCCACATTATTGGCTCGATCCGCAACGGGCCGCCCAGAGTGTAGCCACCATCGCCAGCGGCCTCACAGAAACACAGCCCGACGCGGCCGACAGCTACAAGGCCAATACTACCAGCTATCGCGACACCCTCGCCGACCTTGATACCACCTTCGAAGCCGCCCTGGCTGACCGCGACCACGACATCGTCGTCATCGCAAGCCACAACTCCTTTCAGTACCTGGCGGACCGATACGACTTCCAGATCCACTCGCCAGTCGGTGTGACCCCAGATGCCGAACCCAGTTCCCAAGCAATCACCGACACCATCGACCTCATCGATAGCCGCGGCATTGACACTATCCTCTATGATGCTTTTGAATCCCCTCGTCTCGCCAACACCATTGTCAGTGAATCAACTGCCGAAACCGCTGTCGCGCTCTCCTCGCTCGCTGGCACAAAGCCGGCATGGGACGAGGCCGGCTGGGGATACATCGACCAGATGAAACAGCTAAACCTCCCGGCGCTCAAAGCAGCCCTCCACACCCGATGACAGCCATTGTCCACGTCGACAACGTCTCGTACACCTACGGCGAGACACTCGCACTGAATGATGTCTCTCTCACCATCGAATCGGGGGATTTCCTCGGGCTCATCGGGCCGAACGGCTCGGGGAAAACCACTCTGCTCAACGTCATGCTCGGCCTCCTTACCCCCGATACCGGCCACGTCACCCTCTTCGGCGACCCGATCGATACGTTCGATGCCGGCCACCGCATCGGCTATGTCTCTCAGAAATCCACGGAAAAAGGCGACTCCATGCCTGTCACAGTCACAGAAGCCGTCACCATGGGTCGCTTCGCCCACGCCGGCACCGGGCGCCTGTCACCCCACGACCAGCGCGCTGTCACAGACGCCCTCGAACGCGTCGACATCACGGATATCGCCGACCGCCAGCTCCGGTCGCTGTCAGGCGGCCAACAACAACGCGCCTATATTGCCCGGGCGCTCGCCAGCGACGCAGATCTCCTCGCCTTGGATGAACCAACCGTCGGCCTCGATGCCGAATCCCGAGACAGTTTCTATGGCCTCCTCAACGACTTGAACGACGAGGGCATCACCATCATCCTCATCGAACACGATATCGGCGTCGTCACCGACCATGCCAGCCATATCGCGTGTCTCAACACCGAACTGTTCCACCACGGCGACCCTCAATCGTTCCACGAAAGCGACGCCCTCGAACGCGCGTACGGCTCATCCGGCCGCATGGTCGGCCACCACCACTAATGGCCACACCAACCCACCGACTCCGGTCAGCAATCATCACTGGCGGCATCATCATCACCGTTCTTCTCGGAGTTCTCTCCGGCATATACCTGCTCGCATCCTTCCTCGCCGCATACGGTATCGGCAGTCTCCAACCGCTCGGTGCTACCGTCACAGATCACCTTGTTACGACCGGCCACACAATCGGGCTTCTCGTGGGAACCGACGCGCTCCGCTTTCAATTCGTCTGGAACTCCCTGACGACCGCCGTCCTCATCGGAATCGTCGCCCCCCTTGTCGGGACCTATTTAGTCCACCGCGAGATGGCGCTCATTGGCGAAACACTGGCCCATACCGCATTCGCTGGAGTGGCCATCGGCTTGTTTTTTGCCGCCACAACCGGCTGGGCCGCCCCCATCCTCATCCCGGCACTCATCGCCGGCGTTCTCGGCGCATTCATTGTGCAATGGCTCACCCAATACACAACGACCTACGGTGATGTCCCAATCGCGATCATGCTCACCGGATCTTTCGCCCTCGGAACCATCATCATCAGTATCGGCGGCGGGTTTTCCGGCCTGAATATCGAGAGCTTCCTGTTCGGGAACGTGGGCTTCGTGACAGCCGACGGCGCTTGGATGATGGGTATTCTCGCAGCGATCATCCTCACCGCTATTCTCACCTATCACAAGCAACTGTTTTTTATCACATTCGACCAGCAAGCAGCCCGCGTTGCCCAACTCAACGTCGATCGATACAACACCCTCCTCGTCATCTTAACCGCCTTCGTGGTCGTCGGCGCGATGCAAGTCCTCGGCATCATCCTTGTCGCGGCACTCCTAGTGGTCCCGGTTGCCGCCGCAGCACACATCGCCCAAGATTTCGGCGAATCAATCTACCTCGGCGTCCTCTTCGGTGAACTCTCCGTGCTCATCGGGTTAGCCGCCGCATTCCCCCTCGAAACCCCGCCAGGAGGGACAATCGTCATGACCGCTATCATCCTCTACGTCGCCGCCATCGTCCTCAGCCCCACCCGGACAACACCGCTCACTGCATGACAACACGCCGTTCACCCAGGGTTATTCCAGTATACGGAACCATAGAGTTATTGGTCCAGCCATGTAAGAAGGGATGGAGCCGATTCGGCTCCGTAGTGTCACCGGGTGGGATCTTCCCCCACCTGTCTGTGTTTCCCGACGAGTACCCACAGCGCCCTCTCAACATACACTACCAGAAAGACACGTCCTTTGAGGAGACAAACCTATCGCCTCGTTGCGAGCCATGGAGGTACTTTTTCGGCAACTCTTCCCGTTGCCGTGTCTACGAGGGGATGGGGCTGGTGTGGGGTGGCTGGCTGGGTGTTAGGTGTGGGCGGTGATTTTCTCGTGGAGGCTTGCTTTCTCTTGGACACCGACCATGCGGTCTTCGGCATCGCCGTTGACAAATATATACAGCGTTGGGACGCCTTGAACCTGGTATTGCTGCGCTAAGTCTGGATGGGCGTCGACATCGACCTTTGCAACGGCTGCGTCGGTTTCTTCTGCTAACTCCTCGATTGCAGGCGCGATCATTTTACAGGGCCCACACCAATCCGCATAAAAGTCTGCAAGCACGACGGGATGTTCAGTGATGATCTCTTGGAAGTGTTCACTGTCTGTAATCTTGATGGGCTCACCTGGCGTCCCGGCTTCGGACGCTAATTCTTCGCGTTTCTGCGCTCGTATCTCGTCAAGATCCTCACTATCACTCATATCTTCCAATTAGTGTGTCACGACATTAATCTCTCGGGGTGCTGTACCACGACCACACACCCCCCGCGACACCTGTCGAGACCCTCACTCTCGCAATGATGGGGTATACAGCAGGAATATGCCGGTTGAGAGTGTGAAGCGCGGTTTACATGCCACACGGGGTGGATGTGCGTGATCGGTGTTCGCTGTGCCCGTGGTTTGGTTTGTTGGGATGGCTGCGTCCCACCAGATTGCGTGGTATCGGGGTGAGCTGTCTGGCTGAGTGGGGTTAAGTGCCGGTTTCAAGGGAGCCGTTGTGTCGTTCCCATTCGGTGAGGCTGCCTTCATAAAACGCGAGGGCGGGATAGGTGAGATGGCGGAGGACGGTGTATGTGTGGCTGATGCGGCGGGCGGTATTACAGTAGAGTAAGATTGTTTTGTCTTTGACGATGCCGTGGTCGTGGAGAATGGCTTGGAGTGTCTCGGGGGGTTTGAGGCCGCGGGTCTCGTCATTGACGAGATCGCGCCAGTCAAGGCGGACGGCGCCGGGTATGTGGCCTTCTTCGAATTCCCAGGCTTCGCGGGTGTCGACAAGGACGGTTGTGTCGTCGTTGATTGCGGCCTCGACGGTGGCGCGGTCGACGAGTGGGCCATCGCGTTGGAAGGTGGCGTCGTAGTTGCCGGGATCCGGGTTGGGGATGTCGGTGGTGATCTCGTATTCGCGGCTCCACGCGGAGTAATCCCCATCGAGGAGGTGGAGGCGTGTTGGGTCGTGGCCGTAGAGTTCGGCGGTGACGAGGAATCGGGCGGCGAAGACGCCGTGGGTGTCGTCGTAGGCGACGA
>CAZSSY010000065.1:0-17042 GCA_964609565.1 uncultured Natronomonas sp.
AGCGAACGCGAGCGCGAGGTCTTCGAAGCCGTCGAGTGGTTGATTGAGCACTACGGCTACCAACAGACCGAGGCCCAACTCCTCTACGCGCTCGCGATCTGCCGGCGCCTTCGAGCCGAGGACGGTGGTTCGAATGAGTGAGGCCGCCTCCCACGAGGTGCGCGTCCACCCACGCGCCGCCGCCGAGCTCGAAGGCTTTCACCCGGACGTCGAAGCCGACGTGAAGGCCAAACTCCGCGAGGCCAGCCGGACGCGCCAGCCCTCCTCGCTCGGGTGTATCAAACATCTCAAGGGCGGCGACGGACTGCTCCGCGTCCGCGGCGACGGCGTGCGCGTCATCTGCAAGCTGCAAACGCCCGTCTTCGGCGTGCTCCTCGCCGGGAAGCGACGGACGGTGTACGATAACCTGAGCGTCGCCACCCGACGCGCCAGGGTGGTGTTCGACGGTGATTGAGCCCGACGCCGAGTGGCCCACCGGCCCCGTCGACGTCGACCGGCCGACGCCCTGGCCGCCGGAGCAACAGCACATCCCCCCAAGCTGGCCCAAGGGCTCGGACCCTGAGTACGTCTACCTCGAAGCGACGTGGGGGGACCGAAACTGCGTCAACTGGATTGATGATTACCGGAAGTTCAACGCCGGCATCGCCGTCGACGGCCAACACCGCGATCTGGCCACGTTTGCGGGAGGTGCCGCCGATGATTAGCTGCTCCGAGTGTGGCGGCCCCGTCCGCGTCGAAGGCGGCTGCCCGGTTTGCGTCGCCTGTGGCCACTCCGAGAAATGTGGAGGTGGTCGGGTGTGACCGACCTCGAAGAGCGAGTAGCGGAGTTGGAGGCCCGCATCGAAGTGCTCGAAGCGGAACGTGAATCCCAACACTCGGTCGTCGGCCGTGACCGGTACGACTCTGCCGTAATTGACGAGCTGGTCAACGTCGGAGAGTCGGTGAGCATCAGCCGGATACAGGCGTGGTATCGCCAGACAGGCGTCCGATCCGATGATAAGATTCGCAACCGAATCAAGGACCTCCACGACGCCGGCTTCATCGAAAACGTCGGCACGAGCCACTGGCGGTACGTCGGCCCACGCCAGGAACAACTGGGAGAGACGGCATGAGCGGGATGAGCGACGCCGACCTAGCCGAATCGCCAACCAGTTTGGCTGAAATCGAACGCCGGTTAGAAGCCCAACGTGAGGGACTGGCCCGAGCACACGACGAAATTCAATCCCTTCGTGAAGAGATTGGCGAGCGCGACCGGCGTATAGACGAGTTGGAACAGCGGGTCGTCGACCTCGATGAACGCACTGACCTTCGAAAGCACATAGACGACGCGAGTAAGCTGAAAGTCGACGAACGTGCCGGGGTTTGCATCCAGACCTGCGTGAACGAGGCCCAGCGTCGCGGGCGTAACGGTCAGCCGGCGAGTGCGACGATGGACTATAACGGCGCCCGGAAGGCGCTAGGTGGCGGTCTTGCCGACGCCCAACTCATCACGGCACTTCGACGTGCCGACGAGCTGGTTCCGGGGGACGCTGTTCGTTTCAAGAAGGAGAAACGTGCCGCCAAGCGAAACTCGCGATTGGTCGTCGACCTAGAGGCTGGCGAACTACCCAGCCGGTTCAGGAACGGCCAAAACTCGGAGAGGGGAAGCCGATGATACCCCGTTTTGAGAGGGTGTGGCCCCTTCTAAGAATCTTAGAAGAAGAAAGTCGTGGGAAGCCCCCTCCCAGCCCGTGAGCGACGGGGTCGATCCTCCGCTGAAACGCACCCAATCGAAAAAAACACACAGGACACGGAAGAAAGCAAATGTCACATAGCCGTAAGCATCGCAAGGCCGCCGTACAGAACACGAGAACGTCTCTCCGTTTAGACGGGGAGAGACTTCTTCTAAGAATCTTAGAGACATGAGTCAGACACAACAACACGCGGAACTGTTAGACGAGTTACAGCACTTCCTCCACCGGTACTACCGGGAAGGGATACTGCTACTTGCCGACCGGTACCCGTCCGAGCAGTCGCTATCAATCGACTGGATGGACATATACCGGTACGACAGGAGCATCGCCCAGGACATACTCGAATCGCCTGATTTACTGCTTGACCACATCGCCGAGGCGGTCAGGTTGTACGACCTCCCGGTGGACGTCGAGCTGGCCGATGTCCAGGTACAGATTGAGAACGCGCGTCGTGATGCGCTGACGATCAATGAAACCCGTTCCCGTCACGTCGGCGAGTATGTGAGCATCAACGGGCAGGTGGCAAAGGTATCGGCAATCCATCCGAAGCTGATGGAGGCGGCCTTCGAGTGCCAGCGATGTGGGACGGTGACTCGAATCCCGCAGAACGGCCCGTTTCAAGAGCCGCACCAATGTCAGGGGTGTGAGCGACAGGGGCCGTTCCACATCGACTACGATAATTCTGAGTACGTCGACCACCAAGCCGTTCGGTTACAGGAACCGCCGGAAAGGACCAAGGGCGGAGAGGGCGAGCACATTGATGTCGACCTCGAACGCGATTTAGTTGGGGCGGTCAACCCCGGCGACCGTGTGGATATGTCCGGTGTCTACCGCGTCGCCCAAAAATCGAGCCGGGAGAAATCACGCCGCCTCGAACCGTCATTAGACGGTCGGGCGGCCGAGATAGAACAAGCCGACTTCGAGGAAATCGATGTCGGTGAGCACCTGGCGGACATCGAGGCTATCGCCGCGGGCGAGGACGGCGACCCATACGAACTATTGGTCGAATCCCTAGCGCCGAAGGTCCACGGAATGGAGGATGTCAAAGAGGCGTTGATTCTCCAACTCTTCGGTGGCTGGCGACACAATCACCCCGATGGGAACGTGGACCGCGGGGACAGCCACATCCTCTTAGTCGGCGACCCGGGGAGCGCCAAATCAACGCTACTCCGCGCCGTCGAAGAGATCGCGCCGCGGTCGGTATTCTCCAGTGGGAAGGGACTGACCAAAGCCGGCGCCACCGCAGCCGCCGTTCGTGACGATTTCGGGAGCACTGAGTGGGGCCTACAGGCCGGCGCGTTGGTGCTCGCGAACAAGGGCGTCGCCTGTATCGACGAAATAGACAAGGTGAGCGAGGACGCCGTGGCGTCGCTGCATAGCGCCCTCGAAAGCCAGCGCGTATCGATAAACAAGGCTGGAATCAACGCGACGCTTCCTGCCCAGACGGCGCTACTCGCGGCGGGGAACCCGGAGTATGGCCGATTCGACCGTAACGAATCCATCGCCCAGCAAATCGACCTGGCGCCGACGCTCATCAGCCGCTTCGACTTGATATTCATCGTCAAGGACGAGCCAGACGACGTTGAGGATCGCGAGATCGCGCACCACATCGTACAGAGCCGGCAGACGGTGGGTAAGCTCCAACGCGGACGCGAGGTAGAAGACGAGGCTCGCGAGGCCATTGAGCCGGCTATAGACCGCGGCCTACTCCGGGCGTACATCGCCCACGCCAAGCAGAACGTCTATCCGACGATTGACGACCCCGAGGTTCGGCAGTGGTTGGTAGATATATTCGCCCAGCTCCGAAGCCTTGGCGGCGACGATGCCCCGGTGCCGGTAACGTTCAGGAAGCTCGAAGCAATCCAGCGACTCGCGGAGGCCAGCGCCCGGGTGCGGCTGTCTGAGACAATCGAGCGGGAGGACATTAAGCGAGCGAACCGCTTGGTTCGGAAGACGATGAAGGACGTCGGGATGGACCCCGACACCGGAGAGATGGACGTCGATATTATCGAAACTGGGACGCCGAAGAGCCAGCGCGACCGGATCAAATCAATCCGCAATCTGATTGAGCGGATTCAGGAAGATTATGACGTTGGAGCGCCCTACGATGAGGTATTGGAGCGGGCGGAGGAGTTGAATATTGACGAGACCAAAGCCGAGCACGAGATTGAGAAACTAAGCCAGAGGGGCGAACTGTACGAACCGAAGGATGGGTTCCTGAGACTCACATGAGCGACGCGCTAGAGTTGGACAAATTAGAAGACGAGGACCAGCTACAGCAGTTCTTAGCCGAGCGAATCAATCAGGCTGGTTGGGACGCAATCCGGGAGGTGAGCCCCGACCGGTCAGATTACAGTGTTGACTTGCTTCTACTCCACCCGGAGTACGGCAGGATAGGCGTCGAAACGAAATACATCCGACCGGGCGACGGCGGCAGGGTCTTCGCAAAGGCTTGTCAGCAAATCGTCGGCCAGTATTGGAATCAGAAGTACCTCGGCGAGAAAGTGACGCTGTGGGCGATAGCGCCGTATTTCGAGGTCAGCCACCAATCAAATGAGTTGGACCAGTTTACTCGCGGTCATGTAAATGGCCGTCAAAAGTTCGTTCGGGAATTCTTCTGCCGCCTCGGCATCGGCTTTATCAACCTGTCCGGGTCTTACGTTATCGTTGACTTTGCCTACAGCGTCCCCGAGTACAAAATCCCGGGATTCGAGTTGGACCGACCGATACCGGAACGGCATTACGAAAACGTCGATCCAGACGCTATCAGAGAATCGGTTCAGGTGAAACGGGACGAGTTTGTGTAGGCGGGTTCTAGGCGATACCCGCGTCATTGAAGCTCTCGGTAATCACGTCGTCGAACTGCGCGTTTAGATACGGTTCCATATTATCATAGGACTTCCATCCGCCGACAGCCATGACTACCTCGGGCTTTATCCCAAGCCGAATCAGGTGATGAGTCGCGAAGTACGCTCGAAGGTCGTGGCTGGATACTCGTTCGTAATCGCTGAGGTCGTACCGCCGAGCGGCTGTGAGACACGCACGCTTGATATATTCTTGCGTCGTCCGTTTCGTGACGGGTATCAGCTCCTCGCTGACATCGATATCTTCCTCGGCGGCGTGGATGCATATCTCCCGAAAGAGCGAGTCCGGGAGGAAGACGTCACGGAACTTGCCGTCTTCACGTTTCCCGCTGGTGTCCTTCCCGAAGACGCCGAGGAACCTTGCGTCGACGCCGGACGTCGACCATCGAATGTCGCCGGGCTTGGCCGCCGCGGTTTCGCTCACCCGTAGGCCACACTCGCCGCCGAGGCGGATCGCGATGTGGGCGCGTCGGGATTCGGCACAGGCGCGGATTCGTTTGTAGTCGGTCGGGTTGAGGTAGCATCGCCACTGGTTTTCGAGTTGCTTGAGTCGCATTGTGTCTGGGAGCCGTTGGTGTTTCTCGGTGGCTCCGAACCGCAGGGTGGTTGAAGTCGCTGCTACTTTTCCAGGATCCGTTTGATTTCCTGGCGGGTGTCCTCATCGAGTTCGTCGCCGCGCTCCTCTAGCGTGGCCTCCGCGATGACCTTCAGTAGGCCGTCGTTGAGGTTCATCCGTCGAGGAACGGTTTCCTTCCAGGCTTCCCACAACCCATCGGGGCAGTCAAGGGTGTACTTCGTCATGCCGGCGCTCTCAGACATCCTTGCCGCTACCTACTACATATAGCCACTTGTAGTTGTCGGCTATTCTTAATAGTAGTCAACAACAAGTATTAGTAGTTAGAAATAGAAGGGTAGGTATGGCCGCAGAAGGCTACTCGGCGGAAGAACTCGCCCGGGACGGCAGTCACCCGCGCCGGATGCTCGGGAACGCGTGGACGAACCTGTGCGACATCAACCGCAGCGATTTGACGAGCCGGGAAGCGAAGCGCCTGTCAACGATCATGGGGAAAATCGATGACTTGGAGGAGATCATCGAGGAGCGCGAGGTCTCCGAGAGGCGTGAGGAGCTGGCCCCCGAGTGAAGGGGTCCTAGTACAGGAGCCTCTCGGAAATGTCCCAAGCTACCATGAGCGAAACACCGTGGCGCGACAAGGAAACCCTACAGCGCCTCTATGAAGAGGAACGGTTGAACCAAGGGGAGATAGCCGCCCGGCTCGGCTGCTCCCAGCGAACCATCGTCAAGTGGTTCAAACGGCACGGCATCAAGGCCCGGATCGGGCGCCCGACAGTCCCGTGGGTCTACTACGCAACCAGCGTTCTCGGCTACGAACGTTGGCAGGACAAGCTGCCGCCGAGTAAGGACAAGATGGTCAAGGTCCATCGGCTGGCCGCGGTCGCGTGGTTCGGCTTCGATGCTGTGGCTGACAACCACGTCCACCACAAGAACGGCATCCCGTGGGACAACCGCGAGGAGAACCTGGAGGTTCTAACGCCGAGCGAGCATCAGAGACTCCACCACGAGTCCCGCGACTGGTCGGGCGCAAACAACCCGAACGCGAAGTTCGACTGGGAGTCTGTTCGGGACGTTCGGCGCCGTGAGGGGTCTGCCACCGCGGAGGAGCTGGCAGAGGAGTACGATTCAACGCCGGGCTACATCGAGTCCATCTGGAGCGGGCGCGTGTGGCCCGAGGACGAGGAACCTACGTAGGTCAAAACCATGAGCATGCAAAACGGAACCCCACCGTCAACGGATCGGCTCTTCTGGGAGTCGATGGGATGGACCGTCGTGGCCGGAATCGCTGATTACGCGATTCTACAACTGCTCGTTCGCCTTGCGTCGGGGGTAATCCCCAACCCGTCGCTTTCGGCGCTCCCACTTTGGCAACAGGCGATTGCTTGGGTCGCCATCGGCGTCCTGGCGTTGGTCAATCTGGCCATTGTCTTTTCGGCGGGTGAGTGGCTGGCCGCCCGGCGACGGGGCATGGAGCGCCAGGGCTTTCGGAATCTGTGGGACAGCGCCCGTCGCGAGAAGGACCGGAAGCGCGCCCGGCGCGGGGTTCGGAGCGCACTGAGCCGTCTTCAAGAGGCAGACGACACGGAGTTTTTCGAGGTGGAAATAGCAGAAGGCGACGCGAAAACCGAGGTTCGGATTACCGAACTGGAATCACTATGAGCAATAACAACACAAACCGAATCACCGAATTTGCCCGTGAATCTGGCAAGGCGGGTGCTGGTATAGTCACTGGTGGACTCGTCGGCCTGTTGGCCGCGTGGTACGGCCGATTCCAGGCCGACGCGGCCGTCCGCGTCCGGCCAGGACTGGCAGAAGTCGGATTCATCGAAGCGACGGTCACTAACCACCCGACCGACTGGCTGTTCTACCACTACCCGGACGCGACGGGCGTTGTCGTGATATTACTGTTCGGCCTAATCGGGGCATACGTCGGGTCCAAGTTATAACCAAACTAAGACCATGAGCCAAGAACCACCATTCCCGGCCGGCTGCAAGCACTGCCCGTTCATCGCCTACGGCCCGGACGAGGCCGAGGAGCACCACCCGTGCCCGGAGAAATAGGTCCAACAATGAGACTAACAAACAGAAACAAAAACCAGTTGAAGGGCCTAACAATCGGTTTCATCGGAGTGTTGGTATTGGCCGATGCCCTTCATTCTGGAATGGAGCCGTACCAATTGCTAATCAACTTCGCCGGGATGCTGATCTTCGTGTCGGCACCCTACTGGTGGGGCCGGTTGGACACTTCCAAGGAGTAGTGTTTCCATGAGCCAAACAACCCAAACCGACCGAGAACCCAAGATCGACAAATGGTTCCACGGCGATCACGAGCAGACCGATACCTACGCCGGGCTACGTGGCGATACGATGGTCCGGGCCGTCAACGGGAACCGTGCCGGCAGTCCGCCTATAGTCCCGGTCGGCATCGAGCCTGAGGAACTGAGCGAGTACGACGAGATACCAGAGTGGAAGGTGCCGGACTGGGCAAAGCGACGGATCAAAGATCGGTTCCGGGCCACCGACGCCGCGTTCGATGTGGCTCTCGGTCGGGACTCGCCTAAGGAGGATAACCGTGACTGATTGCCCCCCATACGACGCCGACGCGCCATTACCCGACCGGATGAATCAACTCCGCGAGCGACTCAAATACTGGCACGGGAAAGTTCTCGCGGCCACGGAGGATAACAACAAACAATGAATATCAAACTCCGTTCAACGGCCGACCCGTCGGAAGGCAATGTCCTTGAGGACGCCCACGAGATTAACTTTGATGATGGGAACCAAATCATCTTCAAGGATGGAAGCTCCCGTCGACTCGGGGATGATTGGGAGATCGTAAACGTGTGGGGGGCGTGCCGTGAGTGACCTATCCCGGCCGATAAAGCAATCACCGTGCGCCCATGTGGGGAGGCGACCCTTCATTACGATGACACCGACGAGTGCATTATTTGCGATAACAATATGGATGGAGATCGTTCTGAGAACGATATTACGGGTGGTTCTATTGAGTAAAGCCGACGAGTTTCGGGACGGGGCAAACCGAGTGATGCAACCGCCCGAAGCTGAATTTGTGGTCGCTCGCTGCAAGGAGGATAACTCGGATGCCTAAGTGGAATTGCGGTGTCTGCGGCGCGCGGGGGGACTGTCAGCGAGCCACGGTTGACGGCCAAGAAATGTACCTGTGCGAGGGGTGCCGAGGAGGATTTGAATGAGCCAGAAGACCATTCGAGAACGCGTGGCCGTCGACCCGATGTGCCTCTACTGTGGTCGCGGCCATGGTGACGGGCACGACCCGAAATGTGTGGTGGTGACCACGTGAACATCCAAGAGCGCGTCGAACAGGACCCTGGGGTCAAGGGCGCGGTGCTGAGGAAGCACGGCTACGTGGCCGTCCTCGACAAGGCCTCGCTGGAGGTCGCCGAGTCGCTATTCGACCACCTTCGGAAGGAGGTACGGGTTGACGATGATTGAAGCCATTTTGCGGCTGAAATCGCGATTTACTGAATCGTGCACCGGGAACCCACCCGGGCTGGCACCGTTTGAGGCATTCAACGACACCCACGATTGGTACGAATTCGACCACCACCAGTACAAGTGCATCGAATGCAATCTCGTTGTCGGCTGGCCCAAAGACGAGATGAGGGTAAACATGGGCCTGTCAACACTAAGGAACGGTTCGCCTATCGCCAGTAACTCGGGGGGTTCGGAATGAGCCAGCAATGGGACGGTCACGTCAAGATTCACGAAGGCTGCGGCGGTGTCTGTCGCTGGGTCGAGGCCGTTCTTCGCCCGGGAGTGGGGTATCATGGCGAGTGCTTGGCCTGCGGCGCTGACGAACTGCCAGTTGAGCAGATGATACCGATGCCAAAGGAAATGAGCGTCACGGAAGCCACCGCGACCCCCGACCTCGAATCGGCGGAGTGGGACGACGACGCCGATTTTGACGAGAACATGCACCGGCTGTACGAGGAGTACCTGCTGCCATGACGGGGCTTTACCAGTGCGAGTCGTGCCCGTTCAACGACGATAGGCCAACCGTGGCGATCGCCCACGAAACGGCGACAGGTCACGAAACGAGGGCACGCTTCGACACTAAGTCTGCTCCGGGAGGGGACGATGGTAGCTAAGGATTGGGACGTCACCCTGTCGGTCTACGGGACCGAAGAGGTGCCCCAAGACGTTATTGAGGACACACTCAAGTGGATGTTCGAAATGAACGGTGGTATCGACGGCGTTGCCCATATCGACGCACAGCCGAAGAACCCGCCCCGGTATACCTGCCAGGACTGTCACGTCAACGTACGGGAATCGCAGCGGGAGATCCACGAGGAGCATTGTTCTGCCAATGGCACTAAGACTGATGTGGGCGGCGCGGGAGTGGAAGACAATGATTGAAGTCGAGTTCACCGAGGAGGAGTATTACCTAATCCACGAGCTGCTACTGCGGGGGATGATGGCCAAGGAGACGCTTCCTCGGGAGTACGCGCACGCGTTTGACGAGTTCGTGGACTACTCCCCGGTCGGCGACCGGATCGGGGACCAACCCGAGAACATCCGAGAGGTGTGGGAGGAGTTCCACGAATCACAAAGCGGAGGCATCGATGAGCGAGAGTGACACCGTGCCACGTGAGCAAGTCGAGACGGCGTTACAGTTCCTTGAGTGGAGCCACGGGGACGCACTTGAGCGGCCTTGGTCGGACGAGGCCCACGCCTACTACCAGGCCGTCGACATTCTTGAGGCGGCGTTGGACGAGGAGCTGCTGCCCCCTGACGAAGTATCCATGCGGGAATGGCAGCTGGAGCAGATCGAGCGTTCTCGCGAGGCCCGTGAGGAGGGATACGCAGCGGCCACGCTACTCCGAGAGCGGTACGGGAAGGACACGCCGAAGCCGACACTGGTTGAACGTTTAGTTGACCGCCTGCTACTGAGGGAACAATGAACGACGATAACACATTCAAACTCGACCCGGAGACCGTCAGAGCAGTACCGTTGGACAGATTCGACCGTGCCATAATTCGGGAGGCGCTATTGAATCATGCAGACGAGATACCGGACGACCGGCGAGAGGGCGTCAAGGAGCTCGCCGAATACGTGGGGTCGTATAAATGACTGAATTGGGTGACGCAATCGGCGGCGACGGGCTGGAACTCCGGGAGGAATCCGCATGACCCACAGTTACGAGCACGCGGCTGAGGTCATCACGGGACCGCCGCCGGGCCACTTGCTGATCATCGGCGCGGTTGTATTGGTCATACTGATATTCTATTCGGCATACCGCGCCGGATTCAAGCCCTCACCGAAACGGGGCTCCGGAGAGTGAGAATACTATGAGCCAAAACCAACCCGACGAACTACGCCAGCAAGTCGAGTTCACCAAGGTGTTCATGGAGTGGGTTCACGGGATGGCGCTCCAAAACGAGAACATCGACAAAGCCAGGGCGTACTACGAGGCCATCGACATGGTAGAAGCGGCGTTAGACGGTGAATGGGCGCTGGAGAGGGCGGGGTGGGGCGAACGGGAACTTGAGGCTATCGAGGCCTCCCGTGAGGCCCGGGAAGAGGGCGTCGGGGCCGCGACGTTACACGATCTGGAGCTGGAGCGGATTAGAAACAAGTACGGCCGAGAACCGTCGTTGGTGGACCGGCTACTATCGTGGGTGTCAACATAGCATGAACCTCAAACAGATACTTCGGTGGCTTCGACGGGAACGGCAAGTCGAACATTTCCACTACCCTGACGGCTCCGAGGAAGTCTACACCATGCGTGCGCGGCCATGGGGGTGGAGCGAGGACCGTTCCATCACGCACAAACACTACGTCAAGACTGGTGAGACGGACGAGAACGGTGTCCCCCTCTCGAAAGAAGTGGAACCGCCAAACCGGCCGGGAGGGCTTGAGATGAGCGATTGGGAGGTCAAACGGCTGTCCGAGAAAACAAACAGAGGTGAAGCCAAATGAGGCTAGCTACGGCGGTGTTGATCGCAGTAATCGCCCTCGGTGGTAGCGCATATTCAATCCGTATATTCGGGTGGACAGGCGATGCCCTACTCGGTATATCCGCCATATTTCTCATCACCGGGATTGCGACGGCGCTTGCTGGTATGGTCTCAGGGCGAGCACAGTTACGCGCATCAAGTGAAGGGGGCGAGGATGTCTAATCGGCGCGTGATTGCGGATAGCAATGACCGAGTGTTTACTCCGCCAGTGAGTCGGCGTCTGTGGGCGGTTGTATTCTGGGCGATGATGTGGGGCTTTGTCGTGGTAGGATACGGGCGAATTGGGGGCTCTATCAGCCAAGCGTTCTGGGCGAATTATTTCGTTATTGGGGGGACTTTCGCCATAATGAGTGCGATAATCTGGCAGTCGGCTCGGGTCCAAATGCGGTCCTCGAACCAGCGGAAGGAGGAAAATGGACGACCCTGAGGCTATCCTAGACGAATCATCGAGGGGTTACGTAGAGATAGCCGTCGACGGGGCCATACGGTTCAAATCTACTATCGCGGGTATCACGATCTGCCTGCTCGCGCCCCTCGCAAGTATCGGCGTTCAGACGGTCGGGTGGCCCGACCCCGTAGCGGTTGTTGTAGGTGCCGGGCCTATCACCGTCGTTCTCTTGTACTGGATAACGACCGTCATTGAATCCGCCGGGATGCTGCATGACTGAGGCGCGCCGGTTGTGGTTCGTATGGGGACCGGACCACGATTGGAAAGAGCCGATTCTATCTAGACACGCCCACGTCCATGGGGACCCCGAACCGTCGCATCGGTGCGACGTATGCGGTGAGGGGTTCTTTTCTGTTGAAGATTGGTCTGACCACCATTTTGAAGCCCACTTCAGTCGGGACGACGGAAGCTAATCCTCGCAGACGACGCCGCGAAGCTCATCCCCGAGCGTGTCGTGGTGTTCGTCGAGAATGGCGAGGTCGCCTTCTACGGCGTTAATTTTCTGCCGCACCCGAGTGACCACCCGATAGTAGTACTTCTCGCTCACGTCGGCCTGCCCGGTCAGAATCTCCTTCTCGCGTGGCGTCAGTATCGCCCGGTAGTCCTTCTCCGGCATCGGTTGCGTATCAGCACTCGCCATGTTACTCGTTACGGTAGCCACCGCTAAATAACTACTCCTTGGAGTAACGCTACTCTAAAGAGTAAGAGTTAAGTGGGTGGCTACTGTATAGAGTAGCAGAGGGAGACAGAACATGGCCGCGAAAGTTCAGGACACGCCCGACAAGATGGGTGCCACGACGGTGCTAACCGAAGAGGAAGAGCGCGAGATCGTCTTCGAGCACGTCTTCGGCTGGGGGGACCAGCGGTCCCTTGCCGAGGAGTACGGCGTTGGTAAGGGCACTATCTCGAAGGTGCTACAGCACTACGCGAGAGTCAATACCGGCAAGCTGGAGCTAGAAATACTCGAAGAATTCGGCGACCGGTAGGGCTGAACACTGCCCGATAGGGGGGCGGTCGTCGCGGGCCGTCCCCCCGGGCTGTGTAGACAGTCCGTCCGGAACAACTGCTCCCATCGGGGGTAGCGGTACCCCATTGGCCGCTTGGCCAGACCCTGCCTGGAGCGAAACCGGGGTTCAATTCCCCGGCAGGGTCCTTCACACTACACACCATAGCACGTCTACTGTCTATGGTTTGAAAATAGCGACATGCAGTTTATAGAATACCCAAAACACCGATTTAGATCGGTTGAGGATGACGCTACCCCATGGGTTGACCCCCGGAGAACTGGCTTCTAAACGCCGTACTCGGCCAATTTCTCCCGATACCAGTCTATCCCCCGCTTCGCCGCTCGCGAGACGGTGGCCGTCGATACGCCAATGTCCTCAGCGACGTCGACCACGCGATCCCCGTCCCCTCGACGGTCTAAAATCTCCTCAAGCTGCTCGAACTCCCCCGGGTGCTTTTCGAGGTGACACTTGTCGTCTGCGAACCGGAGTCCGAACGGTGGCGTCCCGTGGTAGCAGCCGTTGTCCACGCGCTCGCGGACGGCTTCTTTGGCTTTCTCGATCTCCTCAAGCTTCGCCTCGTGGTCCGACGCGGCCCGTAGAACCTCGATGGACGCGTTCATAGGGTCGGATATGTCGAGCTGCCCGTCGCGGTGAGTGTGGATTTCGACGTTCTGCTCCCGACAGTCCAAAATCAGCCGCATCGTCTCATCGAAGTCCCGGGCCAGTCGCTTCTTGTCGTTGACGAGGATTACGTCGAGCTCTCCGCCGGAAACCAGCGCGCGAAGCTCCTGGTACTTCTCCCGGGCCGCATCGAAGCCGCTCGACCGTTCGCCGTCGTCAAGGATGTCTATCAGCGTGAAGCCGTGCTCGTCGGCGTAGGATTCGATGTGTCGCTTCTGACGGTCGATGCTCGTGTCGCTGGTTTGGGAGAGCCGGGTGTACCCCCAGGCGTCAGTCATTGACCTTCGTTAGTTTGAGCGAGTTCTTAGATTCTACCTCCCATTCGACCTTTGCATCGGCCAAGCCCATGGCGTCGCCGAGCGCCTTCGGGATTCGAGTGCGATAGTACCCGTCTTTGTCCTGACTCACGGTGGTTTTGGAGGTTTCTGGCATTGGCCCGGTTCTTGGGACGGTATTTGGACCCAATAGACTTATTGTTTTGGCCCCGGTCTATGAAAACACACATGTCACAAGATGAAACCACCAGTGACACTGACGATCTGTTCGAATGTCGGTTGGACGGATGTGACCGGACTCTCGATAGTGCAATTGGTCGCGTTAATCATGAGCGGCTAAGTCATCCTGATGAGCAGATGCCCTGGCAAGACGCGAACCGGTTGCGGGAGATGTATGTTGAGAACAAGATGTCCACCAGGGAGATGGCGGATGAGTTCGAGTGTAATCCGTCGAATGTCCTCAAATGGATGGATGAATACGGCATTGAACGCCGGAGCAAATCAGAAGCTAATCGACTCCGGCACCAACAGAACCACCGCCCGTGGAAGGACCGAGAACGTCTGTCAGCATTGTATCGGGATCAAAATATGACCACCCGGGAAGTCGCCGAGGAATTGGGCTGTGCCAAAACTACGGTTGAATACTGGTTACGGCATCATGATATACCGATCAGGGATCAAGGCGAAACGAAGGTTCTCAAGCAATTGGAAAACCCGGTGCGGCTAAATGAACGCTCAGACACCCCCTACCGCTATTGGACGCATGAATACCGGGGCGAACGGGATTACGTCTATGTTCACCGACTGTTAGCGGTCGCTGAGTACGGATTTGATGCCCTGGACGGCCGGCAAGTCCACCATAAGAACAGGGTGTGTTGGGATAATCGACCTGAGAACATTGAACTGCTGACGCCGAAGGAGCATCTACGACACCACACGCAAAAACTTGAACCGCATGAATATGAGGAAATGGTCGAATTATATGAGAGTGGCGAGGTAGGGAGCTATGCCGAATTGGGCCGGATGTACGGCCTAGACCCTTCTAACGTTTATCGGACCATCGAGGATGGCAGAAATATAGATTGACCTTCCTACTTTCAAAATTACAACGAGCGGTCGGTGTCGCCGGCGATACCTACACTCCTACGTTACTCATCGTCTCCCACGACACCACTTGCTGAGTACCGAACGCGTTGTTGCTTGGCCTTCTGAAGGTGCTCGGTCGGGGTAAAAAACCGATCCCCTGGGGAAAGTTCACCGAACACATCATTCCCGTCGTTATCGAGAACCTCTTCAATCAATAACGAGCCCTCGTTGGCGGCGACGAACGCAATTCCGTTCTGAATCCGGTAAATGATTCCAGTTTGGAATGGATGGAACTGCCCATCCGAGACAATCGTGTTGGCTTTTTTAATTCGAACGGGCTCGTCGCCGACGAACGTCTGAGCCCCGCCGTATGGGTCGTCAAAGGCGCGAATGAATCGTTCAAGTTCTAATAAAGACCAGCTCCAATCAACATACCCATGGCGGTCGGTTGACAGACGCGGCCAGTAGGAGCTCAAATATGGGGGCTGCCCGGTTACGTCGAATTCCTCACCACGAACGAGTTGGTCAAAGAAACGATCAAGAAGCGCCACACCCCGGTCGTGGGCGTGGCTATCGAAGTCGATGGGGTGACGGCAATGGTCTGGGAACCGGAATTCGTCTGTCAGAATGATACCGCCGTCATCGATATCTGGTGTCACCTCGTGGATTTGCCAGTATCCCATCCGCTCATCTCGAAGAATGCGCCAGGAATAGCCGCCTCCACCACGATCCTGTGGCAGGCGCGAGCCGTGAATATTAACGAATGCCCGGTCAAATCGGTCGATAAAGGACTCGGGAAACACCCATGGGGCACTTAACGACAACCCGAAGGTAGTGTTCGTAATCGTGTCTGCGACCTCGGGAATGTCAACTGAGTCGGTTTCTATGAATCCGACATCACGGTTCTCAAGAAACGAGCGAAGAATCTTCTCTCCATTCCAGTCGGCCGGTCCGTCGGCGTGTCGTGGGCCAACAATTGCCGTTAGTTCAACGTGTTTTGTCTGGAGCGTTTCGACGGCATCGGCCAAGAGAGGCCCACCGCCAAATAACATCACCGTGTCCACTTCACCGTAGGATACCATGTACTATCCTCCACACCCCAAGATGATAAATTTCTGCACGTTACGCGGTCAGGGGGCCTTCAGACCCGAATAGTCATCTCCGCCCCTGACACACATACAAGATGTATTTCGTCTTAAAAAAACGTTCGACCGGTGGGATTGCCTTTGGGATGAGTGCGAGAGGGAATGACGCATAGGGGCCGATCAATGGGTTCCAATAGCTAATTGTTCTCGACGATACCGATTCGAAGTGTTCGTCGACGTGTGATTCAATCTCTGCATGTTCTTGCAGCGCATGCATTCCGATGTTAAACAACAACGTGCCGCCCTCGGCCACGTGTGCAAGCAGGTCATCAGCAGCGGTCACGCCATCGGAATATGTTTTATAGTAGAATTGATTGACGCCGATCATCTGGAAACAGGTAACGAAATCGCCACGGATGGTGGGGTCTAATTCACGTATATCTTCGACGACGCCCGTTGCACCGGGATGTTGTTTTAACCCACGTCCAATACTGTCGGGGTTGATATCGACCCCGATGTATTCACGGGTCTGGAATAAGGGGCGAAGTTTCATCGATCCACACCCCAAGTCAAGTCCGACATCACTACCCTTCGACCCTCGCATGTAATCGCGGATGTGGAGGTAGAGAAGTTGTTTCGCTGGGTTGGCGGAGTAGTAGATATTGTATCGCTGACCGGCCCACTTGCCGACCCGTTCGATTGGAGACACTGCCACTCCCGTCGACATGCCACCCCGGTCATGGCGAACTGATATAAATCAATAGGTCAGAGTTGGACGCCTGCCGAAACCTGATATCGAGAGACGCTCACTTCCGTCGAATTGTTCGCATTTCGAATCTCCAGTTCGAATCGGTTGACCGCCCCGGGCATCCCCGGGTTGTAGTTTCCCGCGAACCGTTGCAGTGTGCCACCATTAGAACCCACATCCGTTTCCTCGAACACATTCGCGCCATCCTGTTGTTTCTCTCTTAGGCGAATGTCAAGCTGGTCACCACCGTTATCGAATAACCCGCTAATCCGAAGCCGTAACTGGGCGTCTACGGGCAGGTCGAGGTTTGGGACGATGATGAGTTGTGAGGCCACGAACCCGGTGAATGAACTCGATGTAGAACTAAACGTATCGGATGGGCTCTTGCTCGGGCCGTAAAACTCGTCGCCGCTGGCGACGAAGTCCGATGACCCAACGTCGATATCTCCAGCATCCACCGAAGGTATGTTGACTGCCGACGCGCCGTCGCCCGACTCGATGGCGTGCGTCCAGACCATTTCTAACGGGTTCGATTCGGTACCTT
>CAZSSY010000066.1:0-4522 GCA_964609565.1 uncultured Natronomonas sp.
ATCAATCTTCGAAGTGCTACTCAATTCAATTCTACCGGTCATTGTGATTATTCTGGTCGGCGTAGTATTCAATTATATCGAGGATATCGACACTGGCCCGCTGAATTCTTTGACCCTCTTCGTATTATCGCCCGCACTCATCTTCCATAGTATTGCCATCACTGAACTCGATGATGGAGCGCTCATTCGAATTACATTTGGCGTGGTCGCATTCGTGTTAGTGATGATCATCGTGGGGTGGGGGCTCAGTTACACCATGGACAAGGAGGGGGCAGCACTGAGTGCGTTCTTGCTTATCGCAACGTTCGGCAATACGGGCGGCCTTGGTATACCAATGGCAGACTTCGCCTTCGGAGAGATCGGGAGACAGACTGCCGTCCTCTTTGCAGCTGTCAATGGTGCCCTCGTCTTCACACTCGGTTTATATATTGCCTCGATGTCTGGTGGTCATTCCGGTTTAGCGAGCTTTACTCGGGTTTTCAAATTTCCCCTCGTTTACGCGGTCGTCTTCGCCATCGCCGGCAGAGCATTGGATATCGTACCACCAGCAGATTCAGTTGCAATGGAGACTATAGGGCTTGTCGGAGAATCGGCTATCCCGATGATGCTGATCATTCTCGGAGTGCAGCTCTCTCAGACTTCGATACGTAGTGCGCTGCCCATGACCATCGTTCCAATAGCATTTCGGTTCGGTGTGTCCCCCCTAGTCGGTATACTTCTCGTTTTTGCATTTGGTTTTCAAAATTCAACTGTGGCACAGGTGTTCATTCTTCTCACCGCAATGCCCGTGGCGATTGCACCATTGATCTTCACCGTCGAATTTGCGAATGAAACCGAGATAAAAGACATTACGGCCCCCGAGTTCGTGTCCGCGAGCGTATTTATCACGACGCTCATTTCGCTTCCAATTCTCACATTGGTCGTCGTGGTATTGAAATCCGGCATCATCGTTTAGATCCTGCCATCACTTCGTTGAACATCCGGTTCGACTCCGGTCGGGGCTGGATAGTTTTAAATGGGCAGTTTACGTAGTAATGCCATCGATGTCAGCTAAAGCTGTACTAGTGACTGGTCCGTTCGGTGAGGCGGGCGAAGCGATTCTGAACTACCTCGCTGATAGAGAGGACTACGAGTTCACGTACCTCAACCGAAGCGATCACCCTGAATACGACACCGTCGTAGCTGACGTCGCTGATTATAGCGCGATCCGCCCGGCTTTCGACGGCCAGGACGCCGTCATCCACCTCGCGGCTCAGTCCGACGCTGGTGCGGACTTCGAGGAAATCATCGAGCCAAACATCATCGGGACGTACAACGTCCTCAAGGCAATGCGAGAAGCCGAGGTCCCAAAGCTGATCTTTGCATCGTCTCAGCGAGTCATGGGACTCTACGAGGAGGATCTAGCCCCCGAGCTCTATGAGGAGGATTACCCGAGCGAATTCGATCGATTCCGACTGACTGAGGAGTCGCTTCCGAAACCTGATGGGTACTATGGCGCATCGAAAATGTTCGGCGAACACATGTGCCGGGTCCACGCCCGCCGTGACGACGCTCCCGATCAGGTGTACTCACTCCGCATCTCAAGTGTTCGTACCAAACAATACGATCATCCGTACGGTGACGCGGAACGAGGGGTCGATCGTGGTGAAGAACATGTCGTGGAGGAGGGGGAAGTCTGGGACCAGTCACAGACCGGTGCTTGGGAACGGGATAGCGAGGAATATCGTAAAATGGTGAAGCGGATGAAGGCCACCTGGACCTCTCAGCGGGACTTCGCGCACATGCTCGATTGCTGTCTTCAGGACCAGGAGGTGACATACGATGACTTCTATGCCGTCAGCGGGAACGCCGCTCGGTGGTTCGACATCGAACACGCACAGGCCGTTCTCGGCTACAACCCGCAGGACGACGCCTCGGAGTGGGAGGGGCCCCCCGAGTGAACAGCACTGGGACCCATCGGTAGTGACCACGGCCCTCAAGCCCGCGATCAAGCGGGAAGATTATCAATCCAGTATGGACCAAATCCAGTATGAAAGAGATACACGATGACCTATTCGTCGATGATCGGTTCAGTGCCGGCGAGGACTATCGCGGTTGTAACTACGGGTTCGTCGAAACCTCAGAAGGCATCGTCGTCATCGATACGCCGGAGTGGCCATCCGAATCGGTCAGTTTTCGGGACGAGATTCGAGATAGGGGCGAACCCAAGTTCGTCATCAACACCCACGAAGATTTCGACCACGTGGCTGGAAACTTCTTCATCCCGGGCAACATTTGTTCCCACGAGAAGGTTCGAAACGCGCTGACCGGTCCCCTCGAACGGTCGGAAGCTACACGCACTCTCGATTACCGGTTAGAGGGTGAGACGGCACGGGAAAAGATAGAGAGAATTGATCGTATGGAAGATGGGGCACCCGACTGGGAGGATCTCATGCGAATGATCTTCGAGGAGATTGATCCGGACAGCCTAGAGTATCTCGATGGGTACCAAATGACGCCTCCGGACGTGACGTTTTCAGCCAACGCGACTCTGCACATCGGTCAATATACGTTCGAACTACTCCACACGCCAGGACACACGGCGAGCCATATCTGTGTATACATTCCGGAGCTGCAGGTCTTGTTTACTGGCGATACCGTGACAAACGGTTGTTACCCCAGCATGGCGGTTTCAGACCCATTCGAGTGGATCGAGTCGATTCGAACGCTCGAATCGCTGCAGGTCGACCGTGTCGTCCCCGGCCACGGTGATGTTTGTGATGGGGAAGTGCTAACGGAGTTCCGGGCATTTCTCGAGTCGTGTGTCGAACGCGTTCGAGAGGGGATGGACAATGGCCTCTCAAAAGCTGAACTCGTCGAACGGGTCTCATTCTCGGAGTCCCTTCCGCCGGTACATCCGACTGAAGGCGCCCACGAGAGTGACATCAACCGCCTGTATGATTCGTTATCGTAGCGGTCTGGACCCGGCTCAGGCCTCAAGCGCAAACAAATCGACCCAGGAAACTCGAGAGTGCCGGGGGGAGTGATGTGCTTTGGAGCCGTGATTCGGCGCCGGCGAATCTCGATTGACCCCACATTTGACCAGCATTTTTGGGAAGGTCTCGCTCCGACCACTAGCCGGCCAAGTCATACTTAATAGCCAGGCAGGAGACTCAATTCCATGCGTATAGCTATCGGGCGTCTTTACCAAGAAACGTGTGCGAACTCCCCTGTTATCTCACGTGAACACCACTTCACCATCTTTCGTGGTGAAGCAATACGGGATGAATTCTCTGGTGTTGATGACGAACTGGGAGGAATGATCGAGCGTGCGGAGGAGTCCGACGTCGAACTACTTCCAATTATGTCAGCTGAAATGAGGTCATTTTCCGGAGGGCCGGTGGATGATGACTTCTTCCGTGAGTACGTGGAGGAATTCGCCGATAAGCTGTCTGTCGAGGAGTTCGACGCAGTGGTGATTTCACTCCACGGGGCGATGATGACCGACAGAACGGACGACCCGGAAAGTGATCTTCTCGAGCGTGTCCGAGCTACCGTCGACTCGACACCAATAGTCGTATCCATTGATTATCATGCACATGTCACCCTGGAGATGGTCGAGGCCATCGACGGGCTCGTAGCCTACAATACGTCACCCCATACCGACATTAGAGAAACCGGTCAGCGGGCCCTAGATCTCTGCATCCAAATCCTCCGGGGGTCGACCACCCCCACAATTAGCTTGGCGAAAGCCCCCATGCTAGTCTCCGGATGGACGACGGCACACCCGATGAGTACGCTATTTGAACAACGGTCAAGTCACGAATCCGACCCGGACGTCCTCGCTGTCTCGATATGTCCGGTTCATCACAACATCGATGCCCGAGGAATGGGTTTGGCGGCGATTTCTGTCACCGATGGGTCGTCAAGTCGAGCTGAGGAAATCAGTCAGTCACTGGCCTCGGAAGCATGGTCGTACCGTCACGAATTTCAGCGCTCCGCCGAATCGTACACCGACCTGGATGAGGGGTTTCGTCGCGTCCGAGAGAACCGACCGGGCCTAACAGTTCTCGCAGACTTCGGAGACAACGTCCTAGCCGGCGCCCCCGGTGACAGCCCCATACTTCTATCGGGGGCCCTCTCGTCGGAAAACGAAGCCCTCAGTGGCGCCATTCCAATGGTCGATCCGCCCGTATTAGACGAGTTGGTCGCGGGTAAAAACGGCGAGCGGGACATCCAAATCGGTGGGTCGCTATCGGCGGAGTTCTTGCCAGTGGAAGTAAGCGGACGGGTCAAGGCCGTCGTCACCGATCCCTACGAACTCCGTGGTACGTACTATGGCGGGAAGAACATCTATCCGGGTCGACGGGTCGTCTTCGAAGTAGCTGATCGAGGCCTCTGGCTCATCATCTCGGAGATACCACTCATCACCACTCACCCATCCTTTTTCGATCAGCACGGAATCGATCCCAGCGAGTTAGACTTCGCCGTCGTGAAGAACGTCGGGCACTTCCGACCGAATTTTGAAGCCATGGCTCGAGAG
>CAZSSY010000066.1:4622-16582 GCA_964609565.1 uncultured Natronomonas sp.
TCGGGATATACAAGTGATGAGCGCAGAGACTGGGGCCAGATTCATGCTCTCAGATTCCGTCGACGATCGGGGTAATTGACGATGGAATCACGCCACTATTTCGGTGACCTTGCCGGTTTTCCGTGGTACCCAAATGACCGTACATGACGGGTAGGATACCAAAATTTTTATGCCATCAAGTGGGGTTCTTGCCTCCATGGCGGATTTGTATGATCGGTCCACTGTGTTGGTGGGGGTTATTTTACTCAACTTGATGTTCGTATTGGGATTACTACAAGCCACTGCACGGTACGTCGATCTCCCGTTCAGTGTGTACTGGTCTGGAGAGGTTACGCGACACCTGCTGTCTGTGATGACAGTTATCGCTATTCCATACCTGTTCAAGAACGACTCCGATATCTCCTTCCTCCCGGTACTGGAACGGGTCGTCACCAGGCTCGACCTCCTATTAATAATCAGGAATATTTTCCTCCTAGGATTTTCGATCGTGTTGGTCTATTCGTCATGGCTTACATACAATATCTCCTACCAGGTGACCCTGCCCACGCTCCGTTGGGTGAAGCTCCGATGGGCATACGCGGTGTTCGGCGTGATCGCGATGATATTATTCATTTTCATCGTAATCGACACTCGTACCCGGATCCAAGAGATGGCCATCACATCAGATGGAGCCTCGGAGGATTCTGATGTCTGAGTTGTTACTGGTCGCGTTCATCGTTATCTTGTTTGTTCTCTATGGGTTGGGGTTACCGGTTGCCTATGCACTGGGCGCGACGGTCATGGCAATAATGATATTGCCCGTCGGTCCACCCTTGAACTTCACAGTCGTGGTCCAACGGATCTACGGCGGGATGACTTCATGGATATTGCTGGCGATTCCGTTCTTCCTGATGGCGGGACGGGTCATGAACGCATCGGGGATCACGGACGACCTCTTCGATTTCGCTACGGAACTCGTTGGCCCGGCTAGGGGTGGTCTCGCCCAAGTAAATGTAGTGGTGAGTTTGATATTTTCGGGAATGAGCGGTTCGGCCGTCGCCGATGCTGCAGGACTGGGTACTGTCGAATACGAGGCGATGACATCGCATGGTTATGATGGAAAATCGGCTGTCGGCGTCACGGGTGCGTCCTCGATTATTGGTCCTATTATCCCACCGAGCATCCCGATAATTATCTACGCTGTGCTCGCTGAGGAGTCCATTGGAACGCTGTTCATAGCCGGCGTGGTACCGGGATTGATGCTCACAGCGGTGCTGATGGGAACTGTCTACTACCTCGCTAGGAAACACGATTGGGCGGCAGGCAAGGACTATAATTTCCGTCGTCTCGTGAAAACATTCCTCAGGGCGGTTCCAGGGGTTATCACGCCTGTCATCATCATCGGAGGCATCCTCACTGGCTTGTTTACCGCAACGGAGGCCGCCTTGGTAGCTACCTTATATGCGTTCCTCGTGGGGATATTCTATTATAATTCGATTACGTTTGATAAGTTCTACAAGATTGGCAAGGACACGTTCGTCGACACTGCAGCCGTCATGATCATCCTTGGGTTCGCAAACATCTACGCTTACTGGTTGACGCTATCCGGAATCCCCGAAATCATCGGTGATTTCATGGTCGTTGTGTCCTCCAATCCTCAAGTCATTTTGCTCTTGCTCACGGTTATTCTCCTCATCATGGGGACCTTCATGGAAGTCTCAGCTATCTTACTCATAATGGTCCCCATGCTGGTGCCCCTGTACCCCGAACTAGGGCTCGATCCTATTCACTTCGGCATCGTGATGGTCGTGACCCTCATGTACGGACTCATCACCCCGCCGTTCGGGATCATCCTATTCGTCCTCGAACGGGTGACGGACGTGGACTTAGAGACAGTGATGCGAGCAATGATCCCGTACTACCTGCCCATGGCGTTGGTATTACTCCTCATCATCCTCATCCCGGAACTGACGCTGTGGCTTCCACGGGCTGCTGGACTCCTGTAACTAAA
This sequence comes from uncultured Natronomonas sp., assembly GCA_964609565.1. Lineage (GTDB taxonomy): Archaea > Halobacteriota > Halobacteria > Halobacteriales > Haloarculaceae > Natronomonas. Next base: position 6,613 of record CAZSSY010000066.1, read on the forward strand.
CGAGGTCTGAACGTTAACGGCGGAACAGTGTTGGTGCCTCTCAGTGGGTTATTCTGTCCCTCCCCGACTGCTCACGCAGCACCCCTCGAATTCACCCACGAGGTCTTCGAGAACGTCGTCGAAAAGACCTTCTAAGGCTACCAGTTGAATACGATGCGTTCCGAAATCTGGCTCATGGGATCAAGAAAATGATGGCGCGAATCAATCCGGAGGCGCTCGATGCATTCGTCTATAAGCTGACGACCTCGCTGGGGGCCCCAGTAGAAACCGCGATGAAGGTCACGTCCTCGCTCGTTGACTCGGACCTCGCCGGGCATAGTTCTCATGGGACTCGGCTACTTCCCGTAAAATATGCACCCGAAATCGAAGACGGGAAGATCGTTCCCGACGCGACCCCGAGAATCGAACGAAATGACGGGGTGTTTCTTACGGTAGACGGACAGAAGTCATTCGGCCAAGTGGCGGCTCGGCAGGCCATCGACGCAGGGGTCGAACGCGCTAGCGAGAACGGTGTGGGTGTGGTGGCGCTCAGAAACGTATCTCACATCGGACGTGTAGGCGAATGGGCTGAACGAGCCACTCGGTCGGGGATGGCCCTCGTCGGCGTCGTCTCCAATCCGGGCAGCAATTGGGTCGCCCCACCCGGGAGCACCCAGCGTCGCTTTTCGACGAACCCCGTGGTCGTCGGGATACCGACGTTCGATGCACTCCCGTTTCCCCTCGTGCTCGACATGGCCACGAGTCAAGTCGCGAGGAGCAAAATTCGGGAACTGGCGATCGCGGACGAGTCACTCCCCAACGAGTGGGTCGTTGATTCATCAGGCGGAACGGTCGACGACGGCCCGACGTTTGAGGACGGGGACGGTGCCCTTCTTCCCCTCGGCGGGTTCGCCACTGGGCACAAAGGGTTTGGCCTGGCGGTGATGGCGGAGCTGCTCGCCGGAATCGCCAGCGATGGGTCGGTCTCCGGCATGGACGATGTGCTGTGGGGGAATCACGCCGTATTCTACGTAACAGATATCTCACGGTGGGCGACACCTGAATCGATCTCGAATTACGTTTCAACGGTTGTACGATACATCCGTGAAACCGAATACTCGGACAGCGTTCCCTTGCCGTGGGCGACCCACGGTGAACGGGGGAGGGTCCCGGGTGAAGCGGAACATGCCTCCAGACTGGAGCAACGAGAGCAAGGACTACGCGTCCCCGAGGAGGATGCGGCACTGCTTCGAGAGCTCGCGATAGACCAGGGGATGAAAAAAGCAGTTCCAGCGGAACTTCAATAATCGGAAGGATTCGACGCTGTTCCTGACCACTGAGCGCGTCGAAGTCGAGGTCCTGATCTATACCGGACGATTCTAGAGCGACAGGACGTCGTCGAGACTGACGGCCCAGTTCTCCTCGGACCACTCCTCAAGGAACGGTTGGGCAGCCTCCACGAACCCTTCACGCTCGACGTCGTCTACCCGGATGATAGTGGTACCCTCATCCCTCGCCGCATCGTACACGCTTTCTTCCTCGTCTATGACGTGCTGGCTGATTCGGTCGGCCGCATCAGGGATGAACGACGTCAAGAGTTCTCGGTCGTCGTCGCTCAGACCCTGGTAGAACTCTTCGTTCATGATGAAGTGCCAGCGACCCAGGAGGTGATTGGTCTCCGTGAAGTGGCTCTGTACCTCGTATAGACTCTGGCCCATGAACTGCGTGATCGGGCCTTCGGACGCCTCGACCACGCCCGTCTCGAGGGCGGAGTAGAGTTCGTCGAACGCGACCGGCGTAGCGTTGGCCCCGATCTCGTTCCAGGCACCGACCCAGGAATCGAACTCAGGCAACCGAATGTCGATATCTTGTACGTCTTCAGTGGTATGGATCGGGAAGTTACTCGTCGTCCCGCGGTTGCCCCAGTAGTGGGATTCGAACATTCGGAGACCCTGGGGGATCAGTTCCCCGTTCATGCCATCTTCGGGCAGAATGAACTCCTCCTGAACTGCCTTGTAGTGTTCGTTGTCCCTGATAACGAAGGGGTCCTCGCCGAAGGTGTAGCCCGGGGCGAAACGCGACCCGGACGCGGCGACACCTTCCATCACCATCTCGACGGTACCCGCCTGCGCGGCGTCGAGCACGTCCTCCGACCCACCCAGCGAACCTGCCTCGATGTTCACCGTAATCCGGCCGTCAGTCTCTTCTTCAAGCTTATCGGCGAACTCAGCCTGAAGGCCCTCAACCCCCACGTGTTGTGGCGACTGAACGTGTGCGATGGTGATGTCCAGCGGCTCCCCACCGCCACCCCCGGACGTGGACCCACCGTCTCCACCGTCTCCACCGTCACCGCCATCGCCGCCATCACCGCCGTCTCCACCACCACTGCATCCAGCCAGGCCCACACCAACCATGGCTGCGCCCGTCATCTTGAGTATAGTTCTACGGTTGCTCGCATGCTGCTCTCGCGACATACGCTAACGAACTCTTACCCGACACTTATAAAGTTTTATTTTTATATTGTTTCATTGATATCCAAAAAAGTTCCAGGCGACCCAGATCGTTCAATGGATTATACGCGAGTTGTCTGAGGAGGACGTCTGGATACAGTTCCAGGGACTTACTTCGTGGGGCGGACGGCAGGACATCGGCAATAACCCCATCATTAGCGCTAAAAATCGTATTCGCAAACATATCTATGTCCGATGAATATCGTGATCGGGCGGATGGCCTCGGAATTGTGGCGCGGTTTTTGGTGGCTACTAGACGCCCATTCTGGTCCACCCTGATTGGGTAGGGGCGGTCTGCGCGATTCGCGATTCAATATAGTTGAAATCATTCGGGGCTCTTACTACCTTCAGACAACTCCCCCCAATTAGTCGAATGGAGCCAAATGGCAGCGTGAGAATCACCGATCTCGGTTTGTGGCGATCTCGATCCAACTCCAAACAATTTCTTGAGGATGTCCCTGGAATGTTCTTCACCGCCTGATTTTGACAGCTTTATAATTGTAAAATTTCCCTTTCTGAACCGCCGTACGCCGAGATGTTAACACCTCCCAAGCACATCTTCAATATCATTGAAGGCCGATTTCCAGGTCGGGACATGTATGGGAGCATCGATACCGAGTCAAGGAGATCTCCTGTTAGCCGTGTGGCAGGAAATTCCAGGAAACGGTTCCACTCAACTGCGTTGACGGATTTTCAACTCGATGATGTTCTTTTTTCGAAGAAGCTTCGGGGCGAGTTCGTCTTTGATACGATCGTCGCCCATCCGACTGAGCGGTCCGCTAATACTTATGGCACCGGGCAGGTCGTCATCCGGGGTCTCGATGGCCGTCCCAATTGCATAGACGCCCGGATAATGCTCTGCTCTGTTTATTGAATAACCACGCTCCCTGATTTCATCGAGTTCCGTGAAGAAGGAATCTTCGTCTGTGATCGTGTCTTCCGTAGAGGCCGGGAGTCCGTGTTCTTCAATGATCGCTTTGACCCTTTCCTGAGGAAATTTCGCCAGGATAGCTTTGCCCGTTGCAGTTAGATGCGAGTGAAAATGCTGCCCGGTGGATGCGTTATCATCGATCGTTTCTGCACCTGAGGACTTGTATAACTGGATTGTGTACCCTCCCTCCTCTACCATAACATTCGCGTGCTCGCCTGTATCCTTTTGCAGGTCATCGAGCTCTGGCTTCGCAACTTTAAACAGCGTCATTCGGTCCCGCTTTCGGCCGCCTATTCTGAGAAATTGGAAGCTACACTGATACGTGTTCCCGATTTTATTGAGAACGCGATTATGGACGAGCGTAGCGAGATGAATGTGGGCTGTACTCACCGGGATATCGAGCTCGTCAGCGATTTCAGAGAGCGTGGCCTCCCGCTTCTCCTCGATGAATTCGATGATTTCGAATGCTTGATCCACGCTCTTGATTCGCCGTGGACCGGGATCGTTTTTCAACGACATGGTAACATATGGCACCTACTGCACTACAAACTACCGGTTTCTACAATGATGTTGAAAATTTTCAGTGCTTTCGGTGGGTTCACCTGAGCGGGATTCCGCCAACTTGTCCAGGACTTGTCCGTAATGATTCGAAATGGGTCCCAGGAGTATCCACGCGCTGAAATCGAAGACCAATATCGATTGTTGATTTACCTCTTTCGGCTCGACACCATTCGGATGTTGGAAACCGGTCGTATTCTTCAGTCCGAACGAGACTCTCCTTGAAAATCGCGTTTACGAATGCTGTCTTCGACTTCAACCTCCCGTGGATTTGTTCCACGAACGTTTCAGCTCTATCCAGAGGAATGACTGCTTCTCCCTTAGTCGTCCCCGACGATTTTGTCACCAGAGCGACGCTCACACTGCCCCAGGAGATCGTGATGGTATTACCCAGGACCTTGTTTCAGTGGTCCCGTGGATTTACCCCTACCTCAGACGGGAAACCGCAACTCGCCGATCATTCGTTTATCCGGTATCGCCCGTCAATCACGCGTCCAGCCAGTCCGTTCGCATGGCAGGTATGGCCCATCTACTCACCAACGTGACCTGTCTCGATCTATTCAGGATCTAGGCAATCATTCTCGCACTTATTGGTATGCACGCTACATGATATGGACCATTGTTCTGAGCTCTTATCTGGCTTGGATGCAGCCTCGGTTTTTAACCACGGGAGATATGAGAAAAACCGATAAATTCGCCATGCCTTGTTCTATCGAAACGTTATAATCGTCAAGCGTTAAAGAGGGTGTATGCAAGGGGTAGCAAAGTTGGATCCGGGCAGCGGACACGTCGATATCATTGAACTCGAGACCCCTACACCGACCGCGAATGAGGTTCTAATTGAAGTGGACTACGCTGGCCTCTGCGGTAGCGATGCGGGCATCTACCGTTACAAATCAGCGTTCGAGCGAATGAAGTTTCCTACTATCATCGGACACGAGTATACAGGCAGGATCGTCGAACTAGGGGAAAACGTTTCGAATTTCTCGAAGGGGGATCGTGTGGTCGAACGCCCAATACGCAACTGTGGACATTGTTATCAATGTTCGATCGGACTCCCTAATCTGTGTCAAAATTCCAAACTCACTGGAATTGACCATCATGGCGCCTTCGCTGGCTATGTTACTGCACCCGAATCCACGCTCCAAGGAGTCCCAGCCGGTACGGGCGCGAAGGAGGCTGCCCTAGCCGAACCGGCAGCTGTTTCTGTGCGAGCCGTCATTGAAAATTCCCGCGTCCATCCTGGCGATAAAGTTCTCGTCGCTGGTCCTGGCCCAATCGGATTACTGACAGCCCAAGTAGCGCAGGCCCAGGGCGGTGACGTTCTCGTGGCGGGTATTGATAATGATTCGAACTACCGGCTCCCACTCGCGGAGAACTTGGGATTGAGTACGATCAATATCGAGAAGGTTGACATCCAACGGGAACAAGAAAAGTTAACGAATAAGATCGGTTTCGACGTGGCCTTCGATGTCACTGGCCACCCCTCGGGTTTGAAAATGTGCGTCGATGAAGTCCGCAAGGGGGGGCAAATCGTCTTAGTAGGCCAAATTGGCGAAATGACGATGTCCTATACCCCGCTCCTCCGAGGGGAAATCGATGTTCAGTGCACATACAGTGCACTGTACGAGGACTTTGACCGGGCTTTCAAACTCGCTGAATCGGGCGATTTCGATCATGAGACGCTAATCGACGAGCGATTTAGTCTCAAAAACATCGAAGAAGTCTTCGAGGCGTTCCTTGCTGGCGACACGTGTAAACCCGTTTTCGACGTATCGGTACTACGGTGAGATCCCTGCTTGTGTGCCAGTATTACTCAATCCGTCCTTGGATCCCACTCGTTCCATTCCCGCTCGACGAGATAGTCGTCTAGTTTCTGTTTTGGATTCTCGAAGACGTGGGACCCGTGAAAGACCAGCAACGTATCGAAATCGTATTCTAACAGCCTGTACAGATTCAGCTCTGCCGCACGGTGATCATCGTTGAAGAGGGCCGGCGGTGGGAGGAGATACCCCGCCGTTAATCCACCGCGGTCGGCCCCGTCCAGCGCATCGCCGGAAATCAAAATACCGAAATTTTCCAGGAGCAGTGCGGAGGTCGCTTCGGTATGCCCGGGAATCTGGATAACCCGGATATCGCCTTCGAGGACATCACCATCTTCATATGCCACGTCTGGCTCAAAATCGTAGCCTTCCTCCTCGAGATGCGTATAGAGCTTTGTCTCATTAGCCGGCATTGCTAGTTCCGGCGAGAAAGCCTCCATGACATAACCTAGCCCGCCATGGTGACCATGATCTCCATGCGTTATGATGACGCGATCAATCGAACCGTACTCTTCCGTAAGTATTTCTACGAGTTCCTCCCCGTTCTCCTCGAACGCTGTGTCGACGAGCGTCGTTTCTCCGTCTGGGACTCCCTTTAGAACTAAGACTCGAACATGTTCGAACTGAATCTGATCAATCTGATCGGTGACGTTGCTAACGCTCATGTTCAGTATGGTGATTTTCATATTAGAATAGTAAAGCTGTCGGTAGGTCTTGTCCACAACTGGCGTCTATTGGCGGAATAATTACTGGCTGTGGGTGATTCGCATATGAGGTGTGTGGATAGCCCCGGAGGTAGAACTGGAAGAGTACTTTAATCTCCTAGTGCTCGTGACGAATCAGCATGGCTACTGCCGACCATCAGTTCCGAAGTGAACAGATTATTTATCCAGCAGCAGGAAATGTGACATCTGCAATGTCATCATCAACACACCGACCGAACCAAACCGGCCATATTTTACTGACAGCCCGCAAGAAAGTACTACCCCCGAGGTACTAAATGGCAGCTCCAGACGCGAATAGTCCACTCAACGGCATTACTATCGTGGAAGCGGGCTCAATGATATCCGGTCCCACGGCCGGGAGAATACTCGCTGAATTTGGAGCCGAGATCATCAAGATCGAACGCCCGGGCAAGGGAGATTACCTACGGGACTTCGGCCCCCAGAAGGACGGGATTGGTCTTTGGTGGAAATATTTGTCCCGTAATAAAAAATCTGTTACATTAGATTTGAGTTCGAAGCCAGGCCAGGAAATATTCGAGGATCTGATAAGTGAGGCTGATGTTCTAATCGAGAACTTCCGTCCTAAGACGTTGGAACAATGGAATATTGGTTATGAGACACTGAATGAGATTAATCCACAACTGATCATGCTTCGATTGTCGGGCTTCGGTCAATACGGTCCATATGCGGACCAACCTGGATTTGGGACACTTGCCGAGGCAATGAGTGGATTCGCGCACCTCAACGGATTCGAAGACGGTCCCCCCCTGCTCCCGCCCACTGGATTAGCTGATAGTATCGCTGGACTATTCTCTACCTTTGCAGTGATGTTTGCACTGTATCATCGTGATGTACATGATGCCTCAGGCCAATACATCGATACGAGCCTAATCGAACCGATATTCAACATTCTCGGGCCTCAGGCGTTGCGGTATGATCAACTGGGTGAGATTGAGACCCGCAGTGGGAATCGATCCCGCTCCTCCGCGCCTAGAAATATGTACAGAACGAAGGATGACCGTTGGGTCGCGATCTCGGCTAGCGCTCAGCCGCTCGCTATGCGGGTGTTCGATGCCATAGAGCGGCCTGAACTTAAAACCGATAACCGTTTTGTCGACAACGAGAGTCGGTTGAAAAACGTAGAAGAACTAGACGCGATTATCCAAGATTGGATTGGAAATCATACGCGAGAGAGGGTCCTCGACCGGTTCGAGGACTGTGATGCGACGATAGCTCCAGTGTACAACATCGAGGACATCATTCGCGACAGACATTACACCGAGCGCGACGCAGTAGTTAGAGTAAAGGACGAGGATTTCGGAGAGGTTTCGGTTCCAAACGTGTTTCCCAAGTTCAGCGAAAGCCCCGGCCAGATCACCCATCTAGGCCCATCTCTGGGTGAGCACAACGAAGAGATATTTCGAGACATGCTCGGGTACGACAAGGAGTTACTTAGCGACCTACGAACGGAGGATGTGGTATAGATGGATCTTGAGTTCCCCGATTCAGTTAATTTAGTTGAAACGCTTCCCCGTGATGGGTTTCAGAGTATGGATCGGTTCTTGAGGACCGAGAAGAAAGTTGAAATCATCGATAAACTATCCGAGACCGGTGTGGGGGCGATAGAATTTACCTCATTCACCCACCCAAAGGCAGTTCCAAATCTTCGCGACGCGGAGACTGTTTCACAGAATATTGAGAGACGCAATGGTGTGACTTACCGGGCGCTTGTCCCGAACGCCGTCGGGATGAACAGAGCTGTTGAGGCGGGTGTCGATGCGGTAAATGCGCTTGTTGTAGTCAGTGATTCATACCGGGAGAAGAACCAAGGCATGACTCTTTGTGAAAATCTACGTGAGGTAGAAGATATTGTTGATATAGCAAACGACCACGGAATATCAGTTGAAGCAGGAATTGGCACGAGTTTTTTCTGTCCATATGAAGGTCATATCAAGCCGGAAAAAACAATTGAGGTCGTCGGTAAGGTACTGAATGCTGGAGTTGACCAAGTTACGCTCGCTACGACCATGGGGATGGCGGCTCCGACTCAAATTGGATCGATATTTTCGGAATTGAATAAAAAATGGCCGAACATAGACTGGGGATTGCATCTACACAATACGAACGGAATGAGTCTAGCGAACGCGATTGTTGCCATGCAGTTAGGCGTTCGGCGCTTCGACACAGCCCTCTGCGGTCTCGGGGGCGGAACAGCGCTTCCTGAATCCCTCACCGGTGTCGGAAACACCCCAACTGAAGATATGGTGAATATGCTCCGTCAGATGGCAATCGAGACTGGCGTCACGTTTGACACACTTATGGCGACAGCCCAATACGTAGAATCCCAATTAGAAACCGGTTCGAGAAGTTATGTACTTCGCGGCGGAATACCTGAAGCCATCCTGTCGGAGAGCTTGGATGACGTATAAACACCTCCATGAGAGAGTGTCCTCCGTCGAGAACCGGTTAGTGTTTGACCGTGCAGGAATTTGCCAATCGAGGTGTTCATAACGTGAGTTTTCGGTTGCGGCGATCATTACTATACACTCCCGCGGATCAACGGAAGATGATATCGAAGGCCTTCAAAACGAATGCTGATGCGATAATTTTCGATTTTGAAGACGCAGTGAGGCCAGAACAGAAAGAAAAGGCTCGGGAAAACCTGATTAATTCCCGTCAAGAAATAAATCAGAGTCACCAGGAGGTCTGTGTCCGAATAAATGATTTAACGACTGATTGGTGGAGGGCTGATATTGAGGCTGCAATTTCTTCTGGCGTGGATACATTATATCTCCCTAAAATTGAGAACGCAGCCCAAATACGCAAAGTAGAAAAAATGCTCACAGGTAATCCTGCGGAAGAGCTTCAATGTATTATATTGCTGGAGACCCCGGGCGGTATATTCAACGGACAGTCGATTGTGGGAGCATGCGCCAATTATGATCGATTCACGGGGATTTCATTCGGGATTGGGGATTATGCGCGAACAATCGGCGGAAATCCCTTGTCTGAGAAGGTTCGCGATTTCTTGAGTCTACAGGTTACTGGATTAGCAGCGCTCGGGGGGCTGCACCCGATTTCGTCGACATACACAGAAGTCCAAGATTCAGACGGTCTCCAGAGGATCGCAGAAGAGGCAAGAGACTACGGTTTCATCGGCCTGTCGGTGATACACCCGAGCCAAATCCCGATAGTCAACGAAAAATTCACTCCCACGAGAACCGAAGTTGAGCGAGCGAGAGACTTATTAGAACAGTTCGAAGCGAATGACGGTGGCGCCATCTACACCGATGGCGTATTTTTAGACGAAGCGATGCTCGACCGTTATCGAAGACGAATTCAGCGATACGAAGCGGTGCAGTCAGAAAAGTAGCTGTGTTCATTATCCGCCTGGATATCCTCATAAACATCGGAAATCGCGCCAGGTTTTGCTGTCACAACCAA
>CAZSSY010000067.1:0-16535 GCA_964609565.1 uncultured Natronomonas sp.
GTCCGCCGCAGGTTCTTCGACCGGGTACTCGACGGTGACGTGCAGTACCCAGTTCGTCCGATACTGTTGAAGCCGTATCTCGCCTGCCTTCGCGTCCCCCGATACGAGGTCATGCCAGAGGCCGTCCTGCTCGGGGTTGATGCGGAGCGGTATCCAGAAGTTCGTTCCCCGACCGGGACGCGGGACCCACCACGTGAACTCGTAGTCGCGTTCCGCCGAGTGGTCGAACGTCGCGGCTTGGTTCGTGAGCCGTATCGGGTGTTCGTCGTCCAACTCGTTGGCGGTGTCCGTCTTACGGAGTTTCGGGACGTAGTTGCACAGAGCGGCCTTCGCTTGATACGGCAGGTCGTAGGGTGTCACGATGTCACTGACTGCCGACATGGTACTCGCCCCGGCGTCGAACGCCTCGTGAAGCCCGTCACGGTACGTTTCGAGCAGGTCGTTCAGTTTCGACTGCTTGTGTGCAGTGGGTGGCGCAAACGTCGCCTGCAACGTCTTCGTGACAGTCGTAGACACGCTACTGCTTCTCCACGTACTTCTTCAGAACGTCGATGCTTACTTGGCCGGTGGTGGCGAGGAAGTACCCCGGATGCCAAAACGCCTTGTCGAGCGCCTGCCGAACTTCAGGGTTCTCGTCACGAATTTTGCGGGACGTGACGCCTTTGAGTGAGTTGATGAACTTGGTGAGGTCAGTCGTAGGCGTCGCCGTGAACAAGATGTGAACGTGGTCGCTTCCGCCGTTGACGGTCTGGATGTTCACACCGAAGTCCTCGGAGATGTCGCTGGCAATCTCACCGATGCGCTCTGCGATTTCGTCAGTGGGGAGGGCTGCACGGTACTTCGTGACGGTCACAAAGTGATATTGGAGCCCGTAGACCGTATGCGACCCGGTTTCGAGGTTATACTTCATTTGGCCGCACTAATATTTATATACCCAATTCTAATAAAGGTTTAAGTTCGTGGGGTATTCGGCCTGCAACCGACGGTGATTCGTGTCGGAGTTGTCGGCTTCACGCCCGCCCAAACGACGGTATTCTCGCCTTGAAAAAGATAGCGTGCATGGAGATACAGCACGGATACATATATCCATTCACTGGCACCGTTACAAGGAGGTGACATCGGTGCCAGTCAACAGGTGCATCCACGCGGAGGCTTTCCCTGGGTGCTGTTTTTGTCGGCCATATGACTCGAGATATGTGTCGTGGATGGCTGGCTGTGGGAAATGGGATGGCAGTCGTGGTGGCCGTCGGGAATACGCGACGGCGAAGTTTCAGCGGGGTGCGATGCCAACGCGGAGTTATATGGAATGTATCGCGATTGGGTTCATGCTGATTATTCCGAGAGGTTGTTGTCGAAACCAAAGAGTAAGGTACCTTTATGGTTGGTATATTGAGACAATGACTAAGTAACCTCAATATTGTTGACAGTCCATGCAGACTTCTCGGCGTCGTATCCTCGCAGCCGCCTGTGGCGTAACATACCCTGTACTCGCAGGATGTAGTACGCCCTTTTCGTCACAACCCAACGGGGAGCAACCCGCGACAAACACGACCCAAGAACCGCCCGAGACTACTCCCACGCCAGACGATGTCGAGTATGCCTTAGACCACGTGAGCCACACGCCGTTATCGACGCCAGGCGAGTATACAGAGGGATCCATCAGTTACGACGGCCAGTTCGGTGTCATCGGAAGTACGAACGGCCATGGAACGACACTCATCAATCTTGAATCCCCAGCCGATCCGTCAGTCCTACATCAGTTCGAATCAACCGCTGGATGGGACAACAGAGATGTGAAGTTTGATCCACGTGGTGGGCTGTACTATCGGACGCGGGAGCCAGACGACGATCATGGCGAAGACCATGACTCCGATGGTAACTCGACACAATTGACCGTGGAGATCATTGATTTCGGGTTTGGGAATGCCACGCCAACGAACCCTCAGCTTATCGGGGAAATCCCAACCGATCCAGCCCACAATATACATCCACATCCAGATGCGCCAATCGTCTACGGTGCCATCCCTGGACCGAGTGACGGCAATGGGCTCCGCGTATGGGATGTCAGCGACCCCGCCAACCCAGAGACACTCCACCGTACGTGGGACGAAGGCGGCCTTCATGACATCGTTGCTGACGGCAACAGAGATCTTCTCCATTGTGCGTCAAGTGATGGATACATGATCTTCGATATCGCCGAGCCTGGATCACCCAACCTCCAAGGTTGGTTCGATTACTCCGACCACCCCGAGTACACAGAGATCGGTACTCCTGGCTACGAAAGCGGACATTATGCCGACTTTGACCCGACTCGAAAGTTAGCGGTTGTTGGCGATGAACTCACCTCGGGTGTTCCCGGCGGGAAGCACGTCTTCGATATCGGATGGGACACCGGCAGCCCGGACAACCCAGAGCCGCTGGGATTTACTCACTCGCCGAATGCCAGACCCATTGATGATAGTGATGATACCCTCTGGACCACCCACAACCACGACGTCATTCCGCTTGACTCACAGACATTACTGGTGAGCGGTGATTACAGTGAAGGTGTCGTACTCTATGATATCACTGACCCCCGAAATCCGACGCCGGTTGATACGTATCCGACGCGTGATGGAGCCGATGACAACCCGGAAGGCGGGCGAGCTCCATGGGCATGGAGCGCCGTCTATCATCCGACCCGGGAATTCATCTTCGCCAGCGACAAAATCACCGGCTGCTATACATTCGAATTAACTACAACGTGACTCTGATCCCAGCTAGCCTATCTGGCATGGCAGGTTGGTGAGTTGAGATCCTCCCCGCCCGGCCGAGCGAGGTTTTGCGTCTGAACCTACGTAAGTATGGGTGTGAAAGTGGGAGGTAGCTACCCGGAAAGTCTTTGTCACGGGGTTGGCTAGGATAACCGTGAGTCTCTTTCGTGCGGTTCGTGCAGTCGCTGATGCCGACGGTGATGGCGCGATCGATTGGACGGCGGTAGGAACGGCAGCACGAGCCGGGACCGACCCGGGGAGTTTGGCGCTCGACGAAGCGGCCCAACAAGCATACGCTACCGATGTGCAGGATGCCCGTGACGGGATTCAAGACGCGGCCGGTATCGAGTTCGAACTCCCAAATACTATTGAAGTGCATAATCGCCATCACTGGATTGATGCAAATTTGTCGACATTTCGTCGGTTACTCGCCCCGATCGAAACGAAAACGAGTTTAGCGCCATCGATTGCACGGACGGCGAATACCGGGTCCATGGCGTTCACACTCGGATTTCTGGCGAACCATGTGCTCGGTCAGTATGACCCCCTTCTCTTAGGTGATGGTGACCACGGATTGTATTTTGTGCATCCAAATATTCAGCAGGTCGCTGACGTCCTTGACGTTGATCCTGCCCGGTTTCGTCGATGGATTGCATTTCATGAAGTGGCGCATGCCGCGGAATTCGGCACGGCACCATGGCTGGGGCCACATCTGGAGGACGCAATGGAAGAGACAGTAGCCAAGCTTGCCGCCGGTGAGTTCGATCGGAGTACCCTCCAGGAGTTGGATGTAATTATGACCGCGGTTGAAGGGTATGCTGAGTTGTTGATGGACCAAGCATTCGATGACGAGTATGAGGACCTCCGTGACAAGCTGGATGCTCGACGTAACGATATCGGCCCGATATCGAAGCTCATTCGGCGGCTCCTAGGATTTGGATTAAAACGACAACAATACGAACGAGGAAAGGCCTTTTTTGAGACTGTCGCCGCTCACCGCGGTATCGATGGCGCTGCGAAAGTGTGGGAGGACCCGCGATACCTACCGACCGCTGATGAGCTTGACCAACCCGCCACCTGGCTAGACCGAGTCGAATATGGGGCGTCCAGGGACTAGTTGTATCCCGACGCATCGGTAGGGGGTGTAACGCTGCGAACGACTAAGTAGCGCAAGCCCGTATCTTCACGCTAGGCATGGAGGGAGTGCTCTGGCTGTCCGTGGTTGCGGCCGTGATGGTCGTTTTACATCTCAGCTTGTTCGCCTATCTTTATCGACGGGCAGATACGACAAAGCCTGCCCCTGGGACAACCCAGGGTGATCATTCGTCACGGCCCGATACGCAGCCGAAAGCCGGGTCTCAAGATGGGTTGCTATGCCCGATTTGTGGCGCAATGAACGATCCCTCATATCGTTTTTGTCGGGAGTGTGTTGCCGATTTGACGAGTAGTGGTCGGTCCAGCCCGGGAGCTGAGGCAACCGGTCGCCTTGGCAGTTGAGGCTGGTTTCGAAACCTACTCGGCTTCAAATCGGGGTGTCACGGTGCCTTCTGCGTCTTCATCAAACCCGGCGAGGGTGACCTGGTCCCCGATGGTGACGTTTTGATCATCTAATCGCCCCATGAGGCGGGCATCCCCGGCGGAGATAATCGCGACTTGATACCCGCGTTCATCAATCCCGGTTGGTGGAACGTTGATGGTTGTTTCGGCGTACACCGATCCGGTGGTTGGGAGGTCAATTGTTTCGAGGGCAGTAGAGCCACAGGCTGGACAGGCAGCTTTAGGGGTTCCTTGTGTTTTCCCGCAATCTTGGCAGGTTTGGCCAATGAGGTCGCCGTCTCGAATTGCGGCTGCCCAATCCGCATATGTCAGTCGTTCGGTCATGATCGTGCCTCCATGACGGTGACGACGGTTGTGGCTGCATCGCCGCCTAGATTGTGTGCTATTGCTCGTTCCGCATCCTGGATTTGGCGGTCACCGGCATCGCCACGGAGTTGGGTTGTGAGTTCAAAGATTTGACCCGTTCCCGTAGCCCCGATCGGATGGCCTTTCGCTTTCAACCCTCCAGAGGGGTTGATTGGTGATGAGCCACTTCGGGCTGTCTGGCCGTTTTCGACGGCCACGCCGCCGTTGCCGTCCTCTACGAAGCCGATTGCTTCGCTAGCCAAGATTTCGGCGCCAGTAAAACAATCATGGACTTCTGCAAAGTCCATCGCTGCGGCCGTTGTATCTGCCTGCTCATACGCTTGCCTCGCAGCCCGTCGTGCTGAGCGCGTGTGATGTGGGGTTTCCTGGTCAGGAAACGGGACCACATCTGTCGCGTGGCCAACGCCTGCGACGTCCACCGGATCTCGATACGAGTCAGCAAGATCAGTGTTTACCACCACAGCCGCGCTGGCCCCATCCGAGAATGGACAGCAGTCCATCAATCGAAACGGGTCAGCGACTATCGGGCCCTCCAAAACTTCGTCGACGGTCGTTTGTTTCCCGAAGTGCGCTTTCGGGTTCAACGCGCCATTTCCATGGTTCTTCACTGCAACATGCGCAAGCTGTTCTTCGGTCGTCCCATACTCGTGCATATGGCGCTTGGTGAGGAGTGCAAACACTCCTGGGAACGTCAGGCCTGTTGGCTGTTCGTATTGCCGGTGTGATGCTGATGCAAAGATACGCGTCATCTCCGGGGTATCTTTCCCTGTTTCCGGCGTACACCGCTCAACGCCACCTACAAGAACCACATCGTGGATGCCCGCTTCAACTGCCTCTACAGCGTTCTTAAACGCAGTTGCCGATGTTGCACAGGCATCCTCAAACCGTTGTACCGGGAGCCCCGCCATCCCAATATGTCCGGCAGATTTCGGGCCGAGGTGGGTTTCATTCTCCGTTTGGCCGCCCATTGCATTTCCAAAATATAGAGCATCGATATCAGGGGGACGGACGCCAGCGTCATCGAGCGCGCCAAATGCCGCTTCACTGAAAAGCTCATGGAGCGGCATGTCATGGACGCCGAACTCCGTCATCCCCGTACCGACAACGGCTGCTCGTGCCATACTAGACCATGGGACTATCTGCTTATAACGAGCACGAAAGAGGAAGCCCATCGGCACGACAGCAACTTGTGGGCGGGAGAACGGCACAGAATCTCGACATTGGCCGCATTACTACTCGAATCGATTGTCTGCGGAGTGAGGGTCAGCGGACACATCAGGGAAAAGATACCAGACAAGGAATGCACCAAGTAGTAACCCACCCGATACAGCCGCAATGACGACTTCGAGTGACGCATCGCCTTGTGACGTAATAAGGCCCGCAGACACACCCACCAGGAGCGTCATCCCGATTTTCAACCAGCGCAGCGACTGAGCGTGTTCCTCACGAGAGACCGGGTCAACCATTACTCGCTCCGTGATTTGTCGAGGCGCCCTTCACGCTGACCCTGTGACGCGCGGTGAGATTCACCAGGCGATATATGGGTATCGTTCTTCGATGCGTCCACCACCATTTCCGGACGGGATGCCGCCTTCGAGACATGCATCTCAACAAATCGCCACGGTGTCCCGAGTTCAGTCTGGTCGGGTCCGCGGCACAGGGTTCCACTCCATCGAGTACTCGCGGCAATGGTGTCGTCCAGTTCAATATTGCTCCATGACAATTCTACGATGTCAAAAAACCATGCGTACCGGTCTCGTTCCGTGGTCCGAAGACGAGTGCTATTGACGGTCCACGCTTCGGTGGTATCAGTTTGGGCCTGCAAGCCATGTTGCACGTCGTCAAAGCCACGTAACTGCTCTGTAAGCCCGATTTTCACGACCGCATCATCCTGGGCGAAATACGGGGACAACGGGTCACCACATCGAAGAGCCTCATAATACGCTTGGATTGTTGCTTCTGCATCCATACACCCTCTATGCCGCCGAGTCCCTTACCCATACGGGCTCACGGAAGACTACCGGTTTCGGGTCATCGAATCCTCGTTGAAACGCCGACTAGGGTATTTTGTACCGTACTCAACCGTTTGCCCACTGTATCCGGTCGCACCAACTTGTCCACCCATAGCAGGATCAAATGACTATTAGCGGGCGAAGCTGAGCGGACGGGAATACCATCCTCATAAAGTCCCACATTATCAAACATTACATTTATTAGTACCCAGTAATTGGAGCGATATACACACGAAACGACCCTTGACAATGATTCGCTATACCGACGAAACGAACACCGGCGCGCCGATAGTTCCTATCAAAACCGATACCACTACCCCCTCAGTTCTCAAACAAGAGTCGCTGGAAGAAACAGTATTCAGCCACCACCTCTAACTGTTCACAGACGACTTCTACAGGTGGAGCAGGCCGAATGCCTCGGTGCTTGACCCCGAGGCAGTTCACTCCGCGCAGATACCAACGATTGGGCATAACAAAACTCTCCGAACCACTCCATCACCACCCCGACCCATCGCCGTACGTCGGGACCGTAACCATTTCCTACAACCATATTTTCGTCCACACGGACCGTAATCCGCTGTCTCCATCTCAGCCAAGATCTTTCCTCCGACGATCCCTCACATTCACTGCTTGTTGCCAACTGATGGATACGCCTAGCAGCCACCTACGCTTGCATACTCTAGTCACGTTGCAGTTGTCATTTAGTGGAACGGTGGGTTCGTGTGCTGTGGAGGCGGTGTAGGCCAACTAGGTAGTCAACTCGATACGTGATGTTCTCTGATTAAACTAATTGTTCGTTTTTCACCGTCCGAAATCATGATACGAATACCCCTCACATGACTCAGACAGGATGGCTACAAGCGAGGATCTTTCAAATGATGACTTGGCTGTCGAAGTGGCCAACGATGAACTCGTGATACGAGCAACAATCAACCGGCCGGATCAACGAAACGCCCTCAATGATAACGTGATCAATGGGCTCTCGAATGTCTTGACCGCCGCGAACGATGGGCCTGCGCGCGTTGTTGTTATCCGCGGTGCGGGAGGCACGTTTTGTTCCGGTGGCGACATCAAGTCAATGGCGGGCGCAGTCGGCCAAGGCTCACAGGCCTACCGCGATGGCTTCAAAGGTATGAAACAGTTGATTGAAGAAGCCGTTGACACGGCCGCACTCATAGTCGCTGCTGTTGAAGGCTACTGTCTGGCCGGCGGCATGGGGTTGGCTGCCGCCTGTGACGTGATAGTTGCCTCAGAGGATGCCACGTTCGGCACTCCAGAAGTCGACATCGGGCTCTTCCCGGCACAAGCCCTCGTTCCGATAATGCGGACAGTCAACGAGAAACAAGCGCTTAAACTCTTATTCACTGGCGAACATATCACCGCTGAGAAAGCCCATGACATCGGGTTTACGACGGATGTTGTGCCAGCAG
Source organism: uncultured Natronomonas sp. (assembly GCA_964609565.1). GTDB lineage: Archaea > Halobacteriota > Halobacteria > Halobacteriales > Haloarculaceae > Natronomonas. The sequence continues at coordinate 8,119 of CAZSSY010000067.1, forward strand.
ACACCTTCGAGGCCGAACTTGATTCACTCGTCGATGACCTGGCGACACCATCACCCGCTATGATCGAAATGGGCAAGGAGTCCTTTTACAATCAACGCGAAATGGGTTTCCATGAAGCCCTTGATTACATGCGTGAAATCGTCTCACTCATCGCGATGAGCGACGATACCGAAGAAGGCATCAACGCCTTCCTGACCGACTCAGAACCAGACTGGAAAGGCCGACCCGACAACTAACCCACTCCCGGCCTACGTCCACACACCCATACACCACAACAATCCATCCACACCTATGACAATAGAACAAGACTCCATCAAAGGGAACGATCCCACAAACGCGATAATTAGTGCGGCATTGACCGGAGCGCTCACCACTCGCGACCAGTGTGAGGCGATCCCGTATACCCCTGCAGAGATCGCGGAAGATGCGGCAGCCGCACGCGAGAACGGCGCTGCCGTCGCGCACATCCATGCACGGACTGACAATGGCTCACCCACGTTTGACGAAGACATTTATCAAGACATATACGATGAAATCCGTGACCGAACCGATATCCTCATCAATTTTTCAACCGGTGCGCTCCACGAGCCGCTTGAATCCCGGATTGAATATGTTGCCGGTGTTCAGCCTGATATCGCTGCGCTCAACATGGGCTCGATGAATTATGCGAAATACAGCGATAATCGCGATGACTTCGTTTTCGATATGGTCTTCGACAATCCATTCAACGAAATCCGGGAGCTTCTCCAAGCCATGAATGACAACGGGGTGAAACCCGAACTCGAATGCTTCGATACCGGACATATCGGGAACATCAGGCCATTCCTCAAATCAGGCGACCTCCAGCACCCGATCCATTTTTCGCTCGTCATGGGCGTCCTCGGCGGTATCCCCCCGACGATTGAAAACCTCGCCCACCAAGTACGACAACTCCCCGACAATGCCAATTGGCAAGTCATCGGGATTTCCCGCGACCAATGGCAACTTGCGGCCGGTGCCCTCGCAATGGGTGGGAACGTACGAGTCGGCCTTGAAGACAACTTCTATCTCCCAAATGGCGACATATCGACAAATCCTGACCTCGTCGCCAAAGCTGCAGAACTCACCCGAAACGTAGGCCGCGAACCGGCGACGCCCACAGAAGCCGCAGACATCATGGCTATCGACGCCCCACACCTCTGAACACCCGACAGGCATCAGTCCAATCACTGTCCGACAACCGGTGTGACCGCCCGGCAGCCACGACAGGAAATCCGCTACCCATCAGAGTCTTGCGCCCACTCGAGCATCCGCCGGTACACCGGGACCGTCCGGAGTGTTGTGTCATCACCAACGAGCACCAGTGATTTTTTCGCGCGAGTTAATGCCACATTCACCCGGCGATGATCATCAAAAATAGGGCTCGAGAGATCTTCAGTGGCCACAAATGAAATCACGATAACTTCCTTTGACGATCCTTGAAACCGATCGACAGTATCAACCGTGACAGCCGGGCACCGACGAGTAATTTCTGCAACTTGCGCTCGATACGGAGCGATCACGCCGATATCGCCGGGTGCCACACCGGCCGCCTGGAACGCGTCCACAATCTCCGCAACCCGCTCGGCTTCGACAGGATTCGTATTACCCTCTGCAGTCCCCTCGGGGTCAATAAAGGTAACCGGGTCCCGGAGTGCCGACGGGAGCTTTGTTATCTCCACGCCGGGGAGGTCCTCAAGCTGTTGCCCGGCGATGTCGGCTGAGGCGGGGCGGAGTTGCCCCTCGTAAAATTCGGTGCTGGGAAAATACTGGATTCGTTGATTCATGCGATACTGCTGGTCAAGCAAGATGGCAGCCGACGGCGTCGACTCTATCAGCCGTTCGAACAGCGAGCCATGGAGGACACCTGCCGGGCCGGAAGCATCAGCACGGACGACGGGGGGAAGTTGATTGTGGTCTCCAACGAGCACGAATCGATTAGCGAGATTCGTCGCCAAAAAGGTCCCTGCCTCGGTCAGCTGCGCTGCCTCATCAACAACGGCAACATCGAACTGTTCGTGTTTGAGGACACGGGACCCACAACCCGCAGTTGTCGCGGCGACAACCGACGCCTCCTGAAGGGCCGCAGCCTGCTCTCCGGGAACGCCCTCCCGAGATAACCGATAATCCTGTAAATCCTCCCGCACACCCGTCTCCGATCCCCAGCGGACGACATCGGTCCATCCCTGTGCGATCAAGGCATCGACCGCATTATCGACCGCACGATTCGTGAACGCTGCAACAAGCACTCGGTCTCCGCGTTCGACGAAGGCCTGTACCGTCCGCGCAAGCGTATAGGTTTTCCCGGTCCCAGGGGGTCCATGGATTAGCGCATAATCGTCGGCGTGAACCGCCATCGCAACCGCATCGTTCTGCGCCTCATTATTCCCAATAAAGGCATCTGACTCGGCCTGACCGTCACCTCGTTGCGTCTGCGGAGATGGGCTCGTCCCGCGGTCACTGAATTCCGGCGATCGGCGATCGAACAACACATCATTCCGATCTGGGTCACCCTGAAGGATCGCATCATGGAGTGCAGTCAGTTGCCGGGCCACCCCAAGTTCGGATGGATACACATCGACGCGACGAAGCTCGAGTGGTTCATCGGTCGTCACAACAATCTCGTCGGTTAGGCCTACCACGGTCCCTAATTCTGCAGTCCCCGTAACGGGGTCACCGTCGCTTGCAAGGACTCGATCGCCTTCACGGATTTTTGACACTGCCACTCCGGGTCGTCTGGCGCGCAGCTCCCATCCGCCACTCTCGAGTGGATCACATGCGAGTGGCTCCAAGTTAATGAGCGCCCGATCATCATCCGCGCGCTCTCCTGGAGACTGCTCCCACAGTTTCCGATACTCCCGGTGGACAGCACGCCGCTCGGTCTCAATTCCCCGATACATCCGATCGAAGTAGGCTCGCTCGGCCTCCGGTACCGACTCACCGAGTTGTCCAGCTTTTGAATCCTGGTCCAATCGGCCTGCCACCGACATACAGGTATCTTGTTCAAAGCAGTATTCGCATTTGGCATCTGCTTCATATCCGGTTGGGATGGAGAAATCAAACTCCGCCGCTGCGAGTTCATTCCGGGTCCGAAGAATGAATTTGAGGAATCCTGGAGTAATACTGAACTCCTTCGCCGGGGAGACATCACCCGAGACATCGTCTCGATCCACAGCCATATTTTTGGTGTACAAAAGTGTCCCCGTCTCGGGTGCCTCTTGGATGTCATCCGCGAGTAAGAGGGCATAGCATGCAGCCTGGACTTTGTCGTGAAATCGAGGTGAACTCCCGAGGTTCTTCCCGGTTTTTAATTCGACCGGCATCCCCCGTCTGACTGCGTCCGCCCGGCCTTTCAAGCCGAACTGCTCGGAGATCAACGTTTGTTCGGACCGCCATTCGTCCGCTCCAAATCGGTCTTGTTGCAGCCACCGTTCAATCGCTACGGTATGTGGACGGATATCATCGGTCACAGACGATATCGTTTCACCGAGAAGCCCAATGCCAAGCGCTGCCGCCTTGACGTGTTCGGTGATGCTCGCTTCACGGTCACGACCCCGCAGGAGGTCACCAAAGACCTCATGGACGATGGTTCCTTTCACCACTGGATACTTCAACGGTATCCCGGTGAGTTTTTCCAAATAATAGATCCGGGGACATTGGACCCACCCCCGGAGTTCTGTCACATCAACTAGGAATTCTGGCTCCACAATGACGGCAGATGTACGTGTCGTCGCATACTGTGGCTCACCGCGATAGTCCCCCTCTGCCACATCGGTCACGAGAATCTCCATCCCCGGGGTTAGATGATCAACTGTTTCTGACCATTTTCCCCACAACGTAACTTGAACTGCGTCACTGGCGCCCTGGTCCGAGCGAAGGACAATCTCCGCCAGGTCAGATGTACCATGACTCGTCTCCACGGTCCGCGGTTCACGGACATCAAGCACGGGACCGCGTAGGTTCACATCCAACCCAGCAGCCGGGCCGGAAAAACGCTATCGGTCACACCTGGCCGTCGCCCCCCATCCAGCATTCACAAACCCACATTGATGACCCTTTGAAACCCACCTTGAGAGACAGGACTCCCATCTTAGGATAGTGTCTGTATGCACGAGCCAGTTGGGCCTCGACGCTACGTCCTGCAAAGTATCTCTCCACGACGCCGGAATCTAAGTTGCCTCATGCAGCGTCTCTGGCGAGTGGCTGTGTGGCAAACCGGTCGACCGGATCGTTTCCTATCGTCGTCAGCCGAGTCGGAAGGGATTCCAGATAGAACAGGCCCTAGCGTTCAGGGATACGAGGATGGGCCTGTGGGAGTAAGCCGACAAGTTCATTCTTCTTGCTACCTGAATGCCGGGCATGCGGATTCGGGATTGGCAGGATATTCTTGAAAATGTCGTTGAGGCAGACGCTGACGCAGGCGGCTGGCGGGCTGTTGCCGGAGACCGCCGTGAGGGTGTCGGTGAAGATATGTTCATTGGTCATCCGGGCGTCGGTGTATTTCACTTAAAAACGTATGCGAAGAACCCGTTTGAGGTCCAAGGGGTTGGCGCGCGAGTCGCCAGGAAGATTGATGATGAACTTGATCCGCTGTTCCCCGGTGATGAAGGCGATAGCCGATTCGGTGTTAACAACGGTGTGACCGATGAAGACGAAGCTCGAGCGCGCGCCAAACAGCTCGAAACAGTGCTGGAAACCCATGCTGATGCGCCCACGACCGGCTCCGCGCTCTTCGAAGACGTGATGGATGCCCTTGATAGCCCCGCGCATGGCCCCCTCGACTACGATATGTACGACCGCCCAGACCGACTCGATTCACTCGCTTCCACATTCGATGAAGCCGAGACACTCCTGAATACCGAATTAGATGACCTCATTGACGAACACGACATCAATCGCGGGTTCCAATAACGCCTGATGCCTCGAGACGGGGTGGTGACTGGGTTACCAACTTCTCTGTTTTCCTATAAGGTTAATTGCTAAATACCCGGATGTAGACGCTGGATAGGTGGTGAATAGTCGCTGCATACTCTTGTGGGTCTCGCCCAGGGGTATGGGTGATGGTGCGGTTTCAATTTCGAATCATCTTGGTGATTTCGCTCATTGTCTGTACAGCGACTCTTGCGCTCACAGGTGGAGTGGCTGGCACCGCGGCGGCTGAGTCGGCCACAGCCCCTCAGTACTCAATGGCGGAACAGACCGAGACGAATGAGACGACGGATGACACTGACTCGGAGGAATCGAGTTCGGAAACAAATGACGAGACAGCGGAGAATGAGACGACTGATACGTCAAATTCGAGTGATGATACTGACACCCAGGATCCAGATGACACGGATGCGGACAACGAGACAGATGCGTCGCCACCATATTTCGCGATCGAATCTATTGAATCAAACAGCCCCATCAAAGCTGGTGAACGGGTCAACGTAACAATCACGGTGCAGAATACCGGGCAAGAAACCGGGACTGGAGACGTCTGGTTCAAACTTGATGAATTCGAAAAAGAAAAACACGAATTAACATTATCGCCCGATGAAACAGGGTCCGTTACCCTCCATTATGTGAGTCAAGAAGACGATGCCAAAGAGTGGACACTGACGGCAGCGACCGACGACGAGTCGGTCACAGACACCTACGTTATTGAGGAACCTGGTAATGATACGGAGTCCTCGTCCGGGAGCGATAGATCTTCAAGTCGACAAAGATCATCCACGAGTACCGATGAGGCCACGTTCGAAATCGAGTCGATCGAAACGAACACCCCAATCAAAGCAAACGAAACCCTCCACGTCACCATCACGGTGACCAATACCGGCGATGAAAGCGAGAAGCGAGTCTGGATTGCTCGTGAGAACCGGACGCTCAATGATTCGACGCTGGCTCTCTCGGCCGATGAAACCAAAACCATGAATCTCACCTACGAGACAGATCCCACTGAGCATGGGAATTGGTCGTTGGGTGTCCACACGCCCGATGATACTGCAACCACCGCCATCCTGATTGAGGAACTCGTCCCGATCCTTGAAATTACAGGGATCGAGACGAATGCCCCGATACAGTCCGGCGAAGAACTTGAAGCGAATGTGACTGTCCGGAACACGGGCGATATTGGGACGGAGACAGATATCTGGCTTGAATTTGAGGATCATCTCGTCGACGAGCGGACAGTGAACATTTCGCGCAACCAGACCGAGCCGGTGACGCTGAGTTATCATAGCCCTGACGGGCTCACCGGGAGTTGGACGCTTACAGCCAACACTGTTGCAGATCAGTGGAATACGACTATCGCAGTCACCGACCCTTCGACCGACCAGCAATCACAGACAACCACTCCACATGCGACATCTGACACCGGGGAAGACGGCGGAGCAGCGACAGAAACTCAGATCGATGCATCGATGCTCTCTGACCGATCATCGGTCGGGGTCGGGATGCTCCTCACAGCACTACTCGGGTTAGGGATTCTCGTCGGTCGGCAATTCATCTAGCCCGCCGACATTCACCTGTTAGCTAGAATTGCGCCGGGTACGGGTGGTTATCGTGGGGTGTGAGTGCCCCATTTCTCGAGGGCTGTGGCGAGTGCAGGGACGGTCTTGCTGCGGGCCTTGAGAGATTCGTCGGAGACAGCGGCTTCTACGGCGGCCCGGAGGGCACGAGCCCCTGCTGTGGTGCCGTCCGGATGGCCGTGGATGCCGCCACCAACTTGAATCATGATGTTCGTGCCGAGTGTCTCGATCAGCTGATCGATGACGCCGGGATGGAGACCACCAGAGGCAACCGGTAAGACATCGGTGAGACCATGGAACTCCGCGTGCAGCCAATCATTAATCCCGGGAGTATCCTCATTTTCGAGTTTTCCGAGTCCGGCGGTCCCGGTGTGGATGTGGTCGACGCCAGCAAGCCGGGCGAATTGCGCCAAACACCGCATCGAGACGCCATGCGACGGGAGACGGTCGAATGCGGCATGCATTGCTCGATGCGCATGAATAGCGACCTCGAGGTCGTCCGTTCGGCGCCGGACGGTCTGGAGGCTACTCCACCCGCATGTAATGATGTCGACCATCACGAACGATCCGCCCTGATCTGCCACATATTCGGCACGACGAACCATTTCATCCGTTTCCGCCGTGATATTCACGAGGTAGTCTTTCTGCTCACCCGTTTCTTCCATAGCGCGATCTCGGGCTGTCAAGGAGGCAGTGACCCGCTCTTCGAATGGATTGAACGTCTGGTCGGTGAGGTTTTCATCATCTTTCAATAAATCGACGCCGCCACTCCATGCATCATAGCCCATCTCGGCGTGTTCATCAGTTGAAAGCCCCACTTTCGGTTTGGGCACTGTCGCCAGTGGTGGTCGATCTGTCGCGTCAAGGAGCGTCCCTCGGACGGCTGACCCGAATTGGGGGCCTGGAAACGATGTAGCCAGTTGTTCAGGCCACGTGCAGTCAAGCAATCTGATGGTGTCGACTGCTTTCATCCCCATGATGTTCCCGGCAATACAGGACAGAATCTGAGGGAGACTCCCGGCTTCGAACAACGCCGCTGGATAAGCCACCGTCACCGTGGCGGTATCGGTCTCCGTCTCATCGATATCACAGGCAACGGCCGAATAGGTGGCTACATTTGACTCGGGGGCGAGTGCAGACCAGGTCCCGTTTGAACTCTCCGAGGCGACCCTGGCAGCCGCATCAGCGACACTCAGGTCCGCGCCGGGCGTGAGTCGAAACTGACAGACGAGATCGTCCGTCTGTGGCGTGTACGCTTCATCCAAAAAATCTGAATACTCCATACGTATCTAATACCTCCAATACTCTTATAAGCCGCCTCCAGGGCAGCCACATCACCATCTATGGCATCTTGTCCTGTGAGAAGGAAGGCTATCACGGCGCATGGGTTCCCCTCCTGTGTTGAGCGCGATTGTGGACCGGGAGAAGAGAGTTGATGACACCCCGTGACGACAGCGATGGGATCTGCCCTTGTGTCTTCGTTGATTGTGCGTCTGTCTGTGGGAGGTTGGCTGGTCAGTGGTCGTGGGTGTCCTCGCTGGTGTAGCTTCGATAACTCATGGCATGGCCGTCGACGATAACAGTATCCAGGCCGTGTTGTTGTTCGTGTGGGGGGTCGTCCCCGATTGCCTCCGTATCAGCGTCGCCGTAGTCGTAGGGGGTGTGATCGGACTGCATATGTATTGATGGACGCCACTCGTATATAAAACCTTGTCAGACATTCACAGCCACACTCGACCTCACCAGCCGACCCATCACCCATCGCTGAACCTCGAATCGGGTATTCCCTGATATAGACGATTGACATCCAACAATACGTTGTTGCAGATAAACGACCACCAATCCCCGGCAATCAAACTAACACCAAGGCAATCAGTGACCACGGCATGC
>CAZSSY010000068.1:0-7063 GCA_964609565.1 uncultured Natronomonas sp.
ACTGTTTTTATGCGGCCTGTGAACGGCTCCGTGAGCCGTCACTCCAAAACGAACCAGTCGTCGTCGGAATGGGGTATGACGACGGTGCTACCCACGGCGCCGTCGCAACCGCGAGTTATGAAGCACGAGAATACGGTGTCGAAAGCGCCATGCCAATTGCGGAAGCACTGGAGGTGTTACCACGGCGAGCGACGGCTGATGATCCCGCCACCACCGGGATTTATCGCTCTGTTGACATGGAGTTTTACGAAACCGTCAGCAGCCACGTAAAGACAATCCTCAACGAGACCGCCGAAACAGTCCGAATCGTCTCCATCGACGAAGCATACCTCGACCTCGGAAATCTTCCCTGGGCGAAAGCCACCACATTCGGCCAAACACTCAAACAAGATATCCACGACGCCGCCGGTGTCGTCGCCTCAATCGGAATCGCACCCAATATGACGACCGCCAAACTCGCCTCAGACAGTGACAAACCCGACGGGTTAGTCGTCGTCACCCCGGATCAACTCGACGAGTTCCTCACGCCGATGCCCGTCACCGACCTCCACGGAGTTGGTCCCGTTACCGCTGAAACACTCCATGAAATGGGGCTGAAGACTGCCGGTGATATCGCGGCGACCGATGGCACCACCCTCATCGAAGAACTTGGCGACCGAGGCCGTGAACTCTACGCGCAAGCCAGAGGCAAAGACACCCGAGAAGTTGAACCACGCGGTCGACCAAAGAGCCTGTCAAGTGAATCCGCATTCGTAACACCCACACACGACGAAACCGAAAAACGCGAGAAAATCCGAGCGCTCGCCGGTGACGTCGCCGATCGCGCCACCGCTAAAGGCGTCTTATTCAAAACTGTCGGCATCAAAGTCATCCAGCCACCGTACGATGTCAATACCCGCGCCCGGTCGTTATCCGGCCACGTCAACGATACCAGCCTCATTGAATCAATCGCGTTAGACCTACTCGATGAGTTCACCGAAGAACAGGTGCGGAAACTCGGCGTCCGCATTTCGAACCTCTCGTTTGCTGACCGAGACCAGGCAAGCCTCGACGAGTGGGAAACCGACAGCCCCACGACACCGTCAGAACACCGCCACCAGCGGCACCACCGACAACCATACCAACGGCAAATAGATTTGACTGATTTCGAAAACCCATAGCCACAACCACGCGACCAACCGATGAACAAATTAGGACGCGCCGGAGATCGCACGTGGTATCTCCCGCGACACGCCCACATCATCGTCCATGAAACCCAAGACGGCCAAGAATTCATCACGATTTACGATCGTGGCGCCACGCAGCACCCGCCGTCCGCCCAGCTGATGGGGAACCTCGTCCGTGTTGATGCAGACCACGTCCGTATCGATCAACCGACGGGATATATTGCAAAGCTCCGAGAACGAGCCCTCCTCCAGCGGGACGACTCGATCTACAGTAATTACAGGCCGAGTGCCTCGGGGCGTGACCCCGAGGGTGAAGGCCGTACGCTCGGCCTACACGTGCTCCGTGCGGTTGATGTACCGTTCGACAGTCCGACTGCTCATCTCGCCGGTCGTCCCCACATAGAACGACCGCTCCCAGAACCCACCACTCCAAAACTCTCTCGCCAACAACGATTCGTGTTGTTCCCACATCTCTCGCGCGGTGATGCTTTTCACCGTTCGGGCAATCTCGCTCGTCGCGTGTTTCGGGTGGGCCGACAGGAACAGGTGGACGTGGTCCGGGGCGATATGCAACGAGAGAACGTCGTACTCGTATCGTTCGGCCACGTCGCGGATACTCTGTTCCAGCGACGGCTCAATCTTGTCGAGCATGGCGTTTCGGTACTTCGGACACCACACGAAGTGATAGTTAATCGTATAGACGGTGTGGTTCGACCGGCGAACACCCATGCACAGATTACGCACCCGCCACGCTTAAGGCGTGCAGATGCGTTGTGGAAGTGTGAGCGAACGATATACGGTGACGGTCCCGGACGAACTCGCCGAGTGGTTGGACGACCAACCACACCTCTCGCCGAGCGGGTTGCTTCAGAAAGCTATCCGCGAGCAGCGAGAGAAAGAGGCCGAGTAACCGATGGACCGCACGCTTCGCTTCCGCGCGTATCCCGACGACGACACCGCGAGCGAAGCGTGGCGGCACATCGACACCCACCGGCAGATTCGGAACCATGCCGTCCGCGACTACTACCGCGCGCCCCGCGACGACCGGCCGAGCGCCTACGACCAGCACTCGAAGCTCACCGAGTGGAAACGGCAGTGGCCGACGTTCGCGGAGGTGTCGGCACACGCGGCCCAACAGACCGTTTCACAAATCCAGAAAGACCTGACGGTGCTCAGGGAGCACCGAAAGAACGGACGGAAGACCGGGCGGCTCAAATGGCAGGGCGCGGGCGAGTTTCGGTCGGTGGCGTACCAGTCCGAAGGCTTCAACGTCAATCACACGACGGGCCAGGACTTCGGGACGCTCACCCTCTCGAAAATCGGCGACATTCCGATTCGCGCACACCGTAACCTGCCGGCCACCAACACCGTCAAGCGGGCCGTTCTCAAGAAGGAACGGACCGGCGAGTGGTACGCTTGCCTCGTGGTCGAAGCCGAACCCGCCGAGAAACCGGCTCCGGCAGAGATAGACCGGGCGGATTGTGTTGGCGTAGACCTCGGGATTCTGTCGTACATCCACACCAGCGACGACCTCGCGGTGGACTGCTTGGACCTCTCCGACGAGTACGAGCAGTACGCCCGCGAACAGCGTTCCCTCAAGCGGAAGGAGCGCGGGTCGAACAACTGGGAACAGCAACGGCAGAGCGTGGCGCGGGCGAAGCGCCGCATCAAACGGAAGGTACTCGACTTCCAGCACAAGCTTTCGACGTGGCTGGTGAAAGAGTACGACGTAGTGGCGGTCGAAGACCTCGACGTGAAGCCGATGCTCGAAACGAGCCAATCGGCGAAGAACAAGCAGGACGCGGCGTGGTCGCAGTTCCTCGACCTCTTGGAGTACAAGGGCGAGATGTACGGAACGCACGTCGTTCGTGTGGACGCCCGCGGCACCACCAAAGCGTGCAACGAGTGTGGCGTGGAAACGTCAAAGCCGCTCTGGGTGCGGGAACACTCGTGCCCAGCGTGCGGCCACACCGAGGACCGCGACCTGAACGCCGCAAAGAACGTGCTCGACCGCGGACTCAACTCTCTTCATGTAGGGGCGGGACGCTCCGAATCAACGCCTGTGCAGACTGTCCTCCCTGCGTTCACCTCTCTTCGGGTGGATGCAAAGGACGTCGTGGAAGCAGGAAGCCCCGCGGCTTGACCGCGGGGCAGGTTCACGCAATAGCCGGTGATTCGGTCGGTTTCGAGACGCTCCCCGGTGGTGGCTGGCTATTCGATGAGTGGTGCGACGAGGGATTCGATGGCAGTCCGAGGATTGTCGGCTTTTGCCACGCCTGATGCAAGGAGGACCCCTTCTGCGCCAAGATCTGCGGCTGCAGCAACATCGTCACCCGTCGAGATACCAGCGCCGCAAAAGATCGGTATTTCGCCGACTGTGGCGGCCGCGTCGATGGAATTGGTGACAATCTCTGGGTCAGCGTGGGAGACCGGTGTTCCGGTCCCGATGAGTGCTGGTGGTTCGATCGCGACGGCGTCTGGCTGAAACCCGGCGACAGCGGCGGCCTGTTGGGGCGTGTTTGCACAGATAACGGTTTTGAGACCGGTGCGGGTGGCCGCTGTGATTCCGGCTTCGATTTCCTGGAGGCTGAGTTGCTGTTCGGAGTGGTTGAGCAAGGTACCGACAGCGCCGGCATCAGCGACAGCTTCTGGAAGTGTGGAACCGGTTGCCGAACTTGGTTCAATGGGAGAAATATGTTGCGCCCACGTTTCAACGCCGGTTTCAGCCACACGTTCGAGATGTGCGGCTTGTGGGGCGACAGCGATGCGGACATCGGTCGCCGTTGCTACGTCTTCGGCTGCCTGAGCGATTGTAACGGGATCGCATGAATACGCCTTGAGATTGACGAGGATGAACATATATGGACGGCTCAGGCCGGACAAAAATAGCTATCTTTCTGGTGAGCTTCCGACCGGTGGTGGGATGCGGCCAACAAGCTCACGCGAGAGACGGTGGGCGATCCCTCATAGCATGACGGGTGGTCGTGGTCGTGACACGCCGCATCTCGTGGTGGTCGGACTGGGACTTCGTTGTGCCTCAAGTGGAACTGAATCTAGGTGTACGTGTAATTTACTGAGAATTGGATGGTCCGGCCCACAGTTTCTTGTAATATCATAGACAACAGTGAGCAATGGACGGGACGGAGGGTGATTCCCGGGCAAGTGCTGCCTGGACGGCGGTAGCACTTGTCTTATTCGCATCGTTGGGTGGGGCAGTCGTGGTTGCAGAATGGCCAGTGTGGGGGATTTCTGTGGAGGAATCTGAAGATCCCCAGTTGGTTGAACCCGTTGAGGGCGGTACTGAATTGTGGCCGTACACGGCACGGTCACCCGATCATTCCGCTCGGACACTCGGGGTGAATGTCGTGATCAAGGGCGACCCTACTGATGTGCGTCGGGCGATGACCGATCGATCGGAGCTGGAGTGGCAGGAAACGGCGCCGGGGGAGCGGGCAGATCCACCGCGTGAAAACGAGAGCCAAGCGAATGCCACTCAATCTGAAGGAGGTGGCTTGGAAGATGTGGGGCGGTATGGGGAAGCCGATGGGGCACTCCGCTATACATACATTGTGACTGACGAAAGCAGTCGTTGGTTGACTGAATCGTATCAACTCCACTCTGGAACCTACCTAGGGCAACGGATGCATATTCGGGCCTACGACGACCCGAACGGGAACTGGACCGCGATGCAGGCACACAATGAACACTGGGACTGGTTCCGACTTCGACACACCGTGACCGGGATTAGTGACGCTCAACGCGAAGTCGAACGTGATTTCATGGGCGTGTGGTTTGTCAATTCACTCACCAGAGAACCGTACCAACACGCAACGGCAGACGGGGATGGGTGGGCGACGTCCATTGAGATAACATTGCTCTTGCTGCCTGCTGTCGGAATTCTCGCTGCCACCCGGTTCCGACACCTCGACCAACACCTCATCCGGCTGTATCAGCAACAAGCCCGCGAAGTCTCGATTGGCGTCAGTCTCTTAGTTCTGTATTTAGGGATCCGGTTTCTCGGTATTCTGCTCGAAGGCAGGTTCCCGCATATTTCCCCGCGATATCTTGCAGCACCCCTCTATCTCATCTTGGCTATTGGGACACCCACACTCGCGCGATGGCTCGGGCGAGACACGGACCCGGTCTGGGCGTTCACTCACACTGTCGGTGGGCTCGGGACCGCATTTGTCGTCGACTTCGTCGCCATGGGCGTCTCGGTTGTCCCACTCCGATTTATCCTTCATCGCGTTGCTGTCCTCTCTTCAATTGGTCTCATTGCGGTTGGTGAAACCCCCGTTGGTGACGACAACAGCCGTATTCCCCTCTTCGTGGGGTTAGCTGGCTGGATAATCGCGCTCGTCTTGCCACTCTTTGGCTATATCTAACTCCGGGTCTCGTACCAGACTCATGGAGCGGTCACCTACCTCGAGACCATCTGGGTTTCACTGGCAGCTATCTTCAATCTGCATGGCAGGCGCGCTATCTTTCACAGTCACTGGAGAGTTCGGACAACCGGCAGTTCAGTGAGCAAGAGGCCAACGTTTAGGGATGCCCCATGAGTTACCTGGTGCATGGACGGCCGCCGTGTGTGGGTGTCAGTTGCTGAAACACCCCGATTGGGAACTGTCGTTCGTTCGACGTACACGTTAAAAGATGGAGAGCGGGTACTTGCCGTCGAACTTGATGAACCAGTCGATGGAATCACGGACGTTGTCGTCAATCCTCACGTTGATGATGTTATGTTCGAACCATCCTTCTGAAAACGCGGTTCTCTCGTCGATAGGGTGAGATATCCTCTCTCCACGTGATCGTGTGCGGAGGCCCCGTGTGGTTTGTCGTCGTTAATCTTTCCGTTGGACGACATCGCCAAGGGTGGTTCCGTCCGGTGACGTACCACTTTGCCATTCGGTGTCTTCGTCGGTCCCCCCGGCGGCCAATGAGATATCTAATGCCCGTTCAAGTTTTCGTTGGACTTGATCGCTCGGGAGGACATCTCCTCGCTCGAGTTTTTGAATGAGGCTCGCTTTTTCGTTGAGTTGATCGGCGAGTTCGTTTTGGGTGAGATCTTCTCGTTCGCGGGCTGCACGAATCCGGTCATCATAATCCTGGGCGACTTCTTCCATTTCATCGAATAAATCGCGGCGACTCTGGCTGTCGGTATTGCTAGAGGATGATCCGGCAGACGTTGAGCGACTCGAACTGGATGAGCTGGATGTTGTGTCAGATGAGGCAGAAGTGGAGTACTTTGTGGACGTCGTGGACGACTCCTGGGTTTCGACTTCTGTCCCGAAATCTGCACAGTCATCGCACACATCAAGCTCAGCTCCCTCGATCTTCACAGTCTTCGGTGACCCGGTATTAGCGCCGCACATCTCACACTGTACCATGTCCGTTCCTATCCGCTACGACGCCAAAGGGTTTTCCCGCCACCGCCACTCCCCATGTGTTTCGAACCGGAACCCTACATGCGTGGGATATGCCGATGATGACCCGGGGGAATAGGGTGGTGCGGAAAGATTGTTCCCACTGACGCTCATAATGGGACACAATGGCTGACCAGTCGCCCCAGGAATGGACGTTCGACGATGTGTTTGGTGACGCATTAGACGCGGTGCCTGATGAGGTGTATGATACAACGGAGTTTGTTCCAGGTGTAGGGCCCTTGACAGCTGATGTCGTCTTAGTTGGGGAAGCACCAGGTACCCAAGAAGTCGCGGCAGGAGAGCCGTTCGTTGGGCAAGCAGGCCAACAACTCGATCGGGCATTAGAGGCGATTGGTCACGACCGAACTGACCTCTATATTACCAACTTGGTGAAAACCCGCCCACCCGAGAATCGGGATCCCCATGTGTCCGAGATTGAAGGGTGGGCACCGGTCTTAGCGGTGGAAATTGATC
>CAZSSY010000068.1:7073-15727 GCA_964609565.1 uncultured Natronomonas sp.
GTTTTGCGGCCCAACACATCCTCCAGATAGACGAATCAATCACAAGTCTGCATGGGCAAACGGTTGAGCAGGACAACCGGTGTATCGTTCCCGCATTTCACCCGGCTGCTGCGCTTTACGACCGGAGTAAAGTTGAGGTGCTTGAGGCTGATCTATCCACGGCATTCGAAGTTGCGGCCTCGTGACTACACGGCTAGAGTGGGTGTACACCAACGGAAACGGCGGTGGGACGATCGGTGGTGGAGGGGATACGTCACGTGAGGGCGGTGATGGCGTGGTAGAACCGTTGGAGTGCTGTTAGATGCCCCACAATGGCCAAGAAAACGAGGAGCCATCCGACGAGGGTGAGGCCGTATATCTCGAGAGAATAGAAGGCGGCACCGACCGTTACAGCACCGATGATCGCGAGGCGATCTGCTCGACCCAGGAGTCCACCGTACACGCGGTCTAATCCCACAGCTTCGGCCTGTGTTCCGAGATACGAGGTCATCAAGACACCGGTGATAGCGAGGAATCCAATGAGTGGTTCGGTGGCGCCGATGGCGAGACCGGCGATGATGACGATGTCGGCGTAGCGATCCAGGACATGATCGAGGAGATCGCCGGCAGCAGAGGTCATGTTGCGGCGTCGAGCAAGCGCGCCATCAAGAAGATCGAGCCAACCGTTACAGAATACGAATACCGTCCCGAGAAGGTAGAATGTAGTGGCTGATGGCAGCTGGTTTCCGGCGGTGCCGGCGAGGATGTAGGCAAGGCCGGCGAGGCCGGCAAACCCAAATGCAATAATACTGACAATATTTGATGAGAGGCCAAGGCGTTCGGCAGCATCAACACAAGGGACCAGAAGTCGGTCGGCCAACGGACGGAGTTTATCAAGGGTCATAGATAATCGAGGAAGTCGACAGTGCCGGCTGAGGGCTCTCTGTCGCCCTGAATTACAGCGTCGAGTGCCGCGGCGACAGTTGCTGGCGAAGCATCTGTCGTATTGATCTCGTAAATGTGGTCCAGCCTGTGTGTGTCAACGGCCTCAGCGAGGATGACATCAAGCGCTTCAGCTTCAGCGTTTTCGGTGGCCTTCGCCCGCTCCATCCCACGGTCAAGGAGACGCTCGCAAAGCACCGTTGGGTGACACCGCAACACAACGATTTTATCAGCTGATAAATGATGCGCGAGGTGTGATTCGAAGATGACCTCATCCCGGCCTGCCAGGTGAGCTTGGAGGCTCTCGATGTCAGCGATCACACTCTGCCGTGACGCATCGAAACCGGTGGATAGCTCCGCGTCAGTGATGAGTGCATTGAGATGAATGATTTCCAGGTCCGTGTCGAGGTGTGTGGTTGCCGTCGTCTTGCCGGTTCCAGGCGTCCCTGTTACAGCGATCCTCATATGATGTCGTTTAATACCTCCACTGCCCGACGGGATTCTTCACGGGTGCCGCATGTCAGGCGGATACAGGACGGAAGGCCGAATGATGTTGTGTCACGAACAATGACACCGTCCTGTTTGGCTGCTTCAGTGACCGCAGCGGCATCGCCGACGTCACAGAGCACGAAGTTCGCGGCGCTCTCCCAGGTCGGGCATGCGAGTTCGGCACGATAATACGATCGAGCCCACTGTGCGGTTTCGACAGATCTCGTGAGGTAATCGTCATCATCGAGTGCTGCCAAGCCGGCACGGCACGCGAGTTCGGAGGTGGCGAAGGGCGTGTTAACCCGTTGATAAGCAGCGGCCCACGCAGACGGGACGATGACATACCCGAGTCGGAGGCCAGCCAGTCCATAGGCTTTTGAGAAGGTGCGGATCACGGCAATATCATCCCGGTCGGCAATCAATGGTACACATGATGGGGCGTCTGAGTACTCGGCGTATGCTTCATCGACGAGGAGTAACGTCTCATCATCGGTATCTGCCGCGATGGATTCAATCTCCGGGACCGATATTTCGCTGCCAGTCGGATTGTGCGGCCGCGTAATGTAGATGATGCGCTCATCGGAGTAGTGGGACAGAATGGATGCAGCGGTAATGGCGAACTCGTCGTCTTTCCGAACGCGATAGGCGTCAACTTGCCCGTGATGGTAGCGTGCGCTCATCGCATAATACCCGAATCCTGGACGCGGCACAAGAACGTGATCGCCCGGATTCAACATCGCCCGCGCGATATAATCAAGGGCGCCATCACCACCGTTTGCGAGCCACACTTGTTGGGGGGTGACGGTCCACTCATCGGCTAACCGAGCGCGAAGATCCGTGACAACGGATTTCGGATACGAATGCACCCCGGGGGCACAATCCCGGATGGCGTCGATCGCTCGCGGTGAAGGACCGAACGGGTTCTCATTCGACGATAACGTGATCAGGCTCTGACGGTCCACACCAAGTTCGCGGGCAACCTCCTCGACACCCCGTCCAGCTTCATAGACGGTGTGCGTCGACAGGTCCCGAGGCTTCATACCCAGTCTCTTGTGTGCGTGCCATAAGTAGCCGTTCATCTCCCCGCACCCACCGAACCGCCCCACCTGCCAACGCGGCCCAGACAGACAGTGAGACGAGCAATCACGCCAATCTATGGCCGAACAGCTATCTCGAGGTGGAGCAGGATGGATCGGAGTGCAAGAGTGAATGCCGTGGCGCTAGGTAGGAACGTTGGAACTACGTGACAAGTAGCTCGAAACCATTCTTTTGGGATGTCGGCAGGGATATATACGTGTATGGAGGCGTGTGTCGAGTTGGTCTGTCCAGTGTGCCAGAAATACTGGGAAGCGTCGCCGGCAGAGCTCCCCGATCCAAACGAATCGTTCACCTGTCCGGATTGTGGGGAGCGGCGAGCACTTGCAGAGTTTCCACGAACCGCCCGCGATCTCGATATCGTTAAAAACGCAGTATCGTAGCGGACGACCACGACGACCATCGACTTCACAGGACATACCTATGGATTACAGTGATTTCACTGGCGAAGTACAGCATCGATTGGAACTAGGCACCCAAGGAGAGGCAGTCCGCGCGACTCGGGCTGTCCTTTCAACGCTCGGTGAGCGGATTCAAGCAGGGGAAGCGAGCGACTTGGCTGCACCGCTCCCCATGGAAATCGATTACTACGTGACGTCGGTCGACCACGGCCAACGATTCGATTTTGATGAATTCGTGAATCGCGTCAGCGAGCGAGGTGGTGTCGACGAGGCCGACGCAGCCTTCTATAGCCAAGCCATTATCGCGCTCCTGGCAGACATCGTGCCCGGCGGCGAACTCCAGGATATTGCGGATGGCCTCCCGGCTGATTTTGACGATCTCTTCGACCTCGTCAATGCCGACCCAGACACGACGCCGTGGCCCGAGGCTTGACATCATCCCGCCTGAAGGGCGGAGTTTTAGCCTTGCAACTTCCATAATCGTGATTCACACAGTTTTCCGCATTTCACGGTGCGGGATGCCGGCATCGGTGAACACGTCACTGCTCACCTCGTAGTCCAGATATTCGTAAAATCCCACCACATCAAGTTGGGCATGCAGGATGAGTTCGTCATACCCGCAGCTGGCAGCAGAGGTTTCCACGGCATCCATTATGGCCATCCCATACCCATTCCCTCGATAGGCAGGGAGCACAGCAACGCGTTCGACTTTCCCCGTCGAGTCGTCTATTTCGAGTAGTCGTGCAGTCGCAACAGCCTCAGTATTGAGATACCCAATTAAATGCAGCGCCTCATCATCCTTTCCATCAAGTTCTCGGTCGACCGGCACCCCTTGTTCTTCAATGAACACTGTCCGCCGGATGGCTAATGCATCCGCAAGTTCGTCGTCACGTCGCACCCGACGGATGTCCATATCGAGAGTCTCTACCGCTACCCTGGTAACTCTCGCGGTCCCACGCGGTGGGGTTTCCTTGCTGACACTCACCATTATTATGGCCACGTGAGAAAGACAGCCTGTAATGGAACTCACTTGGCATGGTCACTCGACGTGGCACGTCTCGCTCAATGGCACCGACCTGCTAATCGACCCCTTCTTCGACAATCCAAAAACTGAGGCCAGTCCCGGCGACCGCGCTCCCGATGTCGTGTTGCTCACCCACGGCCACGCAGACCACATCGGCGACGCCGACCAGTATACCGACGCCACCTTGGTGGCAACCCCCGAACTCGTTAGTTATGCCCAAGATGCGTTTGGCTACGAATCGGCTGTCGGCGGAATGGGTATGAACCTCGGTGGCACCGTCGAATGCGGTGATGCCTGGGTAACGATGGTGCGTGCCGATCACAGCAATGGGATTCAAACCGGGTATGAAGATTCAGCCGGTATGCCCGCAGGATTTGTCATCTCCGATAAGAAACCGACCCAGGAGTCAGATCCAGACACCACAGCATTCTATCACGCCGGCGACACCAGCCTCATGGTCGAAATGCGTGACGTCATAGGCCCCTTCCTTGAACCCGATTTCGCGGCCCTTCCAGCCGGCGATCATTTCACCATGGGTCCTGCGCAAGCCGCCATCGCCGCCGACTGGCTCAATGTCGATTACGCCTGTCCAATGCACTATGATACGTTCCCTCCGATCGAAATTGATCCGCAAGCGTTTGCGCGTGAACTCCGAGCCACCGGAGCGTCGGCGGAGGCAGTGATTCTTGCTGGCGATGAATCCTTCACACTCTAGTCGGCCGGCGGCGACCTAACTTTTTGTGCCCACGGATTGAATCTTCGGTTGGTATGGCTGACATCGAGACCACCACTGTGAACGAAGAGAAATACTTTGCGGTGAGCCGTGCAGGGAACTATGAGTTGAAGATTGACGCAACCGGTGAAGATGGCCCGAGTCCCAATGAGGTCCTGGTCGCTGATTATGCCTCGTGTTTTACCTTCGCCTGTCGAGCCGGTGCCTATCAAGAACTTGATATCGATCTCGGGAAAATCGAAACGACGGCATCAGCCGACATCAATGATGACGATGACCTCTCCTCCATTTCGTTTGAAATGCACGTCGAGGCAGATCTCGATGACGATGAAATCGACGATGTCCTCGAACTCGGGAACGAGATTTGTCACGTCCAAGCGGCTATCCTGGAGGAGTTATACGCAGACGTCACCCTCCACCCAAACGCGTTGTAGGCAGCTATACTAGCCCATCGATTACGCCTCAACCCAAGTGGGGATCCAGCTGTCGGTGGCGGTGGCCACGCCACTGAAGACCCCGGAGGTCGTACCCGGGGGTATGCCAGAATGGCAGGATATGATTGTCGGGGAGCGTATGGCGGTCGATGATGCGTTCACGACGCAGGTGGATAACTCGCAGTTTTCTCGCCAAGAGTGGGGCCTCATTATGACCGCTGCATCGTTTGAAATACACCAGCCAGAAGATGCAGAGAATGCCCGGTTGGTGGCGGATACATCTGATATTCCCGCGATCATCCCCGAGCTTGATGCGGTGGCCAATATGGGTCCATTGGGCCAACCGGAACAGGACTCGGGTGGCGGGATCTTGGAGTCGGTGTTCGCATCACTTGGTCTCACAGATGATGGGACAGAATCTGACGCGGAGCGGGCAGAGGCCGCGGAAACACTCGTGGAATCGTATGCACAAGATCTCCAAGCACATCTCGAGGCGGAAGGTCGGTGGACAGAGATTCGTGCCGCTGCGGCTGACGCCGAATCACCCGATTCTTAGAGGGATTCCAGGATAGCAGCCGTCATATCTGTGGTTGACGCCTGACCGCCCAGGTCGGGTGTATGCGGCCCGTCAGCGAGCACGTCAACCACAGCTGAGCGGACCGCCCGAGCGGCGTCTGTGTAGCCTAAATGGTCTAAGAGCATCGCTGCTGAAAGGATTGCCGCTGTCGGATTGGCGATCTCATCGCCAGCGATATCCGGGGCTGAGCCATGAACGGGTTCGAAAAGCGCATTCTCAGGACCGATGTTTGCGCTGGGGAGTAATCCGAGACCGCCGACTAACCCTGCGGCCAGATCAGAGAGGACATCGCCCGCGAGATTCGGACAAATAATGAGTCCGTAGTCATCGGGGTGGAGCAGGAGATGCATTGCTAAGGCATCCATCAATACCTCATCATACTCGATATCAGTCGCCAGTGTCTCCGCTGTATCTCGATCTGGAGCAGACGGATTGATGCCGTGGTCGGCAGCAACCTCGCGGACCGCATCCAAGAATTGGCCGTCTGTTGTCCGCATCACATTGGCCTTATGTGCAACCGTGATCCGACTGTATTCGTTTTCGGTCGCATAGTCAAATCCGAATTCGGCAATGCGTCGGGATGCCTCCGCGGTAATGACGCGAGTCAATGTGGTGACGCCATCTGCAAGGTCTGCTTCGATCCCCGAGTAAACGCCTTCGGTGTTTTCTCGGATGAACACCAGGTCGGTGGCGGGTTGGAGCGCGTCAAGCCCCGGATAGGCCCGGACCGGTCGAACGTTCGCATACGACCCGACGGCTTCACGAAGTGGTAGGATGACATCGGCTGCTGTCTCGCCAGCAGCACCGAACAATGTGACGTCTGCATCCGTTGCCAGCTCGTATGTTTCATCCGGGAGGGCGTTACCGGTCTCGGCCAAGACGTGGTCGCCGGCGTCTGCGGTAATGAAGTCAAAATCGTTGACCGTTTCAAGGACTTCGACAGCGGCAGGGATGACTTCTTGCCCGATTCCATCACCAGGAATAACGAGGATGGAATCAGTCATCACTAACGCCTGCTTGGCCGTCGGGATCATCAATATACGGGAGTGAGGCGGCAGTTTCCCGGATCGCGTCGGTATTCGACTTCATGAGCGCAGTGGTATCCCAAATCCCGTCAACGAGCGCTTTCCGTTGGGCTTCATCCACATCGACAGCCACAGAGTGATCCCCGTACGTAATGGTTTCCTCCGCAACGTCCACCTCAATGTCGTCGGTGGGATGTTCGTCAATCCAGTCTTGGAGCGTATGGATCGTCTCGGTGTCTGCGGTCACGGTTGGCACGCCGAGCGCCAGGCAGTTCCCGGCGAAAATCTCAGCGAATGATTCACCAATGATGGCATCAATACCCCATCTGACGAGTGCCTGCGGGGCGTGTTCCCTGGATGACCCACACCCGAAATTCGCATTGACCACGAGGACATTGGCATCTTGGAATCGCTCATCGTTGAACGGATGGTCTTTCTGGTTGTCGTCATCATCAAACCGCTGGTCAAAGAACGCGAATTCACCGAGGCCATCGAACGTGACTACTTTCATGAACCGGGCCGGTATGATCTGGTCGGTATCAATATCGTTCCCGCGGACGGGAATCCCTGGCCCGGTCACAGTCTCGACGCTTGGAATATCGTCGGTCATCTGGCTGTCACCTCCGCTGCGGCAATATCACGGACATCAGTCACTTCTCCAGTGATGGCTGCAGCGGCGACCATCTCTGGAGACATGAGGACAGTTCGGCCATCTTTCGAGCCTTGCCGGCCAACGAAGTTCCGGTTCGATGAGGACGCACAGGCTTCATCACCGATGAGTTGGTCGTCGTTCATCCCGAGGCACATGGAACAGCCGGCACCCCGCCACTCGAAGCCAGCCGATCGGAAGACGTCATCGATGTTTTCTGCTTCAGCGGCGGCTTTGACGCGTTGACTCCCCGGGACAACGATCCCCCGGACAGCGTCGTGGACCGATCGGCCCTCGACAATCGCCGCTGCAGCTCGGAGATCACGGAGGCGGGCATTGGTACACGACCCCAGGAATGCCACATCAATGGCATAGCCTTGCATGGTGTCCCCGGGCTCGACCCGCATATGGGTTTGGGCGCGACGAGCTGTGTCCTGTTTATCCGTCGGAAGGTCTTCTGGTGCAGGTATTTCGTCCGTTATCCCGATTCCTTGACCGGGTGTCGTCCCCCACGTGACCATCGGTTCAATTGCGCTCCCATCGATCGTGACCACGTCGTCGTATTCGGCGTCAGCGTCACTTGCGATCGATTTCCAGTAGGGCTTCAATGCCTCAAACTGCTCAGGGTAATCACGGAACGCGTCTGTCTCTTCCAGCCAGTCGTATGTCGTGGCGTCCGGATTCACATATCCGGCGCGGGCCCCGCCCTCAATTGACATGTTACAAATCGACATTCGACCCTCCATGCCCAACGCCTGGATTGCGTCGCCGCCGTATTCATAGACATATCCCACACCGCCATCCGTCCCCAGCTGTTGGATAATCGTGAGAATAACGTCTTTCGCGGTGACAAACGAACCGAGTTCCCCGGTGACTTCGATCCGGCGGACCTGCTGTTTCTCCATTGCAATCGTTTGTGTCGCCAACACATCGCGGATCTGAGAGGTCCCGATACCGAAGGCTAACGCCCCGAAGGCTCCGTGCGTTGAGGTATGACTATCGCCACAGACAATCGTCATTCCCGGCTGGGTGAGGCCTTGTTCCGGGCCAATGACATGGACGATCCCCTGGTCCCCGGTCGTTGGGTCATCGAGTTGAATACCGGCTTCACGGACATTCCGTTCCAGTTCTGCCATCATCTCTTCGGCAGCGTCACTGTCGAGTGGCCGCGATTGATCCTCAGTCGGGACGATGTGATCGACAGTGGCATGCGTGAGATCTGGCCTGGCAACGTCGATGTCACGTTCGCGAAGCATCCCGAACGCCTGCGGGCTCGTCACCTCGTGGATGAGGTGGAGGCCGACGA
>CAZSSY010000069.1:0-15535 GCA_964609565.1 uncultured Natronomonas sp.
GAGTTGGACTTTGTAGTTAATTGGTGGGATTTTCCCTCGAAACGGGACGCTCCAACGGTGTGAAACGGCCCGCTCTAGCCGGATGAACGAGATATTGAGGACTGCGAAGCTACGCACCTCAATCATGCAAGCAAGTGTCCCTCTTCCCGATGTCCTCACGATGTTCGTAGCGGTCGCGTCACCTTCTATCGACGTGAGGACGTACCGAGACGGGTCGTAAAAGACCGTTTCAACGCGAGCGAGGACATTCTTGACTGGCACTATGACCGCCGGTCGGACCGAGAACAGGCTGAAGGGCGAAGCGGGTATCGTCCAGACCTATGTATTCACCGTGTGCTCACACCCGTATGTAGCGAATCTTGAGATAGCGGGACCCCCGCCGTGCCCCTGGCAGGAATCGCAACGCCGGACATCACGTTTGAATCTCTCCCAGCCGTGGCGACCACTGGTGGTTGGGGGAGGCCGAAAACGGTCGCACTCGCTCAATCGGACCTATATCGCTTGTAGGCCTCGTCTCGGTCGATGTCCTCGACTATACGTCAAGGTGCTCCAGCAGTAGTGTTGAGACACGATCCGGGTATTCGTGGTTGATCCAGTGGGTGGCATCGGCGTATATCTCTAGGCGACCGTCATCGCAATATTCGAGGCTCTCGGACGCCATTTCGGGGACCAGCGCGATGTCGTTTTCTCCCCAGACGATCAGTGTCGGGGCAGTCACTTGTTCGCGTGGCAGGTCTTCGGGGTGTCGGAAGAGGGCCCGATACCAGTTCAGCATCGCTGTTGGCGCTCCTTCGTGTCGCCAGGCAGTCAGATACTGCTGTATTGTCTCCTCATCGAATGTTCCGGGGTTCGCCGTCTTCAACATCTTCACCCAGAGCCAGAAGTCAGACCGCTGTAGAATCCACTCTGGAAGCCGCGGAAGCTGAAAGTAAAACATATACCAGCTTTTCCGGATCTGCGTGAGATTGGAGCGAAGATGCCTGGCAAACACTTTCCTGTGCGGCACGTTGATCACACCGAGCCGATTGATGAGATTGGGATAGCGGACCGCCACTTCCCACGCAACGACTGCTCCCCAGTCGTGGCCAACAACGTGTGCGGTCTCGTGACCTGTTGACTCAATCAGCGACACGATGTCCCCTGCGAGTTCACTCAGTCGGTACGACCGGACGCCCTCGGGTTTGTCACTTCGATTGTAGCCGCGCTGATCCGGGACGAGCACCCGAAACCCGGCATCGACTAACGGCTTAATATACTCGTTCCAGCCGTACCAGAACTCCGGGAAGCCATGGAGCAGCACGACGAGCGGGTTGTCTGGATCACCCGCTTCAACGACATGGAGCGTAATGCCATTCACCTCATGGAACTGTGAGGAGACGGATGGGATATTCGGTAACGGAGCCTCCACCCTAGATCCTGTGGCCATACCGTCCATATGTTAGAACACCGGTATAGTAGTTGATGGTGGCCTGCATCCCTACTCTCATCTGGAATGAATTCCTCGCTGCCTGCCGTGAGCTGGTGGTTCACTCCCAGTCTGGCGCATAGTCTGGATCGAAGAACCGCTCGCGTTGCTCGATGGCTTCGATCTCGCCGATCTCGTCGGCTGACAGCGAAAGGTCCTGTGACGCCCAGTTGTCACGGATGTGGGCTTCACTCGTTGCCTTTGGGACCGCGGCGACGCCGTTTTCGTGAAGCCATGCCAACGTGACATGTGCAACACTCACATCGTGGTTGTCGGCGATTTCCTGGAGGGCGGCAATGGAGAACACGTTTCCGTGCGCCAGCGGCGCGTATGCCACCACATCTACCCCTACCTCGTCACAGAACGCCCGGAGGTCAGGCTGTTGGAGCAATGGATGGAGCTCTACCTGATTCGCGATGATCGCTGGGTCAACCTCCAAGGCAGTCTCGATGTGGCCGGGCTCGTAGTTGCTGACACCAACCGCATGAATGCGGCCATCATCACGGAGTTCCGCCAGCGTTGTGTGGACCAGTTGGAGGTCATAGTCAGCCGGCCAATGGACGTACATCACGTCAACCACATCTACATCGAGTCGACGGAGACAGCCGTCGATCATCGCCCGGAGCTTCTCGCGGGTGAGGTCTCCGTCGACAGTCCGGGGATGTAAGACCTTTGTCGCAAGAACAACGTCTTCGCGGTCGACCGCAGCTGCGTCAATCCCCGCTCCGACCGCCGCCTCATTCTCATATAATTCGGCGGTGTCTATGTGTCGATACCCGATATCGAGCGCTGTCCGAACGCTCTGTTGACATTGCTCGAACTCGGTGTTTTGCCAGGTCCCGAGGCCCAATCGCGGGAGCGGTGAATCAGCAGTCCCCATACTAGAGGACCACTGACCAGCCTAAAGAACATGTCGAGACCCGAAGACCACATCCAGCTATGTCCAGCAGATAGCTCGATATCCATAGGGCCCGTTGGGTCGTGTCCAGAGCACCGACGAGATGGGGATTTATGGGTGGTAGGTGAGCCGGGTAATGCGGCCGTCACCAAGGAGAGCGAACAGTGCATCATCACTATCTCCAGCCCCGACGAAGACCGGTGGGACATGGATGGGGCCGTCCAGTCGACGACGCGCGAGCAACTCACCATCCACTGCCTCGTATATGGCGACGGTGCCATCGCCACCGGCCACGGCCACGACGGGGCCACCAGCAAGGGTTCCGACTGCAGGCGCGGCGAAGTCGACTTGGTCATCGACGATCGATTGTTCCCAGGTCTTCTCGCCGCTGTCGGGATTGATAGCGGCTAATTGACCGCGTTCATCGGCGACAAACACCGATGTGTTCCTGGGGGCGCCACTGCCGACCCGGGGACGAGACCCAACAGCAGGCCCTGTAAACTGTGTGCCGTCAGTGCCGTCCAGGAATCGAATCTGTCCGGTCCGGGTGGCGATCGCTAGATCTACCCGGTTGCTCTGTGACAGGCGCGTCCACGACCGGGGCTGCTCTGGGATGTCCACATCCACGTAGACCTCGCCATCGGCTCGATAACTGACAACGCGGTCGGGGCGTCGCGGGGAGACGGCGATTTCGGGAGCCCCGTCACCATCGAAATCGTCGACTAACGGGTCAAGCGGCACGTTACTGCCGAGATTATCGCGCCAGGCGACGGTTCCATCCGGCCGGACCGCGACAACTGTGCCCTCGAAATCAACACCAACCAGCAAGCGGGTGTCGGCGTGGCTGAGGATCGTCGGGGCGCTATATCCAAGGCTCTCGAAAACCGAGGCGTGCATCGTCTGGTCGCCCGTGGCGGCATCATAGGCATAGATGTCCCCGGTCTCCGTCGCTAACAGGAATTCTGCTCGGTCTGGCGTGGTCAGCGCACCGACACCCACATCGCTCACGCCGTGGGGTGTACAGTCTCCAGGGGGGCGTCGGTCGTCCCACTCAATATCCCCGTCGGCTGTCACGGCGATGAGTCCGCAGCGATCTGAGCCATCAAAGTCATTGAGTGGCGCCGCAACCATCGGCGTGGAATCGACAACGGTTCCCGCCATTGCATGGTGGTTGCCGTCATACTCAGTTTGGCGGGTGGTCGTCCATGCCACCCGGAGATCCTCCTGTGTGAGTCCGGCCGTACAACCGGCGAGCAGGATGGCGCTCGTTGAGCCGGCTGCCTGCAAGAGCCGTCGACGAGACAGTCGGGAGTGGTGGCCGGCCATCTGTCAGGTTTCGAAGCCGGGTTCGAAGCGGAACGTGCCGTTGCGTTGAATGACCTCGCCGTCGACTACAATCCGAGAATCCTCAGTCATATCGACGATCATATCCACATGGACGGCTGACTCGTTGGCGTCGCGGTCCTCACCG
Organism: uncultured Natronomonas sp.; assembly: GCA_964609565.1. Classification (GTDB taxonomy): domain Archaea; phylum Halobacteriota; class Halobacteria; order Halobacteriales; family Haloarculaceae; genus Natronomonas. Next base: position 3,835 of record CAZSSY010000069.1, read on the forward strand.
ACGCATTCGTCGTAGGCCCGACCGACGGCCATGTGGACCGTGTCACCCATTTTTTCATCAAACAGCATATTATACGTGAACTGATCGATATCGCGATTCATGCCAACCCCAAGTTCCCCGAGGCGGCGCGCCCCATCGTCCGTATTCAACACTTCCGTCAAGAGCCCTTCATGTTTCTCAGCTTGGTGCTCGACGACCTCCCCGGCTTCGAAAACGAGGTGGGCGCCCGTAATCTCGCGGCCCTGGTGGTACAGCGGCTTATCAAACACGACTTCCCCCTCGACACTATCCGGAATGGGGGCGGTAAAGACTTCACCACCTGGCAGGTTCTTCTCTGCATAATCATTGATCGCCACCATCCCATCGATCGACATCGTGATATCCGTCGTCTCCCCGCTTTGAATCCGCACATCACTCGCCGAGTTCAGGATGTCAACCAACTGCGCCTGGTGGTCTCGTTGCGCCGACCAATCTTTGTTCACCGCATCCCACACGAAATTCTCGTAGGCTTCAGAACTCATCCCCGCGAGTTGCGCATTCCCTGCCGCTGGATATTGGGTGAGACACCAGCGTTTCGAGAGTGCGACCTCTTGGACCGGTCGCCGCGCCTTGGTGTGTTCAGCCTGGGTGGCAGGATCGACATCGCTTTGTTCGGTCGCGTTGCGTTCACCCCGCACACGAATCAATACATCCGTCGCCTCATACAGCGCCTGTAAGTGGGTAGGCGTCTCGATAGCCTCGTCATCGACCGCGCGAAGATACGCCCGGTCAGCCCGGCTATCCTTCCCCAAGTATACCGGCGTCGCACCACGATCACCAACCGCTTCATGGACGGCCACGGCGAGGTCAGCGGCGATTGCCGGCGCACTAATGACGACATTATCCCCGGGCTGTACATTCGTCGAATGCTCGACGAGAACCTCAGCATGTTCACGGATCCGCGGATCCATACCAAGACCTGTCGAGCCGCCACCCTATACAGATTCGGATACCGATCGGGGAACAGCTAAGGCACCCTAGACCGTACCACTCACGTATGTGGCGGCGGCGCGATCAGACAGACGTCACCTGCATTGCCTGCGGGGACCACATCGATCGATCGGCAGCCAGAGAATACGATAAATACGGCGACCGCTGGGACCGCCGCAACAAAGAGTTCGAACACCTCTGTAAACCCTGCCACCGCCACCTCTGCCACCACGCCCGCCCGGACCTCGAAGCCCTCCTCACAACCATAGAAACCGGTTCCCTCACCCAAACCCAATTCCTCCAACAATACCGCGACCGCGTCGAACGCGAACACGACTCCCCCGAATCACACAAATAACATACCACCCACCCAGCTACCGCCACACCCACCCTCCCCCACCCTCCCTCACCCACACCCGACTCATTGAGCGTGACGCTACATCGCCCGCCGGGGTGAGAGCATCCACCCCGGTAGCGTTGGACCACGTGGCCATCGGATTGAGTGTGGCGCGTGCGACCCCGGTGGCTCTGGGATTCCTCGACGGAGGTCGCTTCAGGGGCGATCGACAAGAGGGGGTGCTCGGGGGTGTGTCCCCGAACGCCTAACTGCTCGTCTCTCCAACCGAGGGGTATGGCTGATCAGGACGAGCAGGCGTACGCGGGGACGGCGGAGGGTCAAGGCCCGGTCGTGATCGATGCGGAACTCGCTCGTCACCTCGAGAATAAACGCGAGGAACTCTTCGAGGAATTCGAGATCCGTGATGAGTTCCCACCCGAGGTCATCCAACAGGCCGAAGACCGCGCATCGGATCCAGACGGTGATATCGACGCAGAGTTAGACACCCGGCAGGACCTCCGGGACTTACCGACGTGGACGACCGACCCGGCCGATGCCCAAGACTTCGATGACGCAATCTCGATCGAGCGGACCGACGAGGGCTACCGACTGTGGGTCCACATCGCCGACGTCACCCATTACGTAACGCCGGAAACCGCAATGTGGACGGAAGCCAAAAAACGCGGCAACACCGTGTATCTCCCCGGCTATACAATCCATATGCTACCGCCGATCCTCGCCGAGACAGTGTGTTCGCTCGTCCCCAATGAAGACCGCCTCGCCCATACCGTCGAGATGCATATCGACGGCGACACCCTCTCCCATGCCTCCATCGACATCTACAAATCCGTCATCCATTCGGATGCCCGCCAAACCTACCGCGAATGTGAAACCCGACTCGATGACCCAGACGCCCCGCTCCATGACGAGAATGCATTGGCATACGAGTTGGCGGAGAAACTCCACGAACAACGCAAAGAGGACGGCTCACTCGTCTTGAACCCAAAACGCGACCGGGCCCACACCATCATCGAGGAATGCATGCTGAAGGCGAATAAGGCCGTCACGCACGAACTCCAATGGAACCGCGGGCTGGAAGCGATGTTCCGCGTCCACCCCCAACCAACCCCGGATGAATGGAACGAAGCCCTCCGCGAAATCCAGGAACTCGACGGCGTCTCGATCCCCGCCGATTCCTGGGATGACCCCCGGAAAGCCGTCAACGCCACCTTGGAATCAGCGCCAGGCCGCCAACTCAATAAGATCCAATGGGCCGTGATGAAAGTCATGCCCCGCGCCAAATACATGTCCGATCCATTCGGCGGCCACCACGCCCTCAACTTCGAAATCTATGGCCACTTCACCTCACCCATCCGCCGCCTCTCCGATTTAGTCAACCACTGGATTATCTATACCAACGACGTCCCAGAGGGGATCGCCGATCTCTGCGATCACGCCTCCAACAAACAGAAAGACGCCGAAACCTGCGAGCGCATCTATAAAGACTTCCTTGAGGAAGTCGGCCTCGACCCCCACGCCATCAACAACCGCGGCCTCGACATCGTCGAGGACCCAGACGACGCCGACCACACCACCTGAAACCCAGTCGACAAATACCACCATCTGCCTCAACCAATCCTACGCTCTCTCTTCAAATATGAGCAAATTCACTCATATGTGAGAATAATTTTGCAACACTGTATTCATAACGAGAGAAAACCCATATTTGTTTTATAACCCGGGAACCTAACTATAGGTATTGAAATTCAAACACACCTGACTACAGGGAATGACCAATGACTGAACACAACCTCCGATTAACGTGCGAATGCGGGGACCAACTCACTCTCTCACTAGAACAAAATCCAACCGTCTGTGATTGCGGAGCATCATATATTGTCACTCTCACAAAAATACCACGGCAGACCAAGTAATGAAATATATCAGACTTCCCTAGCCCAAAACCAAATCATATCCAACGTAAGGCTATCGATCAAGTGAGACTGACTTCTGAACTGATGTCTCACTGCTTCAAGTAGCGAACGACCCGAAAATCCCCTTAGCTAAACAAACTAATATTTCAGATGACAGATGCGGAATTTCCGTCAAATCGCGACGATAACCCTAGCCCATCCAGTCTGACAGGAGTACTAGGTCCCACAATACCTGTCGTCGATTGTACAACTAATATTCGTCTAGGCGTACACTCTGATCGACTTAATTTCTCTCTACCACCTTGTCTTCCCGATGGGGCATTCGCAAACAAAGCGAAAAATGGATGAATTCTGGCTGGTCAGAACGACATTACCCAGATATCTCCGGGTTTTTAACCTAGTTTATAAACTATCTCTTAGAAGAGACACAATCACTATGCAAGTAGTTGGTAATCATCTCGCCTGCGGTTCGACCGAAACAAACCAAACCTAGGTAAAACTACACATGATGGGGAGAAATACCGTACGAACAGTTGTAATGCTCGTCACGGCGCTCGGCGTCGCGACGATAATATTCACGGGCGCCGCCACAGCACAGTCCCTCGTCGACATCGAGGGGGATGAACCCAATATTGAACTCACTGACAACGGGGGGAGCGGGTCTGGAGGTGTGGAAGTAATCACTGACCAGGGTACTGTCGGTGGTAATGGGGTCGTCCAAGGGAATACCGAAGATGGACTGTCTATTGACCTCGGAGGTGAAGGCAATCAGGGCGACAGAGAAGGCACGGTCGATGTCGGAGTTGAGGCGTCCCCTGATGGTGATGTCTCCGCGTCGGCCAATCCGCTTCTGGTCACCGAACAGGCCAGCATTGGTGATAGTCTCCGTGACGAAGTCCAGCTCAAGGCATCCCCTGATGATGGCATCTCCGGGCATTCGTTTGGGGCGGTCCAGAACGAGCAGGTCCAGGGGAGTGTATCCCTCGATCAGTTCTCAGCTAATCCTGACGAGGGAGTACGAGTGCTCGGTGGGACGTTGGTATTTAATGACCAAACCGGCCCCGTCGGTACACTCTTCCTGTGCGATATCTCCCCGGATTCGGTCGATGCTCCGCAGGAAGCATGTGAAGGCGAACCCATCAACCCGGCCGATCCACAGGGCTCTCTTGAGAACCTTCAGGACCGACTCGAAGAGCAACTTCCGCTCCCGGAAGACCAACTGGACCAAGCTCAGAGCCTGTAGCATCACCGGATAAACCAATCTGCAAACTATATTTTTCCGCACCATACCCACCCAGTTATCGGAGAGCGCCACCAGCGGATTCTCGGTGAGTGGATCCGACGATGAATTAGTTCGAATCGATGCAAGATTCCAAGCGCTTAGCACTGATAACCTCGCGGCTGCGACGCTGGCGATAGCGATTCATTACAGTGACAAACCGGTTCCGTACCAGTACCGGACGAAGTGGCCGCAAACCGTGAGAGAAGAGTGATACCACTCCCTGCTCAAGGCACGATTTCGCGCATGACGAATTTCTCGATCTTTCGGAGGTGGTCGCCGACCGTGCCGTCGGTCCGATTGATCGCTTCCGCGACGTCTTTATACGTTGCTCCACGGGGATTCTGGTAATATCCGAGTTCGACGGCTACCTTCAGCGTCTCTTGTTGCCGTTCGGTCAACTGGTTGAATAATCGTTGGTTGCCTGGGTTGAACAGTCCGGTTCGTTCGGGCTGCAATCTGTATGCACTTGGCACAGCTGCGACTCCGTCTCGTATCGCGTCGAAGTCCCCGACGATGCGGATACGGAGACCGCCAGCTGTCGTATATTCAAACGGAAGGTCTGGAATTAAATCCATTTCCTGTGGTATCCGCAGTAACTCTTTGAGTGGTTCGGTTTCCTCGATGTGGACATATGCGTGAATGCTTTCGCCCGTGGGATTCAGACTATACTCCAGAATATGATTCTGAGTGTCGAAAATCGGGCGGGCTATCTCAATGTCACCACGTAGTTGATAGAGGACACTCACTGTGTTATCCGGGAGGAGGTTAATGTTGAGAATGTGCTCGCGGGTGAGGTCGGGATGGGCAGCAATTTCTTCATCGGCTGGATGGAGGCCATTTTCCTCAGGTATGAGAATGAATTCCAGGTACCGAAGCGGCTTCTCCATCTCTTGGGCGTGTTTGCCAGTTTGCAAACTCATCTCCTTTCCCCTCTTTTCACTTTCGGAATCATCGGGTAAAGATAGTCAATTCCCAACCATGGCTGCCACTTACTCTCAATTCGGCTCCATGATGACGCGTGGTCCTGCCCCTGGTGTGATAGCCTCCCTCGTCCCATGATACCTCATCACGGACCTGGACGGAGGTTAGGTGGACCTCCAGTCATGCGAGGGGGTTCAAATACCCTATTTACATCCCCAAACCCCTCCCAATGGACTGACCCCACTTACAACTCATCCATCCACCACTCCCAACAGCAAACGGAGGTCTCACACTTAGGTCATATTCTCAACTTGGAGTAGTCAGGGTTCCTTGATATCCTGTGTCCCGATGCCGGTCGCATGACACGGTTCGCAATGGGATTTGTGCAGTATTGCTGACCAGTAGTGACAGGAAGGTATGCCGATTCTCGTTATGGGACGATTTCACCCATGACGAATTCCTCGATTTTCCGGAGGTGGTCGCCGACCGTGCCATCCGTTCGATCGATGATTTCGGCAACGTCTTTATACGTCGCCTGCCGCGGATTCCGGTAATACCCTTGTTCTACTGCGGCTTTCAGCGTCTCTTGTTGCCGCTCGGTGAGTTGATTGAATAACCGTTGGCTGTTCGGACTGAACAACCCGGTCCGTTCCGGCTTCAATCGAAACGAGTTTGGCACCGCCGCCCCGGAGTACCGAATTGCCTCAAAATCACCAACGACACGGATACGGAGCCCACCTTGCGAGGTGTACTCGAACGGGAGATCCGGGATTAAATCTAGCTCTTGTGGGATCCGGAGTAACTCCGTGATAGACTCTGTCGATTCCAACTGCAGGTAGGCATGCATACTGTCGTTCATCTGGCTGAGATTATACCCAAGGACCATTCCATTGCCTTCGAATATCTGTCGGGCAGCATCGATGTCACCACGCAGTTGATAAAGGATGCTGACCGTCTCATCCGGCAGGAGATTAATGTTGAGAATATGGTCCCGAGTAAGATCTGGATGTGCGGCAAGTTCCGCATCGACGGGATGCAGGCCCTCATCATCCGGGACAAGGATGAACTCCACGAACCGTAGCGGTCGATCACCGTTCGAAGATCCATCATTCTCGTTACTCATCATTACCTGCGGCAGGGACGTGAGAGACCCACACACCGGCAAACAAGCACCACCATATCGACCCGGTATCACGGTAACGTCCGCGATTTCCGACCGACTCTTCACCTGTTCCGCCTGGAGGTCTACCTGTCCGCTGCCATTTCGTGAACCCACCATCAAAACCCTTGCATGTAGGTAATGCTGCTCTTATATGAGTGGATTAATACAACCCCCGCCTCCACACGAATTCAGCACCGTTCCATCCAATCGGGGATCCACCACATCCCAGCCAGCCCCATCGATTTAACTACTTCTCTTGGAGAGAGAAATCAGCGATGTAGACTTCCCCGTAAATCTCCTGCCAGAAAGCACTTGCCCAAGTAGGACACACAGGGATACGGATGGCCGCCACCATCGAAAACGCCACTTCCTGAATCTATGGATCTCCAGACGGTCACGCTCAAACAGGTAGGGACAATACTCAGCTACGCAGTGTTCGGCATCATCGGGACAGCTGCCATCGCTCTTGCTGCTCTGAATCTCATGGAACCTCTCCAGGTGGTGGTGTATGAGGTGTTCTATCTTCAGGTTGGCCCGAGTGACGCCACGGAAATCGCGATTCTCACTCATTTCCTCGTATCGGGTGTTGTTGCCCTGGGTGTGGTGATGGTGGCTGGCGACCTCCTGAGCGATCGCGGCGCAAACCTTCGTGCATTCGCCGCTGGATTCCTGGCGTTGATTGGTCTAATCCTCGTCTTCATGGTGGTGGCACTCGCCGGGTATGCAGCGTTTCTCACCACGCTCCTCTTGGTGGCCGTTGCGGCCATCGCTATCCCGCTCGTGTTGCGGTACCGGTTTGCAGTCAACTCCGGCGGTGTCCCGGCGTTCATCGGTGGCATCCCCATCATCGTCGTCTTGCTGTTCTTGGCTGGCTTCGGCGTCGGGTGGGGGTGGGGATATTTCGTCACCGCCGAAGAAGTGCCAGACACACCGGTCAACGACACAGCGGTCTCCTTCGACGAGGTCCCAGAGGTCCAAGAGGATTTGTTCGTCACCGGGGACTGTGAGACAACTAGTGGCGACCGCCGCCAGTGCCGGCTGCAACTCCGTGGATACGAACACGAACTGACAGCCACACGGTTCCTGGCCCGCCATGGCGTCAGGTGTCCATTTCAGAACACCCATAGTGGCGACACAGACGCGTTAATCGCTGCACACAACGAGACCTACTATCGCGTTACCTGCTCACCCCATGGAGATTGACAGCCACCAGGCACAGTTCGAGTGACTGGCGAGACATCGGGCAACGATGCTCCCTCACTCTTGTTGGCGTGGAATAACCAAAGTGCGGTAGCTGCGTATGAGGCCTACGGAGACACTGCCTCATGCTGTTCATCGGTGGCAGGCCGCCACCACCATAGTACTCATCGCCGGCTCGCTTCTCCCAACCACTCATCGGAGCGGCCTTCGCCGCCACCTACCTCTACACCCTCGCCATGGCCAACCACCAGCCATCGGGCGGGGGTTTCTGACCCATCGTTTTTATCGCTCTCGTCCGAACTGGCTAGTATCTCGATGCCTCCCGAAGCACTCTCGGGGGTGGACGCGGCGATCCGGCTACGTGTGTTCCTCTACCCGCTAGGGCTGTGGGTCCTCATGGCAGTCGTCGCCGTCCTCAATGGGGGATTCCGTGAAGCCATCCTCATTCCACGAGTCGGCGACTATCCCGGACACGTCCTGAGCACGCTCCTTTTGGCCCTCGCTATCCTCCTCATATCGTTTCTGTACTTTACCAACACGGCGATCTCGTATCAGTGGTCGGAACTGGTCGTCATTGGCCTCGGCTGGACGGTCCTCACCGTCGGCTTCGAGTTTCTCATCGGCTACATCGAAGCCACCCCCCGCTGTCACGCTCGGCCAATACAACGTCCTCGCCGGCCAAGTCTGGATCCTCATCCCGATCACACTCCTCATTTCACCCCTCGTATTCGGCTGGTACCTCACCCACTAGAACCCCGAATTTCCTCACCTCAAACACCGGCAGCCACCTCATCTCTCGACATCTGTCTCTCATTGGGCTCCATACGATAGTCTCCGCCAGCAGTCGATACCGACGAATCGTCGGATGCACGCACGCAAGCGATGGCAATTCGGATGGGTCGTGTTACTTGAGGGGTTCGAGGTCGATGATATCGTTGTCACAGCGAGCGGAGAGCACTGAGACTGCATCCGGCTTCGAGGTCAAATAGACAATTTGCCAGCCATCTTCAGCCAACTGTTCGACGACATCTGCCTGCGTCTCCAGCCGGTCGGGGTCAGACGTGAGAAACGCATCGTCCATAATAAAGAATCCGGGCTGTCCATCGAGGATTTCTTCACCAAGCGCCACTCTGATAGAGAGGTAGAGCTGATCTCGGGTCCCCTCACTCAACTCTTCGGGGTCAAATCTCTCACCGGTTGATTTGACCACCTGCAATTCATTGTCATCGTTGTCGTAAGTCACTCGGTCGTATCTCCCATCCGTAATTTCGTGGAAAATCTCTGATGCACGACTTCCCTCCTCGAACAACTCGGCTGTCTCCTCTTTTTCCTCAGCCTGTATTGCATCGAAAATATCGATGGCGGTCCGTGAGGCCTCCGCATCATCCTCGATCGCGGCGACAAATTCGTTCAATCGCTTGCTCAACGTCTCCAACGCGTCAAGATTCTCAACTTCCAGATCGAGTGGGTCACCGACAAAGATGCTGAAGTTCAACTCAGCGGCGGCTGTTCGGAACCTCTGTAACTGTTTGTTGTGCGCCTCAAGCGTTTCCTCTAACGTCTGTCGTGTGCTTTTCACCTCCGCAAGCTCCTGTTTCGCTGATTCATGCGCCTGGCTGTCGTACTCGACTTCTACTGTCTCGTCAATGCGGACCTCGAACTCGCTCAATTTCTCCTCAGCCATACTCACAACCTCTCGCATCGTGTCAGCCTCAAACTCCAATTCACGCGCCAGTACAGCCTTCTTCCCCTGGTTGTCAGACAGCAAAGTTTCTCGCTGCTCCGCGATATCACTGATTTCGCCCCGGATTTCGTGTTTGTCAGCGAACGAAAGCCCAGCAGCACGGGCATCTGACACAATCTCCTGTTCGCGAGCGGTCAACTCACCCAGATCGGTGCTGGCCTGATTTGCCTGATGCCAGAAATAGCCACAGGCCACCACAAACAGAAGAGCAGCCACCACACCGACTACCGGCAACCCGAATACGAGCGAAAGCCCGAAGGTGGCAACGCCGCCACCGAGCGCCCACTTTGCCAGCGTGATATTGGTTTCCGTCTGTGCCTCCAACGCATCCTGGTGGCCCTGTTCCGCACGCAACGTCTGTACTCGGTCGTCGATCTCAGCCAACATCGACTGGTCAGGCAACCCATCTAACTCTTCGAGGTTCTCTTGAATCGTCTCTTTATCCGCCTGCAAGCTCCTGTATGTCTCCCGTTTTTCTGCTGCCTCTTTCGCTGCTTCAAGCCGTTCAATCCGTGTCTCCAACTCCTCCTCTTTGGTCTTTGCGGTGAAATACCGCGTTTCTGCATCGTGTATATCATCCGCTCGGGCATCCATCAGATAGTCGTCAATCTCGCTCTTGAGTGATTCCGCCATTTCAAGTTGCTCCCCTGCATCATGATGTGACTGGCGGGACGATATATTCAGATTCTTCTTGGTGAGCCGGCCATTCTTGCGAAGCGCCTCTCTGATCACCTCGATATCTTCAACGCGTCGCCCGGTGAGCTTGTCTGTGATGTGAGTGTAAAATTCATCTTCGTTGTGAAACGAGAGATCACCACTCCGGATGACGAATACATTCCGCAACTCCTCTGGACGAATCGCTTGATTGTAGTGTTCCTCACAGTAGTCGGCGAACGGATTATCATCATCGATCTTATACTGGCCGCCATTCACCGAGAGCTCGACAAACCCCTCCGGAGTTGTCTCGATAACCGGGTTCGTGATGGATCCCGCCGTAAGCTGTTTCAGTAATCCCTCAACCAGGAGCGTTTTCCCTGATTCATTCGGACCCCGGATCACGTTGATCGCGTCCGCTAATTCGAGGTCCTTCTGAAGCGGCCCATACTGCCGGAGGTATATCTGACGCAGCTTCATGACGGCTGCACCTTGTTTTGAGCCATCAGCTGTGAGAGCACCTCGATCACGCGCGTTTCCACCATCTGTTTATCGTCGATATCATCCCTGGCCTCAAGCCGTTCCATAAACCGGTGATATAACGGGTGGTCAAGGACCGTCGTCACCGACCGGGTTTTATCCGTTGGCTCTACTGGAGCGGCCGCCGCTTTCAGCGCTTCATAGAACTCATCCTCCGCTTGATCGATAAACCCATCAAGAACGATCTCCAGTTCACAATCATCCCCTGCCCGCTGGGCCACCCATCGCTCGAGCTCCGCAAGTGCGGTATCTTCTTCTCCAGGACGGACCAGTTTCGACAGCGAATCGTGATAAAACGTATCCAGCGGGACAGCCGATACGTCATCGGCAGCCGTATCAAGGACGACCGCATTACGTTGGCCCTTTTCGGTCGTCGAGTGAGACACCGGGGACCCAGGATACACGAACTTGCCACCGTTCGCCAACGGGACCTCCCGCACTTGCGAGTGGATATGCCCGGCTAACACATAGTCGTAATCAAGCTCAGCCAATGTCGCCTTCGTCACCGGGAAATACGTTCCCTCGTCTTGCCCCACAGCGGCAGACTGGAACCCGATATCCAGCGTGCAATGCAGCAACAAGATCTGTGTCTTCTCGCTGCTCTGCCTCTGTAACGCGGCAAACAGCTCCTCAGTCAACGTGGCGGTAAAGGGAACACCAACAACCTCGATATCCGCAATTTCAACCGCTGTGTATGGTGTTTCCGTGAGAATATCCAGATCATTCCCGAACCTGAGATTCTCTCGATACACGTCTTCATCGTGATTTCCCGGAATCGCCAGCATATCGAACGGGTTGCCGGTCAATAGTTCACGGAGCTCCGGGCGCAACGCCTCTGCATCCTCCGGCGAATCGAATAGGTCACCCCCGATGGTCACCACGTCTACGCCCTTGGCAGCGGCTTTATCGATCACGTCTCGACACGCTTGGACCGTCTTCGACTCATCCTGGCGAAGAT
>CAZSSY010000070.1:0-15122 GCA_964609565.1 uncultured Natronomonas sp.
GAGCGACACTGTTGACAGATAATGAGTGGACGATCCCGGTGAGTGGGACGGGATCCGCGGCGATGGAAGCGGCTGTGACGAACGTGGTTGAGCCGGGAGATACGGCAGTCGTGCCGGGGAACGGCTATTTTGGTGATCGGATGGCTGAGATGGTTCGGCGGGCCGGTGGCAGCCCGGTTGACGTGGAGACGCCGTGGGGAGAACCGTTAGATCCCGAGACGGTCGAGGCCATCTGCGAGGAGCATGATCCCGATATTGTGGGTGTCATCCATGCGGAGACCTCAACCGGGGTCGAACAGCCTGCGATGTCGGAGATTACGGCGGCGGCTCACGCGCATGATGCACTCGTTATCGCGGATTGTGTGACATCGATCGGTGGCGTTGAATTCCGGATGGATGCGTGGGGGATTGATGTGGCGTATGCGGCTGGCCAGAAGTGTCTCTCGTGTCCGCCGGGGGCGAGTCCCTTGTCGGTGAATGCAACCGCGATGGCCAAAATCCGCGAGCGGAGCGACCCGGTGCAGTCGTGGTATTTGGATCTCTCGTTGCTGGATGAATATTGGGGAGCGGAACGAGCCTATCACCATACCGCACCGATCAACAACATCTATGCGTTACGAGAGGCGCTCCGGTTGGTCCAGGAGGAAGGCCTGAGTGAGCGATGGGAGCGACATCGGCGGGTGGCCACAGCACTCCAAGAGGGGTTGTGGGCACTCGGCATGGAACCCGTCGTGGATGCGGCTGCCCGCTTGCCAAGTCTCACCACGGCTCGGTTGCCGCCTGGGTTTGCACCCGGAGAGGTGGTGGCAGCAATGCGTGATGACCATGATGTTGAGATTGCGACCGGGTTGGGGGCGTTTGCGGATGAGGCAGTCCGGATTGGCTGTATGGGGTATGGCGCGCGTCGTGGCCCTATCTTAGAGACATTGGGCGCACTCGGGGAGACCCTTGCCAGAGCGGGGCATGATGTGCCCCCGGGGGAAGGGGTTGCGGCGGCTGTTGAGTGGTTAGGGCGCTGAGAGGACGTCAGATTCGGGATGGAGGATGTGATAGCCGTCATCCCGAATGCTGATAACGGCCCAGTCGTAGTCTGGCTCCAGGGAGAGCAGGCGGGATTGGACGGTTTTGGCGCGATCGGCCTGCGTGACGAAACACCGGAAATTGCCGTGTGTTGGGGCGTCGCGGGGGGCAGCTGTGGTGACGTGGACCGTCCTCCATTTGCGTTCAGCGCGTAGTTCATCACCCGCCTCGGTCACGTCGTAGCCGAGGTCGGTGAAGATGGTCCGTGCCGCGTCAATGAGGGATGTGGTAACAGCTCCCATTCGACAGTGTATAACAGCCCGCGAGAGATAAAGATTGGTACCGACCCCGTCGATGACCTGTACCCATCACGAGACCAACAAATCAGCAGACTCCACGCCACTTGTCAGAACCATGCCAGATAACATAGAGTACACTACCGAGCAACTCGAGTGGCTGGGCCAAGATGGAACCGAAAACGAACGCTGTAGTGAGACGAGTCATAGTAGCGAAGATGACACCGTCGCCAGGTCGGGCGGTCCCAGCTACTCGTGGGCGGCATCCCATTCTTCGGCCTTATGAAAATTCGCACAAATATTGCACTTGATGCGGCCCATGGAGTCGACCGCATTATCGAAGGTCTCACAGTTGGTACAGAAAAATCCCCAGCGGCGTTGACCGTCCGGATCCGCATAGACCACGCGGAACGGGCCTTTATTCCCGCGTTCGGTCTCCCGAGATAGGTATAATTGTTGCCCGTCTGGGCCGTGCCGCTGGTCCATATGGATGGATTGATAGCGCTCGGCAAAACGGTCACGGTCTCGATACGGTTTTGCAGATCCCCCCAGAATCCAGAGGTGTGCGGGTGTTGCATTATGCTGATATCGAGAATGCCCACGATGACCCCGAGCGGATTGCTCGGCTCGCCGGCCTCATCACCCAGAAGCGTGACGCTGACGCCGTGGTGTGTGGGTCCGGCGACAATATTGCGCCGGGGGTGCTCCCCTTGATGACGCGGGGTGAGCAGGCATTGGATTTCTACGAGGCGGTCTCGCCGACGCTCGCCACGTTTGGGAATCACGATTTCGATTACGGTCTCGACCGGACACGAGAACTGGTCGCTGCCGCTCCTCACGAGTGGATTTCCGCGAACATCTACCAGGGTGACGCCCGGTTTGCAGATGTCAACGCAACCGCCACACGAACACACAACGGGGTGACCGTTGGATTTATTGGTGTCACAGATCCGGCAACGCAAACCGCGAATCCACAGGCAGCCGAGTTGACATTCACGGATCCATTCGACGCCACGCGGACCGCGGTACAGGACCTCACCGCTGCAGGTGTCGATCATATCGTTGTGTTGTCCCATGTGGGCCGTGGCGATGACGACTTAGCGCAAATCGACGATGTCGATGTCATCTTGGGCGGCCATGTCCATGCGGAACGGACTGACAATGTCAATGAGACACAGCTTATCCGGCCAGGGAGTGGCGGTGACTGTATTTACGAAGTTGATCTCCCAACGGACGCAGTGACGCGGCATCCGGTGGTGGCCGGCCCGGTCGATGAGGCATTGTATGCCCGGTATATCGATCGATTGGCAGCGACGGGTCTCGATACGGTCGTCGGTGAGGTCGACACCCCGATTCGTCGCCGCGAACAGGAGGCCTTCCGCGGCGAAAGCCGTGTCGGGAACTTCGTTGCAGATGCCTACCGGTGGGCAGCCACCCACGCGGTGGACGATGGTCGACCGATCGTAGGCTTGCAGAACAGCGGTGGGATTCGGACTGGCCCGCCGCTGGCTGGAGACATCACGCTGGGTGACCTTGTGAGCCTCGTTCCCTTCGAAGAACCTGTCGTGGTCCTCCGGCTCAGCGGGTCCGAGCTTCGAGAAACCTTCCGTGAAGCCGCAGCGACACCCGGGTTCGGCGAAGAAGAATGGTGGCATGCACATATCGCTGGCGCACGACTCGTATACGACGTCACAGCCCACACCCTTCGAGACGTGACTGTCGACGGCGACCAGATCATGCCGGCGGAACCGTATCGCCTCGCCACCACTGAATTCCTCCTGCATACCCCCGAAGAATTCCCGACGTTAACCGGTGTCTCGCCGCCGATGACGCTCGACACTCAATACGAGGTCCTGGCGGAGTATGCGCGAACGGTCGGGATCAATCCGACACTCGACGGCCGTATCGTTCGGGTGAGCCGGTGACCTCCCACAGGGAGTGACGGGAGGGTGTGGACGAGGGATGGTGGGCGGTGGCAACCGGAACCTTCAGGCGGGGGGCACCGCTCGTCTGTATTAATGACGCTGGTCGTGGTCCCGGTCCGATATCCCCTCTCTCAGCAGTCGCGAGCCACGTTGAACCGGGGGGTTGAACTTGCCGATGAGCACGATGCAGCCCTCACCGTGCTGCACATCAATCTCTATCAGAACAACGACCATGTCACCCGGACGGAACTCAAAAAAGCGGTTGAACGCGATTTCGGGAACCTGTCACGGGCGAGGTACGTCGTCCGGTCAGGGTTCCTCGTCGAGGAGACCATTCTCGATGAGGTGGCTGGTGAGAATGCCGATTTTGTCGTCATCGGGCAAAAACAGGTGAGTCGCTGGCGGCGCATGGTCAATCGCCTTGTTGACGATCCGGATGTCGAACAGTTCCTTCGAACTGAACTCGAGTGTGAAGTCATCACCGCTGGACCCTAACAAACCCCTGTAGTTATTCGTCGTCGGTTTCGCTGTCCGTGGTGTCCTCCGGTACCGCATCGTCGGTGGTCGCTGTCGAGTCGCCGGTCTCGGCGTCAGGGGGCGTGGCCGCCTCCGACGCAGCATCAGTACTGACTGCTGGATCTGCTTCCGGGTCTTGGGGTTGACCTCGTCGTGTGGCGCCACTCCGCTGGGCGGTGAGTTGTTCGTCTGATTCACGGAACGCGACCTGGAGTTCACCGCTGGTATCATCGAAGACCATGTGGCGGTGGGGGTACGGGATCTCGATGTCGTGCTCGTCGAACCGCTGCCAGACGCCTGTCATCACGGCTGACCGGATTTTTGTTTGTTTGTATGGTTCGTTGACCCAGTATCGGAGGCGTAAGAGAACTTCGCTGTTGCCAAACTCACGGATATAACAGGTCGGCGCGGCGGGGTAACGGGCACTCCCGATCCGGATCGCGGGCCCCCCAGAGATGATGCCGTCGATTTCGCTGGCTGCAGCCTCCATTTGGGTGCGCGCAACCCCAATGTCACTCTCGTATGTAACGCCTACTTCGAGTGTGAGGCGAACGCGTGTATCTTCGGCAGAGTAGTTCACGACGTCGCGTTGCCGCATTTCCCCGTTCGGCATCACCAAAAAGGTGTTATCGAGCGTGAAGACTTTGGTGTACAGCAGCGTGATATCTTCCACAAATCCGGCTGTCTCGGTGTCGACAAGCTCAATCATATCCCCGATTTCATAGGGTTGTTCCGTTAACACGAACACCCCGCTGATGAAATTCCCAATAATCGGAGCAAGGATAATCCCCGCGACAGCGGAAAACACCCCAACAGAGAGGGCGATATTCCCCAGGCCTAACCCCATGAAGCTGAGCGCAGTCAAGATGGCAAACACCATGATAAGCGCCTGGATACCGCGGAGGATTGTGCGACTCACTGATGGCCGTTTAAATCGACGGGCAATACGCCGGCCGAGGACCTGACGGACAACTCTCGAAATATAATAGGCAACCAAGACGAGGATGATAGAAACAACTAGTTGGTAGATGCCCAGCGGGATGAACTCTGGGAGGATATCAGGGCGACCGAGTTCGCCGTCGAACGGCGTTGGTGTCGGCGTTGGGGTGTCAACCTGCAGGAGCACCGCCTCGCGTGCCATACCCAGCGGTCGGTGGGCGACGGAAAAAACGTTCCCATGATGACTATAGTTTATCGCGTCGTTGTCCCGGTATGGTCGAAGCTAGCCACCAGCCAGGCGTTGATGTCCACCTGGATGAACCGACTGAAACCCTCATTGCGGGGTTCACGGAGTTTGGCCTCGCCGGCCTGACAGCCGCGAATTACCTCACCGAGCATCTCGAATTGGACGAAACCGGGCACGTGTCAGTCGATACACTTCCCGCGATCACCCCGTTCGAAAACGGGACGCCCCGTCATCATACCCGGTTGTATTCGACTGAGAACTTGGCCGAAACGGTGCTCGTCGGTGAACTATTTATTCCACCGCAGTTTGCGGACCCGTTTGCAAATGCGATCCTTGAGTACAGCGATGAGCATGGCCTTAAGGAACTCATTGTGCTGTCGGGTGTCCCGATTGGGCACGCGCCAGATGATCACCGCGCGTTCTACATTGCGAGTGAGGATTTCCAGCAGGCACGACTCCAAGGGGACCACGGTATCCCCCCAATGTCCGGTGGATTCCTCGAAGGGGTGACCGCCGCGTTGACACAACGCGGTCTCGATACGGCGTTGAAAACTTGTGTGCTCGTGACGCCGGTCCACCCCCAAACGCCCGATGTCGAGGCAGCACTCCGTCTCCTCGAAGCACTCAACGCCGTGTATGCGTTAGATCTCAATATGGAACCGTTGGAAGCGTTCGCCGAAACGGTCGCCCAACAATACGAAGAGCTCGCTGCGCGACTCGAAGCACAACAGCAACAAGAAACAGCTCACGACGACCGAATGTACATGTAGCGCAGTCGGTCGTCACGCCGAAATTGGTAGGTGAATCTGAGGCACAAAGCCCCCACGCTCAACGAGCGAGCGCAAACGAGCACGTCAGGCGGTGGAAGTCACGGATATGGGTGATGGTCGCGGTCTGGTTGGGGGACAAACCCGAGGTCCGTTGGAATTGTCCGGGCGCGGTCACCGAAGTATGCTGTATCTGTGAATAATGGTTGTGCTGCCGGGATGAGGATCCTGACTGTTTCAAATCCCAGTTGCTCAATGTCGCGGGGCGTAAGTCGGGCAGCGTAGATATCAAGTCCGGCTGTTGTGACAACATCGATGACTGTCGTGAGTTCGGTGGGGCCAGATAGGTCCGACGCAGGGGCGAGTGTTGACGCCGCAATGGTGGTGTCTGGCGACACGAAGTCCGCAGCGATGGGCGGGAAGTCAGCGTAGTGTCCGATTGCGCCGGATTGGTCAGCGGCGGTATCGGGCCCCATGCGTCGGAGTTCCATCCAGTTTTGAATTGCTTCTGCCAGGCCGTCTCGGGCTGCTGTGGCGGGGTCAATGTGCGCGGCGAGGCCGGTGGCGAATCGCGGCCAGTCATCGTCGCGGTAGACGCAGACGGCGACCACGGGGATATCAATATCTTGGGTGAGTAACACTGCTGTCGTCTGGAGTGATTCACTGCGGGCTCGTTTCGCTAAAGTCTGATAGGTTGGATCGGCAACCTGCAGACCGAGTGGCTGGTAGGTTGAATACCAGGCGAGCATCGCTGCATCCCGTTCAATGACTTCATAGAGGCCTGACAAAAGCGCCGTAACGCCGTCGTTCCCGAGGCCCAACCCGGTGGTGATAGCCGGCCGGATGGTTCGCTCAGGTGGAGGGAACACGACCAGTTCCGCCGGGACCTGGACGGTGGAGTGTGTCTGGATGTCTTCAGCAGGATACCATCTGGTAACGTCTTCGGTCTCGACACGCGGGTCTGGTTGGACGAATCGGGCTGGATCGAGACAGTCCGGGCCGGCGGATGTGAAGGTGGCGTCTCGATAGACCGCAGCGCTGTACCGCTCTAAGGCTTCGCCGAGGGCCTTCATATACGCCGGATTCCAGTCGGCGGCAACCCCGGCAGCGTGGTCTGGGACGTCGGCGTCGGAAAACGGGGTTGCCGTCAATTCTGCGAGATAATACGGCGTGGGGTATGACTCGGCTTCACCGATCGTAGCGATGGGACCGATGCGGTCATCGAACGCTTGTTCAGCGCGGGCGATGGCGTCTGAGAGGGATCGATCATTGTCCGTCTGGGGAACCAAGCCCGCTGGTGTATCGGTTGGCGCGCACCGACAGAATGGCAGCGGGAGAAGCCGTCGGTCGGTATGCGGGATTTCTCTGACGGTCCCGATGATGTGGGCAGGGCGGTCCTCAAGCAGGCCGGTGAGTTCGTGGCCGGCGAGTGCGCCAGCGTACCGGGCCGTTGCTCGGTCGATGTCGATGTCGCCGTCGTCAGTTGCCGGGGCGGCTGCATTGACGCGACCGCAGAGACACCGGTAACACGTCGAGTCGGTGGTGTGGCCGGAAATGGCGGCCGTAACGCCGGTGACCGGGTGGCCTCCTATCCCGCCGAGTTCGATGACGAGGTGGGGGATGGCTGCGTCGTGGGCGGCGTCTGCTGCCTCGGTCAGTGTCTCGTCGTCGAACCGGCCAGCGATGGTAACGATATCAGTCGTCGAGACGTCTGGTGGAGCGATCGTTGTCGGTGTGGCATCCGTGTCGGTGAGGGCGGCTCTGACCGCATCAAGAGCGGGACCGTCACCAACGAGGCCGATGGTTGCCACGGGTCAGTGATCCTGCCACTGTGTGGTGGCGGCAGGCCCTCGTGGGCAAACCGGTGATCGATTGGCGAGAAGTGCCACGGTGTGAGATGCGTGCTGCGACGGCGAGAGAGTCATATCGGGCGTGGGTGAGGGGGCGGAATATCTGTTGGTTGGGAGTGGTGGGTGGATCGGTATCGATGGTGGGTTAGGCGGCGAGCATTGATTGGGCAACGCTGGCGAGTTGGCCGTTGTCTGCGTCTTGGAGGCGGTCGTCGCCGAGTTTCAATCGAAGCCGTGGCCGTCCGACATCAATCGGGACTTTTTCGGTGTCGATCAAGCCCATTTCCTCGAGCCGTGTTTTGGTCCGGGAGAAGGTGGCTTTTGAGGCGATACCGACATCTTCGCCCCACTTCGAGATGTCATAGAGGAGGTCTTCGTTTTTCGCGGCGACAAGGAGAGATATGGTGACTTCGTCGAGTCCGTCGCCGTCCCCACGTGCGGTTTCTAACGAAGAGAGGACAGCGTCAAAATCGTTGGCGGTTGTCTCACCGAGGTCGTCTGTGAGTGTTTGACGGACGCGCGAGATGGCTGGGGTGCGGAGGTTATAGGCGGGGGCGTCATTCCAGATATCGCTGAATTCATCGTACGCGTTGTCGATGAAGGCTTGATCATCGGTTGCGAGGCCAGCAACGCGGTCGCCAGCTTCTACGACGGAGACGACGGAAGAGTCGGTGACGAGGAGTGTGTTCGTTCCCGCTGTATAGGTCCGGATGGCTAATCGGTCGGCTTCGACGAGGTCGGCGGCCTGGCTGGCGACGAGGAAATCAGCCATCACCGTTTTCAGTGCCGTTTCATCGGCAAGCAGTCGGACACGCGGGGTTGTGTCGTCCATGACGTCGATCAGTGCCTCAACTGTCGCTGGTGTCGGATTGACGATATACAACTCGGAGTCGGTAGAATCCAGTGCCTCGGTGAGGACGTCCGCTACTGTCCGCTCAAGGAGATTTGATTTCATTATCGTATTTACAAGTATGTCAATGCGCCTATTTAATATTAGCGGGATACCGACTGGAAATGTCCCCAACTACACATAAAAACCCGGGAGGAACCGGCTCTGCTCCTATTCGTGAGTCGGAAACCGAGGCAGTTAACTCTGTTGCCTCCTCGCCCGGAGTCGGTCCGCCAGTTCCGGCGACCATTCAAGCCCACCGTCAAAGCGAACCGGGACGGGACGCCGCGCTAAAATATCGCAAATAGTGGATCGATCCACCGTGGCCATCGTTTGCTCGCCACAGACGCGATCCTCGCCAGTAATCGGGTCAACATACCGCCGACCAGCCCAATCAGGCGAGAGCACCTCATACTGGACAGTGAATCCATCCGCGGCGTCGCGGATCCGATACAGTCCAGGCGGCCCCTGCGGCGGACACAGCCGATAGGTGCCATCACCAACGACCACATAATCCTGACCGACAATAATCTCGCCTCGTGCAAGTGATAATGCCCGGTCAAACGCAAAGCCGTTTGCCAGCAGATCAGCGAACGTCGTGCCGAGTGTGACAGCCTGATCGTCAAGGACTTTCCGTAACGTCACCGCACAGACAGTCGCTCCCGCTCGCACCAGCTCAAAGCCCTCGTAGTAGGATCCACAGGCGTTGAGAACCACCGCTGTCGCCCCACACTCTGCGAGGTTTTCAGCCGCAAACGGGCCATCCGGACACACGATACCACCAATTTCACAGTGCCCAATGAAATGGACCAGATCGCTTGCCCGCTCGAAGATCGCTGCAAGCTCTGACGTAGAGACCTGCTGGTGAAGCCGGACATCAACATCGGGTGCCTGGAGATTCTGTCGATACACGGCGGCCACATCCTGTTCAGCCGCCATTTCCGGCGCATTACACACCACATCGATGCGAAGGTCCTGCGGGGATGGACGATCCGACGGTTCACCGCCGCGGAGCGTGTAGGCATCGACCGGTGTCCCATCGCCGAGCCAGGCGTGAGAGTGGCTATCCGTCAACGACGGCTCAACCGCATCAATCGTCGGTGCATTCCCCCGATAAAATTCATCAAGACACCGACGCAGGAGCGCCTGTGGATCAAGTGCGGACGCGGCTGCGGGATACACGAGGCTTAATCGATCCAAGAGATACGGGAGATACCGGCCATTCTCAATATCCGCATTGATGTATGTCGAAAGCGGCCACCGCGGGAGCGTGTCCAGGGACGCATCCATGACGTATGCAACACGCTCACTCGGCGACGCCGATGCCAACTCATCTGCCCGAGGTCCGTCGACCAATCGACCAGATTCACCGGGGATGGTGCGAAGCCGCGTGTCAAGATCGACCACGCCACGAAGGATCCGTGAAACCGTCTCGACGAAGGTCGGCCGAGCTTCAAACGTATACTCAATTGCGTCACTCTCGAGGTGCGGCCGGCCGTCTCCAACGGCCAAGCTGGCGCCGAGATAGTACGCAAGAGGAGCAGCGACAAGGACATCGATCACCGTGGCAGGCACGCGTATCGTCGGACTATCTGCATCGGGAGTCAGGGCGGCGGGGATTGACTCGTCTCCAAATGTGACCGTGGGTGTCGGTGGCCTGAAGCCAGGGTGTGACCGTTCAGGGCCGGTGGTTGAATGTGTCTGGCCGGCGGCAGTCACCGCTGTTGCCAATCCATCCGGCGACGGGGGGACCGTGAGGGCTGGCCGGTCGTTGTGAGGGTCATGAAATCCGACCGCGATTGCAGTGGGTTCGGGCCACCGGATCCACGGCGGGTCACCGGCATCAATGGAAAAGGGGCCTTCCATCGCCAGACAGACATCAATCTCTCCGTGGATGACAAGTCGGTAGGTTGCGTCGGGGAAATCTCCTGGTTGAAGGGGTACCGCCGACGGTGAGGTGATCGACGCATCGCCTGGTGGGAGGTGGAGGCCGGTTGCGGTGCCAACGACGACGGCGTCGACCGGCATAGAGAGGGTGGGAGGGTTCCCACCTGGCTGCCAGTTATCCATCGGTAGGCGGATCCGACCGGACCCGCCATAGCCGCAGATTTCATTTCCTGATGCCGCCCAGGTTACCATTCACATGGCAGTTGCACTCATCATGCATAGTTGTAACCCCTAGCTTCCCTAGCAATTTGTTTCCACGAGGAGGCATTCATGGAGTCACCCGGTCGGGTGGCACTCTCTGAAGCCGCCAGCAGCCGACGGACCACGCATGGCTCCTCGGACACGGGTAGTGGCAGTCCAATCCCGGGTGGACGCGTGGTCGGTCGGGTGCAGAATCGATGGGTTCTCCCAGTCGGGGTACAACGATATCGTGACGTCGCGGTCTGCGTTTCGCTAGTCGTGGTGCCGCCAGCACGATGGCAAGAGAAGCTCTGTCACTGAGATAGGGGTTTCGCCGAAGAAGGTAGCTTCTTGTCGCGGCACGCCGGACCGTCCAGTATGAGCTATGAGGAAGTCCGTTCGGTTGATCCGACAGTTGCGGCTGCCCTTGAGGGTGAACGTGCCCGTCAGGAACAGACGTTGGCGATGATCGCGTCGGAAAATTATGCGTCGGAGGCGGTCTTGGAAGCCCAAAGCTCGGAGTTAACGAACAAATATGCTGAGGGGTATCCGGGGGAACGGTACTATGCAGGCTGTGAATGGGCAGACGAAATTGAGACCGTCGCGATTGAGCGAGCCAAGAACCTCTGGGATGCCGACCACGTGAATATCCAGCCGCATTCGGGAACCCAGGCGAATATGGGTGTCTATCTGGCGATGCTGGAGCCGGGTGACCGCATCCTCTCGTTGAATCTAACGCATGGCGGGCACCTGAGTCATGGGCACCCGGCGAATTTCGCCGGACAGCTCTATGAGGTTGCACAGTATGAAGTCGATCCGGACACCGGGTATATCGACTATGAGGCGTTAGATGAGCAGGCGCGCCGGTTCGAACCGGATATCATCGTGTCAGGCTATTCAGCGTATCCGCGAGAAGTTGACTTCGAGCGGATCCAAGGGACAGCGGATGCCGTCGGCGCGTATCATCTGGCGGATATTGCGCATATCACGGGGCTTGTTGCGGCTGGAGTGCATGCCTCACCGGTTGGGATTGCCGACTTTGTCACCGGGTCGACGCATAAGACAATCCGGGCTGGGCGAGGTGGCATCATCATGTGTGAGGCTGAGTATGCAGACGCAATCGACTCAGCGGTCTTTCCAGGCGGGCAAGGCGGACCGCTGATGCATAATATCGCAGGAAAGGCTGTCGGGTTTGGGGAAGCGCTCAACCCAGAGTTTACGGAGTATGCCGAACAGGTGGTGGCCAATGCAGTCGCGCTCGGTGACAGACTCATGGAACATGGGTTCTCGTTAGTCTCCGGAGGGACGGATACCCACCTGGTGTTGGTCGACCTCCGGGAGTCGCATCCCGACACATCCGGGACGGTCGCGGAGGAAGCACTCGAAGAGGTGGGCGTGATTCTCAATAAGAATACGGTGCCGGGCGAGACCCGGTCGGCGTTCAATCCATCGGGAATTCGTGCGGGAACCCCGGCGCTCACCACGCGCGGATTCGATGAACAGGCGTGTAGACACGTCGCCGATATCATCGCTCGGGTGATTGATGCGCCCGACGATTCGGACGTGAAAGACAAGGCGGCTGCGGAAGTCGACGCTCTCTGTGAGGAGTTCCCGTTTTATTCCGCGTAGGACGGGAAGGTGCAGGTATGGCTGTCTAGAGTATCGCCACGTGCCTGCGTGTGTGCTGGCGGGGTGCAAGCCGTCCCAGCTTTATTCGCTGGCGAGTTCTATTGAGCTAGTATGGCTGTGTTCGTTGTCGTCGGTGGGGATGCAGCCGGGATGTCGGCTGCGAGCAAGGCAAAACGGGATAACCCCAACCTGGACGTGGTGGTTTTCGAACAAGGTGAATGGGTGTCCTACGGAGCGTGCGGGCTCCCATATTACATTAAAGGAGAAATCCAGTCGCTCGACGATCTGGTGTCGGTGACGCCTGAAGAGTTCAGAGACGAACGCGATATCGATCTCCGGTTGCACCATGAGGTCGTTGCGATTGATCCAGACAGTCGACAGGTCGTGGCAAATGGCCCAAATGGAGAGGTGGTGCAACCATTCGATCATCTGTTGATTGCCACTGGAGCGGCCGCGACCCTGCCTCCGATTGAGGGCGTCGAGCTTGACAGTGTCTTCACTCTTGGCTCGATGTCCGCTGGCAAGGAGCTCCGTGAGTTTGTTGCCCGATCGCGCCACGAAGAATCTCTTCAACAACCAGATCGTGGTCCGGCGTGCCAGTTTCTCGACACGTGTACCGGTCCGGTCGGGCTCGTTGGCGGCGGATACATTGGCGTTGAGATGGCGGAGGCGTTGGCGGCCAATGACTTCGAAGTCCATCTATTCCAGCGCGGCGACCGGATCCTGAATGAGTTCAGCGAGGCGACAAGCGAATTTGTCCAGGACCATCTCACCGAGCAAGGGGTTGTTGTCTATCGAAATGCGGCGGTGACCGCGTTGCGTGACGTTGACGGTGGGATTGCGGTCGTGACCGACGGCGAGCGAGTGCCTGTCGAAATGGTGTTGCTGGGGACGGGCGTGCGGCCACGAACGGCACTCGCGACGGATGCTGGTATCAACCTCGGTCCGACCGGCGCCATCGAGACAGATGCCTATCGCGAGACGAATATCGCCGATGTGTATGCCGCTGGTGACTGTGCGGAGACACGCCACGTGGTCACTGGTGACCCTGTTTATATTCCGCTTGCATTGACGGCGAATCGGCATGGCCGAGCCGTAGGGCAAACCGTTGCGGGAACCCCGAGTAAAGGTGGAGGTGTTGCCGGGACAGCCGCGGTGAAAGCATTCGATGTCGAGGCTGTCAGAACCGGGATACTTGATCCTGACAATGCGGCCGCAGCCGGATTCGAGCCGTTAACGAATTCGATTGACGCGAAATCTCGGTCCGGGTATTATCCTGAAGGGGGGACGGTATCAGTGACTTTGACGGTCGACCAACCGACAGGCCAGGTGCTCGGTGGGAGTCTCGCCAGCGAATTTGGGGAAGGTGCGGTCCATCGAAGCCATGGTCTGGTTGCCGCACTTACTGAGCATGTCACGATCGATGATGTCGCGAACTATGATTTCGCGTATGCCCCGCCGTTCAACACCACCTGGGATCCGATCTTAACTGCTGCAAAGGTCATCGAAGGCGAACTCTAGCCGTGGCGGTGACCGCTCGATGGAGTGTGGTGTGACGGCTGGCCAGGCAGATGGGCGGGCGGTGTCAAGACATACCCTAATCCGAATGTTGATACGGGCGGCCGGTCCACCACGGCATAATGACCGAGATCATTGATGGGGACGCCGTTGCAGCTGATATTCGGACGGCGCTTTCTGAGTGTATCACGACAGTTGAGGCGGCAGGCGTCACCCCTGGTCTTGCAACGGTGTTGATGAGTGATGATCCGGCGAGTGAGACGTATGTCTCGATGAAACAACAGGATTGTGAGGAAGTGGGGATCAACGGTATTCATGTTGAACTTCAGACAGATGCGCCGGCTGAGGGCCTCTATGAGACAATTGCGTCGCTCAACACTGACGAGGATGTCCATGGGGTCTTGGTCCAAATGCCGCTCGTGAAGCAGGTTGATACGCGACGGGTGCTCCGGAGCGTCGATCCGGTGAAGGATGTTGATGGCTTTCACCCCGAGAATATGGGGCGGCTGGTCGCGGGACACGACCGGTATCGGCCCTGCACGCCCCATGGAATTCAGAAGCTCTTGGAGGCTTATGACATTGAGACAGAGGGCGCGGATGTCGTGATTGTTGGACGGTCGAATATCGTCGGGAAGCCCTTGGCGAATCTCTTCATTCAAAAGACAGAGGATGGAAATGCCACGGTCACCGTGTGTCATTCACGAACCTCGAATCTCGCCGAGAAGACACGGGCCGCCGATATCCTCGTCGCCGCCGCCGGAAATCCGGGATTTATCACCGACGATATGGTGAGCGAGAACACGGTCGTGATTGATGTCGGGGTGAATCGGGTCGATGCCGAAACGGAGAAAGGGTACGAGCTTGTTGGCGACGTCGACTACGACGCGGTCAAGGATGTGACGCGAGCCATTACGCCAGTGCCCGGCGGGGTCGGGCCTATGACCCGAGCCATGCTGCTCTATAATACCGTGAAAGCGACCAGTATCCAAGAAGACATCACCGTCGACCTCCCTTGATCCCGACTACTATCTGGGAAGCGATGACGTCGGAGGCCTCAGAGGACACGTGTTGAATACGCAGGACTCGCCATGAAGCGTCGGTTCCCAAAGAGAATCGGTGACGGTCAACGAGCTCGAGCGTTATGAAAGATTGCTGAGGTATGTCTCTGTTTCCGTGAGTGCTGTCTCTTCGTCGTCTGCGAGATAGCGGGTGATAGATTGTGTCGCTTGGATCACCGATTCAGCGTGGTCCGGGCTGACGTCACCGTCGAGGGCACGGATGCGTTTGACGTGGGTTGTGAGTTGCTCGATATATCCATCGACGGCGGGGTCGGGGTGTTCATCCAGATACGTCCGGAGATCGGATCGATATTGCCGGACGGCATTGGCGTATGCGAGAC